>VFZD01000101.1 GCA_016871295.1 Actinomycetota bacterium | reverse complement strand
ATGTACGCGATTATTGCTTCAGGTGGCAAACAAGAAAAGGTCGCCAAGGGACAACAGGTCCAACTTGAACTTCTCGGTGTCGCGGCCGGCTCCGAGGTTTCGCTCACGCCGATCATGGTCGTCGATGGCGACACTGTCTTGGCCACGCCCGCGCAATTGGCCAAGGCATCGGTCAAGGGCAAAGTCGTCGCCGAGATAACCGGCAAGAAACTCGACGGGTTCATCTACAAACGTCGCACCAATCAGCGTCGTCGCTTCGGTCATCGCCAGCGCTATAGCCTCGTTGAAATCACCTCGATCGCGAAAGGTTAAGTCATGTCAAAAACGAAAGGTGGCGGCTCCACACGCAACGGCAGAGATTCAAATGCTCAACGCCTCGGCGTGAAAGTGTTCGACGGCACGGCGATCAACGCCGGCGCGATCTTGATTCGCCAACGCGGCACCAAGGTGCACCCCGGCAAGAATGTCGGTCTGGGCAGCGACGACACACTTTTCGCTTTGGTCAGCGGCAAAGTCAAGTTTGGCGAGCGTCGCGGACGCAAAGTCGTCGACGTCAACCCGGTTTCAAGTTAGTTCTCGCGGCTCGACCGCGCACTAAAGACTTGGCTCAGGCCAGTAGCGCCTCGCGCAATCGCGCGACGAATTTTTCCCGGTCGACTCGCAACACGACCCGACAGTTGTTGCGGTCGTTGATCGCCTCGAGATGGTCGACAAGCGTCTGGCCCCTGGTGTCGCCATAGCCCAGGTTGACGCGAACATGCTTTTGAATCTCTGAACTGACGATCGTCGGGTCGAGCGCGACCGCCATGGCGATCGGATCGGGCAGGTCGAAGCCGTCGAGTTTCGTCTCGGTTCGGCAGAATTCGCGAACCCGGCATTGAATGCTCATCGCGAACTTGCCGAGTTTGCTGGCTGCGCCGAGTTCGGCGGCGAGGTCGTCGGAGATCACCGCATCGGCGACCGAGACATCCCAACCGACCATTTCGAGCGGCAAGTCAGAATCGAACACGATTCGGGCCGCCTCTGGGTCAGCCCACACGTTGAACTCGGCTGCTGCCGTCACGTTGCCGGGCAAAACGCCCGTGCCGCCCATGATCACGCACCGTCGAACCCACGACGCAAACCTCGGTTCGATTGCCAGCGCCAGAGCGATGTTTGTCAGTGGGCCGAGCGTAACCAAGTCAATTTCGCCCGGCATCGCGCCGAACGTTTCGAGCAATTGACGAATCGCGTTGTGCGAGGTTGGTGTGCGACCGACAAGTTTTAGACCGATATCACCCATGCCGTCGATGCCGTGCACATTTTGTGCCGAGGAGAATGGGCGAACCAAAGGTCGGCTCGCACCGACATGCACGGGGACATGCGCGCCGCACATCTCGAGGGTGTAGAGCGCGGCTTGCACGCCCGAATCGATCGGCACATTGCCGGCGACGATCGAGATCCCCAGAACTTCGGTCGTCTTGCTCTTGATCGCCAAGATCAGCGCCACCGCGTCGTCGCTCGCCGTGTCGGTGTCGACCCACATCTTTTG
>VFZD01000100.1 GCA_016871295.1 Actinomycetota bacterium | reverse complement strand
GGTGCAATCGGCAGTGAAGTCGAGCATCCTCGCTACGGTCGTCGCCTACTTGATGACCAACGACCACAGGCGTCTTGGTCGGATGTTGATTGCGATTTCGGGGGTTTTCGCGCTGGCCACCGCGGTCGAAGGTGCCCTTTTGGCCGTCGAACGGATCTCGACATCCAGCGCGTTTTTGGGTGCCGACATCATCGTGCAACTTTTCTCGGCCTTCCGTTTTGACCTCATATATGCGGTGACCGCACCGTTGATGCTGGGTCTGGCTGTCGCCGTGGTGCCGATGCAGATCGGGGCCCGTTCGCTCGCGTTCGCGCGTGCCGCGTTGTTCGGTTTTTATCTTTGGCTGTTCGGCGTCGTTCTCGTCGGCACCGCCTACCTGAACAACGGGGGTCCGGGCGGGGGAGATGCCGAGATGGTCGATCTTTATCTCGGGGGACTCGGGTTGGTTTTGGCGGGCCTGTTGTTGATCAGCGCGAGCGTCGCGACCACCGTGTTGACATCGCGTCGCGCGGGAATGACGCTGATCGAAGCGCCCATTTTTTCGTGGTCGGCCCTGGTCACCGGCATCTCGATGCTCGTCACATTGCCCGTCGCCGTCGGCGCGCTGATCTACGTCGCGGTCGACCATTCGTACGAGAGAAACACCTTTGGCGCCAGCGACGGTGTCAACGCCTGGTTGGGCTGGGCGTTTGGTGCACCGCAAGTATTTCTCGTGGCGATACCGACGCTCGGTGTTCTGGCGCAGATCGTGGCGACGATGACGAAAGGCAAACAACCCTTGCGCGGGGGATTGTTGATCGGTGTCGGACTGATGTCGACGGCGATGATCGCCTCGGTGACTCAGACCTCGCACACGGTCACCTTCTCGGATCGGCTCGGTGACATCGCCAAGTCCTTGGTGCCGTATCTGCTGTTCAATGATTTGTCGATTCTCGGCGTGTTGATCGTTCTTGGTTTGTGTTTGTTGGCGATGAAAAACGAGCGGGCAAAACTGAACGCCGCGTTCGTGCCCGCGTTTTTGGGCGTCGGCATGGTGCTCACCGGCATGATCGGCAGCGCCGTGCAGAAGATCACCAATCTCAAGTTGGCGAACACGGTCTTCGACGAGGGCGTGCTCGTTTACGTCACCTATGGCGTGCTCTTGAGCGGCGTCGGTGCGGTCGCCTATTTCGGGCCGCGAATTTGGGGTCGCCAGATGCCGTCGACGCCGGTGATCGGTCTCGGACTGCTCGGGTTTCTCGCCACCGTTCTGGCGTCGCTGCCATTTTTTATCGCTGGTTTTGCCGACCAACCGGCGGCGACGGTCACCGGCTTTCAGTATTCGGGTCCCGCTTGGTTGTGGAACTCGCTCGTCACGGTCGGTCACTTGCTGATGACGCTCGTCGTTTTTTCTTTCATCGGCGTGGCCACGAAGTCATTTCGAAAAGGCGAGTTGAACACCGCGACGGGCGCTGATTTGTTCGAGCGCGTCGGGGGTTAGTCGGCGATGAGCACGACCGCAAACGCACTCGGCGCCGGACCAAAAGTGAATGTTCGTCG
>VFZD01000099.1 GCA_016871295.1 Actinomycetota bacterium | reverse complement strand
TTGACGCAGGTGATGGTCGTCTTGGCTTTTGCATTCTTGCCACCCGTAATCGCAACCTCGCCCGAGGATTGCTTGATTGCGATAGTGCCGCGCTTGATCGTGTAGGTGACATCGCCCAATGCGCCGGCAACAGCGGTCGCATAATAAACGCGAAACACGTTCGCCGAAACCTCGTATCCGGTCGGGTCAAGTCGCCTAAGGTCCGAACCTGAGATTCTTTGCGGTTTCGCCCATGTCAAGCCATCATTCGAACTCGACACATAGAGTTTCTGCACCTGATCACCGCAACCCGGCCCGTCGGCCATCACCATCAGCCACTCGCCGTCTTTTGCGCGCAGAACTTCGGTGTCGACGTAGCCGCCTTCAAGACGCCAGCCTGCTTCTTTCGTGAATGAAATGCCGTCGCTCGAAATGTAACTCGCGACCTTTTCAGCGCAGTTGTTGCTTTGGGTTGGTGTCTCAACCACATAAAGTCGCACCTTGCCGTCGGGCGTGACGACCGCGTCAGGCACACCCCAAGCTTTTTCATTTTGTGAAACAACTAGTTCGGCCGCGGTGACGGTTGAGGTGCCGACGCCAGTGCACGCCGACGTCAAGCACGGCGCAGACGAAACCGACTTGGTGTTGACACCAGGCGTCATCGACATCTCGACGAAATATGCGCGACGCGTGCCGTTGGGCAAAGTGATCGCCGTGAAGTCGGTGTCCAACCGCCCCGTGATCGAGACACTCGTGCAGGCCCCGGCATCATTGCAATCGGCGACCACGGTGCCGGCAAGACCACCTGGATGCCAGATACGGTCGACACCGCCCGTGCGCTCGACATGCGGCGATACACCGGTCAAACCGAGTGAGACTGCGTCTTCGGTGAGCGCCCACTCGACGACGGCGCCGGCGGAGCCGATGTGACCGACGGGTGCAAGACCGGCGACGAGTGAAAAACCAAGTGCAACCGCGAGACGTGATTTTTTGCGACGCATTTTTATCCTTTACAAATAGTGATTGAAATTTTCGACGCCAAGTCTAGAGGTATTGTGTGGCTATGAAGATCGGTGTGCAACTTTGGCCGCAGGCCACGAATATCAAAGAAATGCGCGCGGCATGGCGCACGGCCGATGCGATGGGCGTCGACAGCATCTGGACTTGGGATCACTTTTTCCCGCTGTCGGGCGACCCCGAGGCGACGCACTTCGAGTGTTACTCGTTGCTCGCGGCGATGGCGGCCGACACTTGCCATGCGCAGATTGGTGCGCTCGTTTCGTGTTTCACCTACCGCAACCCGCAGTTGCTGGCCGACATGGCGCGCACGATCGACCACATCAGCGGGGGGCGTTTCGTGCTCGGCATCGGTTCGGGTTGGTTCGAGCGCGACTACAAGGAATACGGATACCACTTCGGCACGGCGATCGAACGATTGAAGTTGCTCGAGGCCGGTTTGCCGCTGATTCAGGCGCGGTTGGCGAAACTGAATCCGCAGCCGATGCGCGGCAAGATGCCGATCATGATCGGTGGCGGCGGCGAGAAAGTCACGCTGCGGCTTGT
>VFZD01000098.1 GCA_016871295.1 Actinomycetota bacterium | reverse complement strand
CGCCGAGGCCGTATCGAGGGCATGGAAGCCAATGGAAACGCCCAAATCGTGCGTTCGCAGGTTCCGCTTTCGGAAATGTTCGGATACAGTACAGACCTGCGTTCTCGCACTCAAGGGCGTGCGACCTACACGATGCAGTTTCACTCGTATCAGCAGGTGCCCGAAGCAATATCAACCGAAATCATCAAGCGGGTGCGGGGCGAATAACCGAGCAGGCCAGAGTCTAAAGAAAAAGCGATAACAGGAGAGAAGAAAAATGAGCAAGGCAAAATTCGAGCGCAACAAGCCGCACGTAAACATCGGCACGATGGGTCACATCGACCACGGCAAGACGACTCTTACTGCGGCGATCTCAAAGACGCTGGCGAGCAAGGGTCTCGCCGAGTACACCCCGTTCGACCAGATCGACAAGGCCCCCGAAGAGAAGGCCCGCGGTATCACGATCTCGATCGCTCACATCGAGTACAACACCGAGAAGCGCCACTATGCGCACGTCGACATGCCGGGCCACGCCGACTACATCAAGAACATGATCACCGGTGCCGCACAGGTAGACGGCGCGATCTTGGTCGTCGCCGCGACCGATGGACCGATGCCGCAAACCCGTGAGCACGTTTTGCTCGCCAAGCAGGTCGGTGTGCCGTACATCGTCGTCGCCCTGAACAAGTCGGACATGGTCGAGGATGAAGAGATGTTTACGCTCATCGAAGACGAAGTTCGCGACCTGTTGGAATCATACGAGTTCGACCGCAACAGCCCGATCGTTCGCGTCTCGGCGCTGAAAGCGCTCGAGGGTGATGCCGCCTGGCAAGAGAAGATCATGGCGTTGATGACGGCCTGCGACGAAAGCATCCCGGAACCGAAGCGCGAGCTCGAAAAGCCGTTCTTGATGCCGATCGAAGACGTGTTCACGATCACCGGTCGTGGCACCGTTGTCACCGGCAGGGTCGAGCAGGGCAGGGTCCATACCGGCGACGAAATCGAAATCGTCGGTTTGCGCGACACGCAGAAGACCGTTTGCACGGGTGTCGAAATGTTCCGCAAGTTGCTCGACGAAGGTCGGGCCGGCGACAACATCGGCGCGCTCTTGCGCGGCACGAAGAAGGAAGAAGTCGAACGTGGTCAGGTGCTTTGCGCCCCGGGCTCGATCACTCCGCATACGAACTTCGAGGGTCAGGTTTATGTATTGAAGAAGGATGAAGGCGGTCGTCACAAGCCCTTCTTCAACAACTACCGACCACAGTTCTTCTTCCGCACCACAGACGTGACGGGCACCATCGAGTTGCCGAAGGGCACCGAGATGGTCATGCCGGGTGACAACGTGACGATGACGGTCGAACTCGGAAAGGCCATCGCGATGGACGAGGGTCTGCGCTTTGCGATTCGCGAGGGCGGTCGTACCGTCGGCGCCGGTCGGGTAACAAAGATCATCAAGTAGTTCGACCCGCAAGGCAAACGCTGATGGCACAGAGCATTCGCATCCGTCTCAAGGCGTTTGATCACCAGAACATCGACGATTCCGCGAAGAAGATCGTCGAAACGGTGACTCGGACCAGTGCGACGGTGCGAGGGCCAATCCCTCTGCCGACCGACAAGCATCGCTTCACCGTCACTCGTAGCCCGCACGTCGACAAAGACTCGCGCGAGCACTTTGAGATGCGCATTCACAAACGT
>VFZD01000097.1 GCA_016871295.1 Actinomycetota bacterium | reverse complement strand
GGGGTTTTCTTTTTGATACCAGCATCGAAAACACGAAACGAGAGACAAAATGCCACCAAAACCGACGAAGCCCCGAAAGATGGAATTCGAGAAATACGCGCACTCGGTGCCGTTCGTGCTCGCCGACCGCACCTGGCCAAACCGCATCATCGACAAGGCACCGCTGTGGTGTTCGGTGGATTTGCGCGATGGCAACCAGGCTCTCATCGACCCGATGGACCCAGAGCGAAAACTGCGCATGTTCAAGACGCTCGTCAAGATGGGCTTCAAAGAAATCGAGGTCGGGTTCCCCTCGGCCAGCCAGCCCGACTACGACTTCGTGCGGTTGCTGATCGAGCGAGATTTGGTTCCCGAAGATGTCACGATCCAGGTGTTGGTTCAATGCCGACGCGAATTGCTCGAGCGCACTTATGAATCTCTGATCGGCGCACCAAAGGCGATCGTGCACTTTTACAATTCGATCAACCCACTGCAACGTCGCGTCGTTTTCGGTCTCGACAAAAACGGGATCATCGACATCGCCACAAACGCGGCGAAGATCTGCACCGAACTCGAAGATCGGGTCAAAGGCACCGCGATTCGATACGAGTATTCGCCCGAGAGTTTTACTTTGGCCGAGCCGGATTTTGCCGTCGAGATTTGCGAAGAGGTGATGAAGGTCATCGAGCCGACTACCGACCAAAAAATCATCCTCAACTTGCCGGCGACGGTCGAGTGCTATTCGCCGAATGTCTACGGCGATGTCATCGAGTGGTTCGTTCGCAACGTGCCGCGCCGCGACAAGGTTGTTCTATCGTTGCACCCCCACAACGACCGCGGCTGCGCGGTGGCCGCGGCGGAGTTTGGCGTGATGGCCGGCGCCGACCGCGTCGAAGGCACGCTGTTCGGCAACGGCGAACGCACCGGAAACGTCGACGTGATTACCCTGGCGATGAACCTGTTCACGAACGGGGTTGATCCGCAACTCGACATCAACGATATTGATGCGCTGCGTCGCGACGCCGAGTATTGCAACCGTCTGGCCGTACCCGAACGCCAGCCATACGCCGGCGATTTGGTCTACACATCTTTTTCGGGCAGCCACCAAGATGCAATCAAGAAAGGCTTCGATGCGTTGCCAAAAAATTACGACAAATGGGCCGTGCCATATTTGCCTATTGACCCGAAGCATGTCGGCCGAACCTACGAGGCGGTGATTCGCGTCAACAGCCAATCGGGCAAAGGCGGCGTCGCGTATGTCATGCAGACCGAGCATGGTTTCGCCTTGCCGCGTCGACTGCAAGTCGAGTTCTCGAAGGCGATTCAACACATCACCGAAGATTCGGGCACCGAGATCGCGCCCGATGTGATGTGGTCGGCGTTCGAGCGTGAATATTTGTTGGCCGAGTCGCGCTTCAAACTCGAAAGCCACGAGTTGCGCAGCAACTCGAAGGGCTCGACAACCATCAGCGCCCAGATGCTGGTCGACGGCTCGCCGCGAACGCTCAACGGCACGGGCAACGGACCGATCGACGCGTTCGTTCAGGCGTTGCGCCGGGAGTTCAACGCCAAGTTCGACGTCAAGGATTATGTCGAGCACGCGTTGAGTCAAGGCTCAGAGGCGATGGCGGTTGCATATATCGAGGGCGCCGACGACGAGGGCAACGTGCGTTGGGGTGTCGGCACCGACCCGAGCACGATCACCGCGTCGCTGCGCGCGGTTTTGTGCGCGTTCGAGCGTCAGGGTTCTGTGGACTAGTTTCACATTGATGAAAGTCAGCGTGAACTTTGACAGTTGCGCGTCGACCGG
>VFZD01000096.1 GCA_016871295.1 Actinomycetota bacterium | reverse complement strand
CAAAAACTCGAGCACGCGTTGCACGCCGAGTTCTTGGCGCTGTTCGGTTAGCACCGAGTGATCAGATTTGGCCGATGATTCGAATTCGACGGCGACGAACGAGTCGCCCAACAATCGCCGCAGTTCGTCGAATCGAGTTCCGACCAAACGATCCGACTTGAAGCGCAGGCCCAAAACTTGACAACCGGCCGCCGCGCGCTGCGCGACTCGTTCGGCGTCATCGGGCGAGAGATTCAAGTCGGCTGCTCTTTTCGCACCAAAGGCGAAGGGCAACGAGGGTTGCGAAAGCACGGGGGCGACCAGGATCTCGTCGACCATCATGCCCAGGGCGAAACCGCCACTGAAGCACATGCCGACCGCGCCGACACCCTTGCCACCGATCTCTTGGTGCAGTTGTTTGGCCAACGCGCGGAGCCACGAGATTATCGGCGAAGTCTTGTTCATCGCCATCGTCGTGAATTCTTTCGAAATACAAACTTTGGCCATCGATGTCGCCAGATACTTTGAACTCGGTGGTTCACCCGTGGTGCCGACCAAGAGCGGCATCACCACCGTGAACCCCGCGGCGGCGACATCGTTGGCGAATTGCTCGACGGTGGGTGTTATGCCGGGTATCTCGTGCACGACGATCACCGCCGGCCCCGCGCCTTTTCGAAAAGTCTCTCTTGTGATGCGATCGTGCGAAAACTTCGAACGGGCCCAACCTTCGAGCGCCGCGATCATGCCCCGATCATCACTTTGGTCGCCCGACCCCGGTCACTTTCGACCAACTGACGGCGTAAACCTTGACCACATCGCCGGTGCGCGGCGCGGCGATCATTTGTCCGTTGCCCAGATACATGCCGACGTGGCTGACCGGGTTGCGCGTGAAAATCAAGTCGCCGGGCTGTATCGCACCCGTCGGTATTCGCGTCAACGCGTAATACTGCGAACGCGACGACCGCGGAATGCCAACGCCCGCTTTGGCCCAGGCGTAGGCGACGAGACCCGAGCAGTCGAATGCCAGGCCGGGGGAAAGTGCGCCGAACTTATACGGCACGCCGAGTTGCGACAACGCGGCCTTCACGGCGATGCCGGCGGCCAATGACGGCGCGGGAATGTTCGAATATTTTTTCTTGGTGAATTCGGCGGCTTGTCGCTTCGCCTCTTCGAGCGCGGCCTTGGCCCGACGACTTTGCTCGTTGCGCAACAAGTCGCCCAACTCGAGCAGAGCCTGCGCCTGACGGGCGGAGTAGGCCGCCGCGCTCGCCTCGGCCGCCGCAAGCCGCTTCTTGGCGTAATCGGCGATGCCGCCGGCGCGAGTGCGCTGGCTCTCGAGTTGCTTTCGTTCACGGGCGATTTCTTCGATCACGGCTTGCAACTGGTCGAGACCGCCGACGCCGGTGTTCAGCGCCACCGAGGTCAAATAAGAACGACGAACGGCGTCAGACAAAGTTCCGGTCGAACTGAGAATGCTGGCCAGGCTGTTCGACACCGACTTGCCGACGAATGTTTTGAGTGCGACGTTTTGCAACTGAGCCTGCATCGCGGCGAGTTCGATCTCTTTGGCTTTGATCCGATCCTCGGTGGCTGCGATTTCTTTGTCGAGTTCGATGCCGTCGTTGATCGCATCGGCGTAGTCGTCGGCCAGGGCGTCCATTTGCTCTTCGAGACGGTCGAGTTCGTCGAGAATCGCCTCGACCTCGCGCTGCTTTTGGTCGGAGGTCTGCACCAGGCGATTCAAATCGGGGGTCGCCGCGCCGGCCTGCGCGGGCGCCAGCCCGACCACCAGGGAAACGCAACAGATGGCACCGGCGAGGGGTGACACCGTTCGACGAAAACGCCCAACGGCGCTACGGGTCATGATTCGGTTATTCTAACACCGATTTTTCGACCCAATTCCCCGCCACAACAACGGT
>VFZD01000095.1 GCA_016871295.1 Actinomycetota bacterium | reverse complement strand
GCCGATAATCCGATGAAGGCCGTGATCACCGGCTACGGAGTTCGTCTTTGTTTGCAGGTCGGTGGTTCGGGAGAGGGCACAAAATTGCGTCTGCAGATTGACGACCGACCATCAGAGATCTTGACCGCACCGAACGGCACCGTCGTCGAAATAACCAACTTTGGCAACGAGGTGATCTTGCCCGAGTTGCGTGAATCGCTCGTGGTTACGCCGTTGTCGAGCGAAGCATCCTGGTCGATCGGTCGGGCGGGCATGCGTTATCGCGATTTGATCCCCGGTCGACTCGGCGGCGTGTTTATCGCTTCCCACATTCACATTCCGATGGGTGGGCCGGTGCCCGATTATGTTCACTACCACCGCATCAAATTTCAAATGATCTATTGCAAGAGCGGGTGGGTGCGGGTGGTCTACGAAGATCAGGGCGAGTCATTTGTCATGAACCCCGGCGATTGTGTGTTGCAACCGCCGGAGATTCGCCACCGCGTGCTCGAAAGTTCGGACAATCTCGAAGTCATCGAGATCGGTGCCCCCGCCGAACACGAAACATTTGCCGAACACGAAATAACCCTGCCAACTTCGCAGGTGAAACCCGATCGAGATTTCTCGGGCCAACGGTTCGTGCGCCATGTCGCCGAGCAAACGCCTTGGGTGTTGTGGAAGTATTCAGGTTTTGAGGCACGCAACACTGGCATCGATGCCGCAACTTCGGGCTATGCCAGTGCGATGACTGTTCGAGCGAAAAGATCAGCGACCTTGCATGAACCGGGTCACGAAAATGCTTTGCTGTTCGCTTTTGTCTTGTCGGGCTCGGTAAATCTGACTACGAACTCGACTACGGAATCGGCTCACCGATTAGCAACTGGCACTTCGATGACAGTCCCCAGTCGAACTAAGTTTGGATTAGAAGTTCTCGACGACGACTTTAAGATGCTTGTCGTTCAGGTCGGCAAGATCGACTAACCGCTCAGGCGTTGAACGCGTCGCTGTCGGGATACGGAAACCACTCGGGGTCGGGTTCGGCAGTTGGCGCAATCATCACCATTTTCGATCGACGAAATTGTTCGAGACCTTCGGCGCCGAGTTCTCGACCGCTGCCCGTAAATTTTCGACCACCAAATGGGATTGCATCATTGTCGTTGAGCGGGGTGTTCACCCAGACGATGCCGCTTTCGATTTCGTTCACGGCCCGAAATGCCTCGGTCAAATTTTCGGTGTAGATGTTTGCACCCAGACCCAGTTTCGAGTCGTTGGCAAGCGCGATCGCTTCGTCCAGGTCGCGCACTTTGCACACCGGTGCCAACGGCCCAAAACATTCGCCGTGCATTATTTCTGAGTCGTGTCGCACCTCGAGCACCGTCGGCTCGAAAAACGCACCAGCCGACAAATCTTTTGGTCGGCGGCCACCTGTGACGATCCTTGCGCCCTGCTCGACGGCACGGGCGACGATTTTTTCGACTCGGTCACGCTCACGGGCAGACGCCATTGGTCCGATGTCGACCTTGTCAAGACCGTTACCGATGCGCAAAGCGCGCGCCTGAACTGTGAGGGCCGCGACGAACTCGTCGTAAATATCTTCGTGCACATAGAAGCGTTCGGCCGATGTGCAAACTTGTCCGCAATTGAGAAATGCCGCGAATGCCGCGCCGCGGGCGACGGCGTCGAGCGGCGCCGACGGCATGACGATGAACGGATCGTTGCCCGAGGCCTCGATTAGAGCCGGCTTGAATCGTTCGGCCGCGGTTTTCGCCACCGCCTGGGCGGCGGGCACGCTGCCCGTGAACGCGATGCCGTGCGTGTTTTCGTGAGCGACCAAGCGTTGACCGACTTCGGCGCCACCCGTAACAACCTGCACGAGGCCTGCGGGCAGATGATCGAACGCTTGCATCACCGCGAGAAGTGTCAACGGGGTCAACTCTGATGGCTTGACGATCACCGCGTTTCCCGCGGCGAGTGCCGCGGCGGCCTGCCAGCCGAACAACAACACGGGAAAATTGAACGGCACTATCGACACGATCGTGCCGAG
>VFZD01000094.1 GCA_016871295.1 Actinomycetota bacterium | reverse complement strand
GCCGAAGCCACGGGATTAAAGATCAAAACCGCCGACATCGGCATCATCGGTGTGGGAGTCGGCGTGGCCAGTTCGGTTTATCGGGCGAAACTCACGGGCGACGACTGCCCGGCGAGCGTGATCGTGAAACTTCCCGCGCTCGACGAGGCGGCCGTATTCACCTCGACAATTTTGCGGATGTACATTCGCGAGGTTCGATTTTTCAAATCTTTGGCCAAAGAGTGCCCCGTGTTGACACCGCGTTCGTATTTTGGCGCGGTGAACGAGGAGACGAGTCAGTTCGCGATGGTGCTCGAAGATCTGACAGGGCACCGGATCATCGACCAGACGATCGGCATCACGATCGACGATGCGCGTCTGGCCGTCGACGCCCTGGCGAAAATACACGCCAAGTGGTGGGGTCGGGCCGATGTCCTAGCCGCGGAGGGCACGACGATTCCGTTCAGTGATCCGATTTATCCGGCGGTGCTTCCCGTCGTCTTTGCCGAAGGTTGGGAAAAAGTGAAACGCGAGCTTGATCTCACCGATTCGATTATCAAAGTAGGCGAGAAATTCGCGTCGCAAATCGGAAATCTGATGTCGTCATTGATGGACGGCGTCACAACGCTGGCTCACGGCGATTTTCGGGCCGACAACATGATGTTCACGAAGAACAACGAATTCGTGCTGTACGACTTCCAGTTGATCGGCACCGGTTCGGGCGCGTACGATCTCGCGTATTTCGTGACGCAAAGCCTCAAGCCCGAGGATGCGAGCAAATATGAAGGCGAACTTTTCGAGCGATGGCTCGAGGGTCTGAGAAAGCACGGTGTGACCGACATCGACCGCGATCGACTGTGGTTGCAATACCGCGGCACCGCGTTGTTCTGCTTGGTTTACCCCGTGGTGGCGAGTCGCGGCATGGACTTGAACGAGCCGCGCTCGCGCGCACTCGTGGAGACGATGAACTCTCGCTTCGAGAGGGCATTTCACGAATTGGATCTTGCTAAATTGATCTGACAAATGGAGTTGATACTTGTTCGGCACGGTCTGCCGTTGCGCCGAGAAGTTGTCGAAGGTCCCGCTGACCCAGTTTTGTCGCCCGAGGGCAACGACCAGTCGAGGCGGTTGGCGAATTACCTGATGGGCGAGGGAATCGCCGCAATTTATTCGAGTCCGATGAAGCGCGCCGTACAGACGGCCCAACCTTTGGCGCAGGCGACTGGTTTGCCAATCTCGATCGTCGATGATGTCGCCGAATACGACCGGTTGTCGAACGAATACATTCCGATCGAAGAGTTGCGCAAAGCCAAAGACGATCGTTGGCAGAAACTCTTGGCGGGCGGTTGGGAGTCAGACTCCGACACACTCGACAGTTTTCGTAGCCGTGTTGTTTCAAGCCTCGAAGACCTGATCGGCCGCCACCCTTCGCAACGAATCGTCGTCTTTTGTCACGGTGGTGTGATCAATCAATATCTGGCCCACATTTTGGGGATCACGACCGAGCGCGGCTTTTTTTATCCGCAATACGCATCGATTCATCGGGTTGCCGCGGCGCGCAATGGATTGCGGTCGATTTTGGCGCTGAACGAAATCGCGCACCTGCGCGAGTAGTGCGCGCAAGTGGCTCGCGACGGGCGAGTCGTCCAAATGGCGACGATTACCTGCGCAATAACGGTGCGGTCAAGCAGGTCGGCCCGCCGTTACCTTTGACCGCGACATTGGCGCCATCAAAAATATTCACGCTGACGCCCGCCTCGCGCAGTTTGCCCTCGATTTCAGGATTTCCCGCGGCGAGCACGACGACATCTGGCGCGACGGTCAAAATATTCGCACCCTGCGTATGAACCTCTTGGTCGTTGACGGTCAGCCAACTTATGTCGCGCGACTTCAGAAACTCGAGCAGGCGAACCGGGGCGAGCGGTTCGTAAACCACCGCGCGCGAGCGGCTGATCGGCGACAAGACCGACATCAAATGCAACACGGCATCGGGGCCTTGAAAGTGTGGCAGATCGAACGAAAACACATCGACACCGAACGGTGCGAGCAGATTCTTGATCTG
>VFZD01000093.1 GCA_016871295.1 Actinomycetota bacterium | reverse complement strand
ACGGTGCCGCCGACGACGACCACGGTGTTGGACACACTGTGTATTCGATTGACCCAGTGTCAATTCGCGAATTTGGTCGGGGTCGACTTCTCGCGGCTTCAATTAGATTTTCAGAATTTCAGCGTCGCTTCATTGGCAGGGGCGAGTTTTGCGGGCACGAACCTAGCCAAGTCGCTGTTTATTCGGGCCGATCTGACGAACGTCAATTTCAAGGGGGCGAACCTGAGCGGTGTCGACTTCACCGCAGCGGTGATGACCGGGGCCAATCTCGAAGGGGCAAATCTGACCGATGCAATTTTTTGCGATGTCGATTTGAAGTCGTTGACCGGCACCACAGATTCACAAATCGGCAAGGCAAAAAAATTTAAATCCAAAGGCAAGATTTATTGCCCATGATTTTGTCAGGCGCGACTGACAAAAATTCTGCTAGTCGGACCTGACATCGTGTCGCAAATTACGACACGATCTTTTGTTTTGTTCATCGATATCTGAGGTTCGAGAGTTAGGTTTTTCTCAGTCACTTGAGAAAGGCCAAGCAAATGGTTGCAGAACTCTCACCCGAGCAGCCCAATATGCCGACCAAAGATGAAAGTTTCTGGACACGCGGCATCACGGCGATGATGCTCGCGGCCGTCGCGATGTCGACGGTCGTGCTCGGCGCGGTGGCGATAGTGGCGATGACCCGATCTGATTCGGCCATCACGAGTTCGAAAGAATTGCCGACAACCATCTCGGTCGAACTGAGCGAGTTCAAGATTCTGATGTCGGCGACAACGGTCAAGCCCGGTGATGTGACTTTCCAAGTGACCAACAAAGGCAATGTCGCGCACAACTTCGCGATCGCCAAACTCAAACTACGCACCGAGATGCTGAACCCGGGTCAGTTGGTGACGATCGTGGCGAGCGATGTCGCCGCAGGGTCGTACGAAATTGTATGCGACGTTTCGGGGCACCCCGAGGCCGGAATGAAAGCGACGCTCACCGTCTCACCCGATGCGCCGAACGCCGACCAGGCGATGATGGCAGGTGATGGCGGTGCCAGCGCGATGACTTGGCAGCAGATGGACGCAAAGATGACGGAAGTCGCGCTGAAGTTTCCGGCAAAAACCACGGGCACCGGCAACATCGAACTCGCACCAATTCTCAGCGATGACGGCTATAAGGTCTTCAACATCACCGCATCGATCATCAAGTGGGAGGTCGAGCCCGGCAAGTTCGTGGAGGGTTGGGCGTACAACGGGCAGATACCCGGGCCGATTCTGCGCGCCAATGTCGGCGACAAGGTGCGCATCGTTTTGAAGAACGATCTTCCCGAGTCGACATCTCTGCACTTGCACGGCGTGCGGGTGCCGAACGCGATGGACGGTGTTGATCCGTATACGCAAAAACCGATCGAGCCAGGTCAGTCGTTTACTTATGAGTTCACGGCAATGGAGCCGGCGGTGGGCATGTATCACTCGCACCACAATGCTCAGGTGCAAGTGCCCAATGGTCTGGCGGGTGCGCTGTTGATCGGCGACTGGAAAGATCTCGGTATGAAAGTTGCAGGAGATCGCCTTGCCGATATGGATGGCAAAGTCGATCAAGAAGTTGTGATGGTGCTCAACGATTCGGGCACGCTCGGTTTGTCGATCAACGGCAAATCATTTCCCGCGACGATGCCCTACACGATGAAAGTCGGCGAGACGATGCTCGTGCATTACTACAACGAGGGCAGCATGACTCACCCGATGCACCTGCACCAGCCGGCGGGGTTGGTTGTCGCACATGACGGTGCGCCGCTCGAGTATCCGTTTTGGGCCGACACGTTGAATGTCGCGCCGGGTGAACGATGGACGGTTGCCTACACGCCAAAAGATGCCGGAGTTTGGGCTTGGCACTGCCATATCTTGACGCACGCCGAAACCCCGACCGGCATGCGTTACATGGTCACCGCCGTGATCGTCGCCGACGAATAATCACGATTAACCACGATCGTGATGTGATTAGCGCCGACCGACCCATCGGGTTAAGTTTGAGAGAACTTGGTTCGATGGGGGTCGAAATGAGTGTTGCTATACCGGGGTCGATCAACGACGTAGATGCGCAGTGGCTGGCCGAAGCCACGGGATTAAAGATCAAAACCGCCGACATCGGCATCATCGGTGTGGGAGTCGGCGTGGCCAGTTCGGTTTATCGGGCGAAACTCACGGGCGACGACTGCCCGGCGAGCGTGATCGTGA
>VFZD01000092.1 GCA_016871295.1 Actinomycetota bacterium | reverse complement strand
TATTTCGTCTGCGCGTTGAGCAAACTCGGAATCGTCGTCGCGTCGCTGGTCGCGCCGATGCCGAACACGCTGCTCCCGCCGATCAGCAGAGCGGTCGGCGCGCCGGCCTTGGCCCCCGTCGTGTTGCGAAAACCGAATTCATCGGTCGAGACCGATTTCAGCCGGGCGTTGCGCGGGTGAAAATACATCAAGTGAGGCACCCACTCTTGCTGCATGCCGAGTTGGTCGTAGTCGCGCATTTGCGGAACGATCAGGTTGCGTTGCTCGACGGCAGCGCGAGATTTTCTAGCGCTGGCGCTCAAAATGATCCTTTGGCAAAGGGGCTTTGTCGACCCAATAACTGTTCGCCGTGCCCTTCGCCGTGAGTCGACCGGCGCCGACGAGGCGACGCGCCAAACCCGCCACGACCAGCCCGCACCACACGAGAAAAACGAAACCTCGCTTAATCAAGTGCGAACTCCTTTTGCCAATCGGTGTCGTGGGTCAACGCCGCCTGATCGGATTTGGCGAGCAACATCGAGCCGAGCACCAGGTAATCCATGTCGGTGCGCATGAAACATGTGAATGCCTCTTGGGGAGTGCAGACGGGCGGTTCGCCACGCACGTTGAAAGATGTGTTGAGCAACACCGCGCAACCGTGTCGCTTCTTGAACACGGTGAGCAGGTCGTGAAACTCGGGATTCGTCTCTTTGTGCACGGTCTGCACCCGCGCCGAAAAGTCGACATGTGTCACCGCGGGAATCTGCGACCGCACGACATTCAATTTGTCGATGCCGAAGAGTTTCGTCATGTCGACGTGATCTTTGGTGCGCCGATGCCCCGCCACCGGGGCGACGATCAACATATACGGGCTCGTGGCTTCGAGGTCGAACCAGTCGGCGACGTCTTCGGCCAGGACCGCCGGTGCGAACGGACGAAAGCCCTCGCGAAACTTGATTTTCAGGTTCATCTTTTTCTGCATGTCGGGATGCCGCGCATCGCCGAGAATCGTGCGGTTGCCGAGTGCGCGCGGACCAAACTCCATACGACCTTGAAACCAACCGACCACGGCTCCATCTTTCAAAAGATCGGCGACACGCTCGTTCAATTCGTGTCGTGAGAGCCGCTCGTGCTTGATCGCCCGTGAATTCAGAAACCCGGACACTTCATCGTCTGAGAACTTCGGGCCGAGATAACTGCCGCGCATCGAATCGCCGCTCTTTGCGGTGCGCGGTTTGCCGAGATACTTGTGCCAAACGCCGAGCGCCGCACCGAGCGCACCGCCGGCGTCGCCCGCGGCCGGTTGAACCCAGATGTTTTCGAAGGTTTTTTCGCGCAAGAGTTTGCCGTTGGCGACGCAGTTCAGGGCAACGCCGCCGGCCAAACACAGGTCCTTCATCGATGTGGTTTTTCGGGCATAACGCGCCAACCGACTCACGACGAGTTCGGTGACCTCTTGCATCGAACGCGACAAATCCATCTCGCGTTGCGTCAATTCTGACTCGGGATGTCGCGCCGGACCGCCGAACAAGGCGGCAAATTTTTGGCTGGTCATGCGCTTGCTCACGGGAAAGTCGAAATACTCCATGTTCAGGCGAAAGCTTCCGTCTTCGCGAACTTCGATCAGATTTTCGAGGATCGTGTCGACAAATCTGGGCTCCCCGTAAGGCGCAAGGCCCATCATCTTGTATTCGCCCGAGTTGACCTTGAAGCCGGTGAAACTGGTGAACGCCGAATAGAGCAACCCCAACGAATGGGGAAACTTGATTTCTTTGAGTACCTCGAGCGAGTTGTCGCGTCCGACCGAGAGACTCGTGGTCGCCCATTCGCCCACGCCGTCGATCGTCAAAACCGCCGCTTGCTGAAATGGCGACGGATAAAAAGCCGACATCGCGTGGGCCTCGTGGTGTTCGGCGAACAGGACCTCACCCGAATAATCGAGAGACTCGCGAATCTGCTCTTTGGTTTGCAATTTGCCCCCGAACCAAAGCGACCCGGCCGCGGCGAACGACTTGCGACCGCGAGGTGCGTACGCCATGTGGGTCCTGATGATCCGCTCGAATTTGAGCAACGGTTTGTCGTAGAACACCACGTGGTCGAGATCGCGGGCCGTGATGCCGGCTTCGGCCAGGCAATAGTCGGTGGCGTGACGCGGCAGACGCGAATCGTGTTTTTTGCGCGAAAAGCGTTCTTCTTGGGCCGCGGCGACAATCTCTCCGTCCCTGATCAGGCACGCCGCACTGTCGTGATACAACGCGGATATTCCGAGAATGTTCGTCATCGGCACCGCATATTCTACAGTTT
>VFZD01000091.1 GCA_016871295.1 Actinomycetota bacterium | reverse complement strand
AATCTCTATTTCTTCGACATCGGTTCTGATCTCGACACCCGACGAGGCGCTGATCTGGTCTTGACGAATCGCCTGCAGGACGGTGCGCAAGATCAGCGGGGTGGTCAGCCGGCGAAACGTGATCGCCACGAGTTTCTTGTCGATCGACGCGGCGGTCGAGAGGTTCACCGCGCGTTTGCCGATGAACGTATACGGATTCGAGTTGAGCACGATCGTGAAATACCCGTTGGGAATATGTTTTCCGTCGATCGAAACGCTGAAGTGCGGGTACTTGCGGTCGTAGGTCGCGAACCAGGCCTGTAGCGCCGAGAGCGCGAACAATGGCTGACCTACGAACCGTTTCAGCGACGCGCGTCGTTCGACCAACTCAACGACCGCAGCATCGAAACCGATGCCGGCATGAAAGCAAAAGTAGCGCCCGTTGGCTCGTCCCAGGCTGATCGGGTGAATGTTGTCGTGGTCGAGCCCCGCGCTGAACTGTTGCAGGGCGAGCACAGGGTCGTTCGCGGCGCCGAGGCTGCGCACGAAAACATTCGTCGATCCGCCGGGCAACATCATCAATGCGGTTGAACTACCGGCCAGGCCCGTGGCAACTTCGTTGAGGGTGCCGTCGCCTCCGAAGGCCACGACGAGATCGACCCCTCGGTTGGCGGCATCTTTGGCGAACCGCGTGGCATGACCGCGTTCGTTGGTTTCAACGACTTGCACGCCGTGGTGGCGGGCGAGGTACTGATGCACGGCGACGGTATTGCGTGGATTTACCGACGATGCGAACGAATTCACAATGAGTAATATCTGCAAGACCTTAAACGGTAGCAGCGAATTGCGTGCGGGTTCCAACGCGTTTGAGGTCGATTACAGCGGTAAGAATAGAAGCCATGAATATCGTCGTGTGTGTCAAACAAATTCCAGATCCAGCCAGTCCGGGTGCGCTCGACGCATCTACACACGCGTTGAAGCGCGATGGAAAATTGATCCTCGACGAGTCGGATGCGTACGGCGTGGAGATGGCGTTGCAACTCGTGGCGAGCGCGGGATCGGGCGAGGTCTACGTGGTGTCGATGGCCCCGAACGGTGAAACCTCGGGTATGCGCACCGCGTTGGCGATGGGTGCCGCTAGAGGTTTGCTCGTCAGCGACCCCGCTCTCGCTGGATCCGACGCGTTGACCACCGCAAAAGTTTTGGCCGCCGCCGTGACGAAACTTGGTGGCGCCGACTTGATAATCGCCGGCACCGAATCTTCGGACGGATACACCGGCACCGTGCCCGAACAAATCGCCGAGTGCCTGGGTCTCCCCTCGGTGACGTTCGCCAAAAAAGTCAAGATCGATGGCCAGGTGTTGAAGGTCGATCGGCAGAGCGAAACCGGTTACGACGAGGTCGAGTGTTCGTTGCCCGCGGTCATCAGCGTGACTGCAGGCGTCGTCGAGCCGCGTTATCCGAGTTTCAAAGGCATCATGGACGCCAAGAAAAAGCCGCTTGATGTCGTCACGGCGGGCGACCTTGCGGTAACGCCGACAGGTTGGGCGGCGGCCGGACAGAAAATTGTCAACGTCACTCAGGCCGAGGCGCGCAAAGCCGGCACGGTCATCGAAGATGACGGCGAGGCGTTCGGCAAGATCGTCGCGTTTCTTGAAAACTTGAAGTTGATCTGAGAGCAGAGGGCACGAGCATGACAATCAACAAGATTTGGGTTTTTGCCCAGGCCGCAGGTGGCGTAGCCACCACCGGCACTCTCGAATTGCTGACCAAGGCCCGCTCGCTCGCGGGCAAAGTCACGGCGTTCGTCGGCGGCGATGCGAGCGCCATCGCCGCGTCACTTGGCGAACATGGCGCGACCAAGATTTACGCGACGGGAGACCTCGCCGGCAAACTGCCCGGTGTGGCGCTCGCCGCGGCGATGAAATCCGTGATCGACTCGGGCGATTCGCCGGACATGATCATGTTTCCGCAAAACTACGAGGGTCGCGACACGATGGCGCGCTTGTCGGTGAAATTGAACCGCACCGTTCTGACAAACAACATCGATATCGCCGATACCGCAGATGGTGTCGTCGCGACAACGCCGATTTTCGGCGGAAATATCTTGGTGTCCACTGCTTTCAGCGGACAAGGTCCGTACCTCGTGTCCTTCCGACCAAAGAGTTTCGCCGCCGAGCCGGCTGGTGGTGGTGCGCCCGAAGTCGTGGCGGTCGCCGTGCCCGATCTCGGCAAGCAGGGCGCCGCGAAGGTCGTGGCGACGCATTCGGAAAAATCTTCAGGTCCAAAACTTGACGAGGCGGCGGTCGTCGTTTCGGGCGGTCGTGGTTTGGGCGAGGCCGGCAACTACACGCTGATCGAGGACCTGGCGAAGTTGTTGAATGGTGCACCTGGTGCGTCGCGGGCGATCGTCGACGCCGGTTGGGTGCCTTATTC
>VFZD01000090.1 GCA_016871295.1 Actinomycetota bacterium | reverse complement strand
GTTCTTGAACCGCATCGACGAGGTGATCGTGTTCCACGAACTGTCGATGAACGAGGTCGTGCAGATGGTCGACCTGATGAGCAAGCGCCTGGTCGGACAACTCGAAGGCTTGGGGTTGGGTCTCGAATTGAAGGTCGAAGCCAAAGAGTTGCTCGCCAAGCGGGGCTACGATCCGCAACTCGGCGCCCGACCGTTGCGCCGGGCGATGCAGCGCTATCTCGAAGATCCGCTTTCGGAAAAGTTGCTCAACAAAGAGTTCCATGCCGGTGAAATCATCGTCGTCGGCACCGAAGACGACCCCGAAAATGAATCGGAGAAGCGATTCACTTTCAGCAGCGTCGAAGGTTTTGCGCCACCTGCCGCCGTTGAACTTGCCGGTGCGGGTGAAGCGACACCGACAACTGAGTGATTCGTCGAACTCTCGCCGTCGCGATCGCGGCAGTCGCGCTTTGCGCATGTCAAGTGAATGCGGTCGTGACCCTCGATGTGGCGCAAAGCGGCGCCGGCGCGCTGACGATAGACGCGATCGCCGACTCGGAAGTTTTGACCAAGGTGCCCGACCTGGCCGATGACCTGAGATTTGACGACGCGATCGCCAGCGGTTGGGTGGTGAGCCGACCGAACAAGACTGCCGACGGTGGTTTGCAGGTGTCGATGACGCAGAGTTTCGATAATCCCGAGCAGGCCACGGCGTTGTTGGCACAGTTGAGCGGCGAGTTCGGCCCGTTCAAACAAATTTCTTTGAGCAGAAGCGGAAAGGACACCGACTCGACATTTCAACTCGACGGGCGTTTGCAGGCCGACGGCGGGTTGAAGGCGTTCGCCGACCCGAAACTGCTGCAGGTGATCGGTGGCGCGCCGTTCGCCCAAAACCTGGGGCAAGCCGACCTTGACTTGGGCAAGGCGATGACGATTGATTTTGTGGCGACGCTGCCCGGGGTCGTCGAGCGAACGACGGGCATCGACAACGCGAACACGATCACATGGCGCGTACCCTTGGACGGCAGCGAACAGTCGGTGTTGACGACATCGCGCAACACCGCCGTGCGCGCGACCGTGGCGCGGCTGATCTCGGGCTTGTTCAGGTTTCTTTTGATCGCCTGGCTGTTATTGATGGTCGGTGTGACGGTGCGGTTTCTCTACAAGCGCCGTAGGACGACCAGCACACCCAGCGAATAATGTCTAGTGCGAGATGGTGAAATTTCGCACGGTATATCGCTGCACCGAATGCGGCGCCAGCGTGCCCAAATGGGTGGGGCGATGCGCGGCGTGCGGCGCATGGAACAGCCTGGTCGAAGATGTCGAGGGCGACGGCGAAATAATTTCGATCGCCACGGGCATGGCGCTCGTGCCGCCCGGTGAAGCCAAACCGATCAGCGAACTCGACGCCAAGGCTTCTCGCCCGACCGCGACCGGTGTCGACGAACTCGACCGCGTGTTGGGTGGCGGTTTGGTGCCCGGCTCGGTGACTCTGCTCGGTGGCGAACCGGGCATCGGCAAGTCGACTTTGCTGTTGCAGTTGCTCGCCAGTTGGTCGGGAAAGACGCTCTATGTGACGGCCGAAGAGTCGGCCCAGCAGGTGCGACTTCGCGCCGAGCGGCTCGGGGCGATCAAACCCGAGTTGTGGCTCGTGGCCGAGATGTCGCTGACCAACATCATCAATTCGATCGAGCAGGTCAAACCGCGACTTGTGATCATCGACAGCGTGCAGGCGATCGCTGATCCGCAATTGAACTCGGCGCCGGGTTCGGTTTCGCAGGTGCGGGGTTGTGCGCACCGACTTGTGCAAGAGGCCAAGGCGCGCGATCTGCCGATCGTGCTCGTCGGCCATGTCACCAAAGACGGCGGCCTGGCCGGGCCGCGCGTGCTCGAACACGTGGTCGACACCGTGCTGTCGTTCGAAGGCGAGCGTCATCACGCGTTGCGATTGTTGCGCGCGGTCAAGCACCGATTCGGTTCGACCAACGAGTTGGGCTTGTTTGAAATGGGCGAGTCGGGTCTGCGCAGCGTGCCCGATGCGAGCAAATTGTTTCTCGCCGACCGCAAGGCGGGTATCCCCGGTTCGATCGTCGTGCCGACGCTCGAGGGTCATCGACCGTTGCTGGTCGAAGTGCAGGCTCTGACCAACCTCTCGCCCTCGCAAATTTCGCCGCGACGCTCGGCCCAAGGCGTCGACTCGGGTCGACTGGCGATGTTGTTGGCCGTTCTCGAGCGTCGGGCTAACATCAACCTCGCCCAGCACGAGGTGTTCGCCTCGGCGGTCGGCGGCGTGAAGATGAGCGAGCCCGGCGCCGATCTGGGTTTGTGTTTGGCTTTGGTTTCGGCGGCGACCAACAAACCGCTGGCTGAAAATCTCGTGGCCTGCGGCGAAGTTGGTCTGGCCGGTGAACTGCGTCAAGCGGGCAACACGACGCGACGACTGGGTGAAGCGGCACGACTCGGTTTCAC
>VFZD01000089.1 GCA_016871295.1 Actinomycetota bacterium | reverse complement strand
TGGCTGAACGCGATCGCCGCGAAGCATCCCAGCCTCGTGAAGGTCGAATCGTACGGCAAGTCGCACAAGGGCCGAGACCTGATGTTGGCCACCGTGACCGACACTTCGAACGGTGCGCACGACACGAAACCCGCGCACTGGATCGACGCCAACATCCACGCCACCGAGGTCACGGGTGGCGCCGCCGCGCTGTACATGATCCAAGATCTCGTCGAGAAGTTCAACGCCCGAGACGAAATCGTCGTCGAGGCATTGCGCACCCGAACTTTTTACATCGCGCCGCGGGTCAACCCCGACGGCGTAGAGGACGCGTTGTCGGACAGCCCGCTGTTTCATCGGTCGAGTGTTCGACCGTGGCCATGGCGCGACGGTCATCTGTGGCCGGGTTTGCATCCACAAGACATCGACGGCGACGGCAGGATTCTGACGATGCGCATCCCCGACCCCGACGGCGGATGGATCGAGCACAAACAAGAACCGCGGGTGATGGTGCCCGTCGGCCCGTTGGGTGCACCGAAAGGTGTGACGCGCTATCGATTGTTGCAAGAGGGCCTGATCGAGAATTACGACGGTTTCACGATCGATCAACCGCGCGACCCCGCCGGTCTCGACTTGAACCGAAACTTTCCCGCAGGCTGGGGTGTCAGCGTGCTCGGTTCGGGTGATCACCCGGTCTCGGAACCCGAGACGAACGCGCTCGTGCGCGCGGTCAAGGCCCGACCGAATGTTTGCGGCTACAACGCTTTCCATACCTCGGGCGGGTTCATGCTGCGCCCGAGCAGCAGCAAGTCAGACGCACAGTTGCCGCCGATCGATCTGTTCATTTTCAAAGAGTTCGGCAAGCACTCGACTCCGTTGACCAGTTATCCCGTGCACTCGGTGTTCGAAGATCTGACCTGGGACAAATCGGCCGTGATGGGCGGAGCCGCCGATGACTGGGCATACGACCATCTCGGTGTCTACTCATGGACGACCGAGTTTTGGGACGCCGTCTATCACGCAACCGGTGAACATTCGTCGACAAATATTTGGTATGTCGGGCCGACCGTCGAACAAGATCTTGCCGTATGCCGATGGTCTGACGCGCACGCCCCCGACAGTTATTTGCCGTGGCGCAAGTTCGAACATCCGCAACTGGGCAAGGTCGAGATTGGCGGCGTGGACGCCTTCAAAATTTGGATCAACGCGCCGGCGAAAAAATTGCGCGCCGAAATCGCACCCCATGCCGAAGTCGCCATTTATCAGGCGATGGCCTCGCCACGCCTCGAGATCAAGCATGCGCGCGCCGAGTCGTTGGGCAACGACACATGGCGTATCGAACTCGGAGTCGCCAACACGGGTTGGCTCGGCACCGAAGTCACGAAATTTGCCGAAGAAAACAAGTTGGTGTTGCCGATAACGGTCGAGGTTTCCGGAGCGACGCCGCTTGGTTGCAACGCCAAAGAAAAAGTCGGTCAACTCTTGGGTCGGGTGCGCTTTTTGTTCAACGGCGGGGGGATGTCTGACGGCACACCCGACAGGTTGCTTCATACCTGGGTCGTGCGGGCAACTCGCGGCACCGAAATTTCGCTGACCGTGCGACACCCGCGATGCGGCATGGTCGCGACCAAACTAACGCTCAGTTAGGTAGCGGCGAAATCGACGACCGAAGTTGACGATACTTTTTCACGGTAGTTGGCGCGAACCTTGCGCCGACACGAATTAGTAGAGTTCAGTGCGTGATCACGACCTACGGCTTTTCGATCGCCACGACGAACAAATATCTTCGTCAGCCGGCGATCGACGCGGTGTTGAAGTGGCTGAACGAGGTGCACCCCTTAGAGAAGCGCACGAACACGACGCCGATCAAACTTCGCAATTCTCAGAACGACCCGATTTTTAGATTGGAGGTGCTCGAACAAGACCCCGACCAGGCCGCGGCGCGGGGCACGACGATCACATTGATGGTGCAAAAGAAGGCCCTCGATTTCGACCTGCGCCGAACACTGCAACCGACTAAGGCGATGGTGCTTCCGCGTCGTACGATCGATCGACCCGAGAAACGGCTGGCCCAACTCGCCTCCGAAATCGTGGATCTGTTCAAGAATCACGACGCCAGCGAACTGGTCAGGCCAGAAATCTGGATCGCCAAAGACGAAGTCGACGGTCAGCGCCTCGCCGCTTTTGCCGAAGCACCAAGTCGACGCCTGCCGATCGTCGTCGAAACAACAATTGGCAAGTCACAAGAAATAACCGGCGCCGCTTTGGCTAAAGAATTGGCCGGCATCGCCCACGTGGTGCAGGTCAGGTCGAACGCGGCCGAGGTCGCTTTCAACGAGTTTTATGGTGCGCGAAAAATCTCGGCGGGTTGGGTCACGGTGTTTTGGCCCGGTGGCATCAAACCCGAGAACTTCTTTCAACAAGACGCCGATGAACTCGGCAAGCAGTTGATCGCCGCTTCCGTCGGCGCGCTGGCGAACTTGAGTCTGGCTCTATCCAAAAAGACCGTCGCTCAAGAACAAGTTCCGAGCAAAGACCTGAGCCATGAAGT
>VFZD01000088.1 GCA_016871295.1 Actinomycetota bacterium | reverse complement strand
AATTGTGGGCCGGGAAGGATTCGAACCTTCGTAGACGTAAGCCGGCAGATTTACAGTCTGCTCCCTTTGGCCGCTTGGGTACCGACCCCACATAATCTGACGCCGACACGCTACCTCTTTTGGATATCGTTTCCCCATGCCAAGTTTCGATGTCGTCTCCGAAGTCGACCGTCAAGAACTGCGAAACGCGATTGACCAAGCCCAACGAGAATTGGCGAACCGATACGACTTCAAAGACACGAACTCTGAAATCGAACAGAACGATCTGGTCCTTACCCTCAGAACATCGAGCGAAGACAGACTGCGCGCGCTGAAGGTGTTGTTGGAGGAAAGATTCGTCAAACGAAACATCTCGTTGAAGAGTTTGGACTGGGGAAAGATCGAGCAAGCCGCCGGCGAGAGCGTGCGCCAAATCGTGACGATCAAGGTTGGCGTGCCCGCCGACAAGGCGCGTGAAATCAACAAATTGATCAAGGATAAGGGCCCGAAGGGCGTGAGCAGCCAAACCCAGGCGAATCAATTGCGCGTGTCGAGCAAGAAACGCGACGATCTCCAGCAAACGATCGCGATGCTGCGTGCCGCGAACCTCGATCTACCGTTGCAGTTCATCAACTTTCGCGACTAGCGTCGCAACACGGTTCAGTCTTCGGTCGGGGTTTCACTCGCCCTGCGCTGCAATTCGCTGACCACCGAGGCGTCGGCAAGCGTGGTCGTGTCGCCGATATTGCGGCCTTCGGCGACATCGCGCAACAACCTGCGCATTATTTTTCCGCTTCTGGTCTTGGGCAGATCGGGCGTGAAGAAAATCATCTTTGGCTTGGCGATCGGGCCGATCTCTTTGGCGACGTGCTCTCGCAAAACTTTCTGGTCGACTTCGAGCCCGCCCCGCAAGGTGACATAGGCGATGATCGCCTGACCGGTCATCGAATCATTGGCGCCGACGACGGCGGCTTCGGCGACGCTCGGATGAGAAACCAGCGCCGATTCAACTTCCGTGGTCGATATTCGATGCCCGGAAACGTTCATCACATCGTCGACCCGACCCAACAGCCAGAGATATCCCTCGTCATCCAACTTTGCACCGTCGCCCGCAAAGTACCGACCCGGAAATCGGCTCCAATAGGTTTCTCGGTACCGCTTTTGATCGCCCCAGATGCCGCGCAACATGCCCGGCCATGGCGTCGTCAAAGTGAGATAACCGCCGCCCGAAGTAACCGCGGCGCCCTGCTCGTCGACCAATTCGGCGCCGATACCCGGCAACGGAAAAGTCGCCGAACCCGGTTTCGTCACGGTCGTGCCGGGAAGCGGGGAGATCATCATCCCGCCGGTTTCGGTCTGCCACCAGGTGTCAACAATCGGACAGCGCGACCCGCCCACGTTCTCGTGATACCAAATCCAAGCCTCGGGGTTGATCGGTTCACCGACGCTACCGATCAACCGCAGCGAACTCAGATCGTGTTTGGCCGGCTCCTGCGCGCCCCACTTCATATAGGTGCGAATCGCCGTCGGCGCGGTGTAAAAAATCGTGGCTTTGTATTTTTCGATGATTTGCCAGATTCGATCGTTGGCGGGAAAGTTCGGTACGCCTTCGTACATGATCTGCGTCGCACAGTTAGCCAGCGGCCCGTAGACGATGTAACTGTGCCCCGTGACCCAACCCACGTCGGCGGTGCACCAGAAGACATCTGACTCCGGTTTGTGGTCGAAGACATATTTGAATGTCGTTGCAACGTGGGTCAGATAACCGGCCGTCGTGTGCATTATGCCCTTCGGTTTTCCGGTCGTGCCCGATGTGTAGAGCAAAAACAAAAGATGCTCCGCTTCCATCGGTTCGGCGTCACACACTGCATCTGCCGTGGCCATCACCTCGTGGTACCAAACATCGCGCCCCGGCGACATGGAAACAGGATTGTTTCCGCGCTTGACGACAACTACATGTTCGATGGTGGTCGTCGACTTGAGCGCCTCGTCGGCCTGAGACTTGAGCGCGAATACTTCGCCGCGTCGCCAACCACCGTCGGCGGTGATCAGCAGTTTTGCCTCGGCGTCGTTGATCCGATCCGAGAGCGACTGCGACGAAAAACCGCCGAAGACGACGCTGTGCGCGGCGCCGATACGGGCACAGGCCAGCATCGCCACAGCCACTTCGGGAATCATCGGCAGATAGATATTGACGCGATCACCTTTTTGAACACCCAGACCTTTCAAGACGTTGGCAAATTTCTGCACTTCGGCGAGCAAGTCGGCATATGTGACGACTCGAGAATCGCCCGGCTCGCCCTCCCAATAAAATGCGACTCTCTCGCCTCGCCCCGCCAACACATGGCGATCGAGGCAGTTGTACGAAACATTGAGCGTGCCGTCGCCGAACCACTCGGCATAGGGAAGATCCCACTCGAGGGTTTTCGAGAACGGTTGGGTCCACGAAATCAACTCGCGCGCGTGGCGCGCCCAGTAAGACACGAAGTCGCGACGCCCCTCCTCGTAAAGACTCTGGTCGTGAACTATCGCCCTCGCCTTGAAGTCGGGCGATGGCGGAAACTTTCGTTGCTCGAATGCAAGAGCATCTATCGCGTGAACTTCGCC
>VFZD01000087.1 GCA_016871295.1 Actinomycetota bacterium | reverse complement strand
CCGTCGTCGAATTGGCCTTTGAATCGCTCGATGTACGACGGCCAAACATGATGCGGGCAATGCATCGCCCCCGTGGCCAGATAGGCGAAAAATGGTCGGTGCGGGTTGGTGCCGCGCTGCAGTCGAATCCAGTCGATCGCCCGCTCGGTGATGTCCTCGCTCATGTGGTAGTTGGCGCGATTTTCATAGGGCATCACGGGCGTCGTTTGATCGAACATCGGCGGTTCATATTGGCTGGCTTCGGCACTCAAGATGCCGTAGAAGCGCTCGAACCCGAGGCCGGTCGGCCACCGATCGAAAGGCCCGGAGAGGGTTTGCTCGTGCACGGGCGTGATGTGCCACTTGCCGAATGCGCCGGTCGAATAGCCGTATTGACGCAAAATTTCGACGAATGTCGCCGCCTCTTTGGGAATTATGCAGTCGTATCCCGGAAACGCGCTCGCCCCTTCGGGGATACTGCCCATGTGCACCGCGTGATGGTTGCGACCGGTCAACATCGCGGCGCGGGTCGGCGAACACAGTGCCGTGGTGTGAAACTGGTTGAAACGCAAACCGTTGGCCGCGACGCGATCGAGCGCCGGTGTGGGCACCGGTCCACCGAAAGTGCCGCAGGTGCCAAAGCCGACATCATCCAACAGCACCAACACGATGTTCGGTGCATCGGGCTTCGGCGACGGTATCTCCGGTCGCGCCGGCACAGACCGATCGATCAATCGCGATGTCGTGCCGGCAAACGGCGCGGTGGCAAAAGGCAGGCTCGGGCCGCTGGGTTGCATCACCTCGAAATTACCCCTGCATGCCCGCGTGGTCGAAGCACCGGCGAAACATCTCGACCATCGTCGCGTCGCCGTTTACGGTGATCTCGGCTTTCGACCACAACAGTTTCGTCGCCAAAATCGAGGTGAGCGTCGAGCGCGACATCGCCACTTCCACCGCCGCGCCCGCGCCGTTCGACGGCACGGCGACACAATTTCGCAATTGCAGGCCCGAAATTTCGCCGTCGATGTCGAAGCGCACATGCACTTCGACCCCCTCGGCTTTCGCCGGGTCGAGCAACACGCGCAATGTGTGAATCAGTTCCGTCGCACTCGTGTTGGCGATAGTTCTCGAGCCGAACGAGTGCCTCATGAATCGATCCATCGGCGACTGCCCGTCGAGGTGCCGGGCTCTGGTGATCGCCCAATTGCGAATGTTGGCCGCCGGGGTGCGTTCGGCGATCAGTCGAAGCCCGTGTGCCAAGAGTTCTTTGTCGGCTGTGGTCGCCTCGGGTGAACGCGCCAGCCAGGTCGCCAACTCGACGCCCCACCGCAGGTCGTCGGCGTCGAGTGCGCCGCGCGCCTGACGCGCCACAACTTCGCGACCGCCGAACCCGGCGATCAATCGCTCGAATCGCCGCTCTGGTTGCAACGGAAACAATTTTGATTCTTCGCCGTCAAACCAGCCGCGCAGCCCCGCATAGATCTGTCGAACATGATGCTCAGACACGCCGTAGCGCTCGCTGGTGAAGTTGTCTTGGTCGAAAAACGACGGCAGGGTCACGCCCGCGGCGACCTCGTCCATCGTCCAACCCTTGTTGATCGCCCGCACGGTCTGATCCCACAAGAACTGAATCGAGTCGCGGTATCGTTGCGCAATTTCTCGCACGCGGTCGCGTCCCGAAATTGGCGGGCCGTGCGTGGCGATCAGGTGTTCTGGTGACCACGAAACAATGTTGTCGATTCCCGCCAACAACTCCCGCGGGTCGCGGTATTCCTCGCCCCGAATCGCGAAGATGTTGAACAGCACCGGCCACACGCTGTTGTGCACGCAAACTTTTGTTGACTCGAAAAAGAAGTTCACCGAGTCGTCGCTGTCGCTTGGCGAGTGGCGAACCTTCACTTTCGCACCGGCGATCGTGATCTCACCTTCGTCTGGCAATTCGTGGGTAACCGGCAGAAACCCCGGGGTCGCCGGCGCGTGCGCGGGGTTGCGATACGAAAAACCCAGCCCCACATTCACCAGGCCGTCGGCGCCCTCGGTGGGCATGGTGATCGCGAATTGTTCGACCAGACCTCGGCCATATGCGGGGGCGATCTCCCCTGCGGTTCGCGACTTGTTCACGGCGATGCGCCGGTGTCCATAGATCGGCAGAGGTTGAATATGGTTTTTCTCGTCGAGCACCGCCTGGGTGCCCTCGACATAATGAAAGTGGGTGTAAACCACGGCCGCGATCGGGCGCTTGGTTCGCAACCTCAACTCTTGCAACGCGAGCGCCATTTCTTGGGTCGACTCGCCCGTGTCGAAGGCGATTATTCCGTCTGGCGCGTCAATGAATGTCTGGTTCGACAGACCGTTGCCGACAAAGCACCAGACCGCGGGGCAAACCTCATAAAAACTTTTGCGAAGCACATCGCTTTGGGCGAGGTGATCGCGATGAACCCGAGCGCCGTTCGGCGCCACGACGGTCTGTCGGTCGTTCGGCTCAAAACTTCGGGCGGTCATGGTGCGCCGACTTGCTTCCTATAGATACGTATCAGACCCTTACTTTATCCCCAGCCACTTGCCGAGTTTCATCCGCCGCAGGTTTCAGCCCTTGGTCGAGCCGAGGGTCAAACCCGAGACGAACTGCCTGCGCAAAACGAAGAACACGATCAGCGTCGGTAGCGCCGCGATGATCGCTCCGGCGGCGAGCAGGTTGTAGTCGGTCACGTACTCTCCGGTCAACCTCCCCAACGCTGATGTGATGGGTCGTTTACGATCGGTCGACATCAGCACCAGCGCCCAGAAGAAGTCGTTGTAAATCCA
>VFZD01000086.1 GCA_016871295.1 Actinomycetota bacterium | reverse complement strand
TTGAGTCGAAACGAAGTGTCGCTGGTTTGACTGGCGTGACAACCGATCGCGTCGCGTTTTTGTTGGCAGTACTTCTTCACATCCACGCTGTGGGTGATCACGCTGTCGGGTTCGCCGATCGGGTTGCCGTCATCGGCCGGCGCATCTGGATCGAAGTCTTCCATCGCGTTCTCATCTTGCGTTTCGGGATTCGCCCGCATGGCGTTGCGCACGTTCCGAAAAAAATCCCGGTTCATCGTCATCTGAAAAACACTCGGCGTACCGGCGATCTCGGCGGCGCGCATGCCGACTTTGTGCACGGCGATGTGATCGGGGTGACCGTAGTTGCCGTGCCAGTCGTAGATCGTCACGGCGTCGGCGCGCTCTTCGAGCAGGATCGCCGCGAGTTTTTGCGCCGCAGTTTCGACGTCGGCGCGCATAAACGACTGCGGGTCCGCGTTTTGTGGCCAACCCGTCAACCCCGAATCTTTGTAGCCCAACATTTCGAGTCGGGCGATGCCCAAGGTTCTGACCGATGCCGTCAGTTCTTTGAATCGGCGATCTACGAGCGACTCGCCCGGCGCCAAATCGCTCGGCACCTCGCCGTATGCGCCGTCGGTGGCGACGACCAACACGACTCGATGCCCCTCGGCGCTCGCGCGCGCAATCGTGCCGCCCGAGCCGAGACATTCATCGTCGGGATGCGCGTGAAAACAAACCAGGGTCGCCATCAGATTATTTTTTCGTCGAACCTTGCTTGACAATCCCTCGCTCGACGAGCGCATCGACATCTTTGACGCCCCAGGCGCGCAAAACTTCGACGGTATTCGCGCCAGCGGGCTCGGGCGCGCTCGGGGTGGCGGTTGCCGTGCGCGAAAACCGCGGCGCCGGTGCGGGCTGCGTCGTGCCGTCAATTTCAACGAAAGACTTTCGGGCCACATTGTGCGGATGACGGCTCGCCTCGGTCATCGTCAGCACGGGCGCAAAGCAAACATCGGTGTGCTCCATGATCTTGCACCATTCAGCCTGCGACTTTGTCGCGAACACCTCGGCCAGTCGTTTCTTTAGCGCTGGCCATTTCGAGCGATCGTTTTGGTCGGCGAACTCGGCGTCGCCGGCCAGACCCGTCAACGTCAACAACTGTTGATAAAACTGCGGCTCGATCGAGCCGATAGAGATGAATTTTCCGTCGCTGCACTCGTAAACGTCGTAATAATGCGCCCCGGTGTCGAGCATGTTGACACCGCGCGTGTTTTCGTCGTGCATGCCGATTTTTGTGAAACCCCAAAACATCGACATCAACGTCGCCGCACCATCGACCATCGCCGCGTCCACAATCTGACCGACACCGCTGCGTTGCGCCTCGAGCAATGCACAGACGACCCCGTATGCAAGAAACATTCCGCCACCGCCAAAATCGCCGACCATGTTCAATGGCGGCACGGGCGCCTCTCCCGCCCGCCCGAAGTGTGCCAAGGCTCCGGCCAAGGCGATGTAATTGATGTCGTGACCTGCCGCCGAAGAATACGGCCCGTCCTGCCCCCATCCGGTCATTCGACCGAAGACCAGCTTCTTGTTTCGCGCCAGACAAACATCGGGCCCGACACCCAAACGCTCCATTACACCGGGGCGAAACCCCTCGATCAGGGCGTCGGCCCGCTCGACAAGTTGCAAAAAAGTTTCGACACCATCTTTGTGCTTCAGGTCGATCGCGATGTTTTTTCGTCCGCGCTGCATCACATCCCAATTCGTCGTCGAGTTTTCGCGCACCGCCTGGACCCGCTCGACGCGCACCACCTCGGCGCCCATGTCGCCGAGCATCATCGCCGCAAACGGCCCCGGGCCGATGCCCGCGATTTCGAGAATTTTGTAACCGGCGAGCGGTCCCTTGCCCGACTGCGTCACGGCGATCAATTCTTCGAAATGAAATCGACCACCAAGTCGACGAACTCGCCCCAAAGCGGCTCGGGCAAATCGTGACCCATGTCGTCGATCAAAACAAACTTGGCGTTGGGTATCAGCTCCGCCGTGCGCTCGCCGCCCGAAGGTGTGATCAAAGTGTCGTCTTTGCCGTGAATCACCAGCGTCGGTGTTCTCACCGCGCGAAGTTGCTCGGTGCGACGACCAGTTGCGTAGATCGCCGCGAGTTGACGCGGTGCACCTTCGGGATAATAACTGCGGTCATAGTCGCGAGCCGCGGCGCGCTTCGAGTTTTCATCGCTGCGATATTTCATCGAATGAAAGGCCTGGTAAATCGGCGAGTGCGCGATGTAACCCTCGCGGTCCGACGGTGGAATCGACAACAACGCCTCCATCGCCTCGGGCCCGGACTGGCCGTATTCGGGTTCGCCCGACATCGACATCACCGATGTCAGGGTTCGCACTCGTTGCGGATAATCGATCGTCAGCACTTGGGCGATCATCCCGCCCATCGACGCTCCCAAGACATGGGCTTGTTCGATCTTCAAAAAGTCCAGCAAGCCGATCGCGTCTTTGGCCATGTCGCTGAGCGTGTATGGCACCTGCGGCATCGGCTCCTCCGTCAACGCCGCACCAATTACCGCGTTCACGTCGACCTTCACTCCGTCGAACTTCGTCGACAAGCCGCAGTCGCGGTTGTCGAAACGAATCACGAACAAGTTCTTGGCCGCGAGCATCTTGCAAAACTCTTCTTCCCACGCCACCATCTGCGCGGTGTAGCCCATGACCAACAACAACGCCGGATTCTTCGGGTCGCCGAAGGTGTCGTATTCAAGTTCGATCGCTGGTGAAACCCTTGCTTTTGCCATCTGTTAATTCTCGTCTCTTCCCGCAGTCCCGGTCAATCCGCAGACCTCAGCCTAGAAGTTTGCGCTTTTCGGCGTCGAACTCGGC
>VFZD01000085.1 GCA_016871295.1 Actinomycetota bacterium | reverse complement strand
ATTGATTCATCTTCGGCGGGTGGTTCGCCGCCAGATCTTCTGGGCCAAACCCGAACCGAGAAACGGTCGGGCGATTCGATAGACCAATCCGGGGACCACGACCGCCTTGTTGCCGGCCAACCCCCGCTCGGCGCTTTTCACGACGTCGATCGGTTCGATCCAAAGAAATTTTGGCACTCGTTGCCGCAAATGCTCGAGACCGGCATTGGTGTGCAATTCGGTTCGCACATACCCGGGGCAAACCACGCAGACTCGAACGCCCGAATCCGCCAGTTCGAGGTTCAGGCTCCTGCCATATGACATCACATAGGTCTTGGCCGCGGCATAGACCGCCGACTTCGGCATCGGCGTGAATGCGGCGATACTCGAGACGATCACGACATTGCCGCGTCTGTTCGCCACCATTCGCGGCACGACCGCCTCGCAGACTTGCACGACGCCCGTTGCCAACAAAATGTTGAGTCGCTCGATTTCATCGGCACTGCTCGTGCCAACCCTGGCCACATGGGTGATTCCGGCGTTGAGCACAAGATGGTCGATGTCACGTGCATTTGAGATCACGGTTTGAACTCCAGGATGATCGGCCAGGTCGGCCTCTAGCACGGTTGTCTCGGCACCGTACTGTCGCACTTCGTCGGCCAATGTCGCGAGAAGTTCGCTGCGCCTCGCCACCGCAACAATGTCGAAACCGTTCTTGGCGAGATGAATCGCATAACAACGACCGATGCCCGACGATGCGCCCGTGATCAACGCTCTTCTTTTTGTCGACACACTTTGAGCCTTGCATGAAAACCGCCTACGGTAAAGCCATGACTAATTCTCAAAACGACAAACAGTTGTCGCCCGTGTATCAACTATCTGATGACTACATCGAGCAATTGGCGGCCAGTGATCCGGGACTCGCCACGGCGCTCGGCATCGCCGGTCACGATCATGAGATGACCGATTTCAGCCCGAAGGGTCACGCCGATCGCGACTCGATAACCCGGGCGACGCTGAAAACTCTCGACACGCTCGAGACGACCAACGACAAAGACCGTCTCGCCGCGGGGGTATTGCGCAGCTCGCTCGAAATGTCTTGTCTTGAATATGACGCCGGCGAACACCTGCGTTCGATTCGGGTGATCGCCGGCGATGTCGACTCGGCGCGAAGCATCTTCGACCTGATGCCAACAGCGACGGCCGAAAACTGGCGAACAATCGCCGAACGAATGCAGGCCGTGCCCACGGCGTTCGCCGGCATGCGCGAAAGTTGGAGCCTCGGCGTCAAGCGGGGCGTCGTCGCCCCGCGTCGACAGGCGCTCGCGGTGGCCGAACAACTCGAAGCCTGGGCCGGCAAACCCTCTGCCCCGGGTTTTTTCACCCGGTTTGCCGAAAGCGCCAAATCGGTCGATGGCGCACCATTGGAAAAACTCCGCCAGGCGGCGGTCGACGCCTCGCAGTCGATGGCCGAAACGGCCCGATATCTGCGCCAACAATATGCGAACTCGGCTGATCCGCGCAACGGCGTGGGCGAAGAGCGACACGCGCTCGCCCGCCGCAGATTCATGGGCATGAATATCGACGCACGCGAGGCCTACGAGTGGGGCTTTGCCGAGGTGATGCGTCTCGATGCGGAACTCGCCAAGACGGCGAAAGAGATTCGGCCGAATGCGAGGCTCGACGAGGTTCGTCACTTTCTCGACACAGATCCACAGCACAGCATCGAGGGTGAAGAGAACTTGCGCGACTGGTTGCAGGGCCTGATGGACGACGCGATGGCGTTTTTGATCAGCGAAAAACATTTTGATATCCCGAAAGAAATTCATCGGGTCGAGGCGATGATCTCGCCCCCGGGTGGCGCGGCGGCGATGTACTACACGTCTCCGAGCGAAGACCTTTCTCGTCCGGGAAGAACCTGGTATCCCGCAAACGGACGCACGAAGTTTCCGCTGTGGAGCGAGCCGACCACCGCCTACCACGAGGGCGTGCCGGGTCACCACCTGCAAATCGGCATGGCGACGGTCAACTCAAAAAGACTCTCGCGCTTTCAACGCAACGAGTTCGTCAGCGGGCACGGCGAGGGCTGGGCGCTCTACGCAGAACGCCTGATGGACGAACTGGGCTTCTTGGGCAAACCCGAATATCGACTCGGTTATCTGTACGCGCAGGCCTTTCGCGCCGCACGAATCGTCGTCGATATCGGCATGCATTGTGAACTCGCGATCCCGAAAGATTCGAAGTGGCATGCGGGCGAATCATGGACGCCCGAATTGGCCCTCGAGTTTCTCTCTGCCCGCTCGTCGAGCGACGATGAATTCAACCGCTCGGAGATCAATCGTTATCTGGGGTGGCCCGCCCAGGCGATCTCATACAAACTCGGCGAACGAGTTTGGCTGTCGTTGCGCGACGATGCCAAGCGCAAGCACGGTGCGAGTTTCGACTTGCGGGCATGGCACGCGTATGCGCTCGACCTCGGCAACCTGGGTCTCGACCTGTTGAAAACCGAACTCGCCCGGTTCTAATTCTCGGATCGTCAGGGCAGTACGACGACTCTGGTTCCGGGCTTGGCGAAATTGAAAATGAATTTCGCGTCGTCGGGGCTCATCCGCAAACATCCGCTGCCCTGAAAAGTGCCGAGTTGCTTCTCTGTTTGCAGTGGCTTGCCGTTTTTGGTGGGTATGGCGTGAAATCCGATGTTGCCGCCCTCGGGGCCGATGGCGAACCGCGTCATGTTGTTGAACCAAATTCCCTCAAAATCGAGGCTGTACGAACGCAACGATTGACTCTTGACTCGATATTCACCTGGGGTCGGCACGCCCCGGCGACCCGACACCGGCATCGCCCGCACGACATTTTCCTGCGTGTCCACGACCCAAACCCACTGCAG
>VFZD01000084.1 GCA_016871295.1 Actinomycetota bacterium | reverse complement strand
TCAGCGCTCTGGCGTAGAGCGACGATGTCAATCGGCGTGTCGATCACCTCGTCGCCACTTTCAACTTGAGTTGGCTGAAGATGCGGTGGTGCGTCTAAACCCGCGACTTGGCGTTCGACCACGAGCCGATCGGTGCTGTCACCGGCATTGATCATGTCGTTCAGTTCGCCGTAAAAGTCGCGGTGATAGCTCACAGCCCTTGACCCGAGGGTGAGCAAGTTGAAGTGGGCGTTGCGCCGCACCAGCGGATCGAATGTCCAACTGATCGACGCAAAACCATGCTCCTTCGCCCAGTGCCATTGGTGCTCTTTGATCGCCCGACCGACGCCCGAATTGGTGTGACCGGCCACGACGCCGGTGACGTGCGAATGCAGTTTGTGTTCGTGTTTTCCGACCAGGGCGAGCGAGCCGCCGACTACGACATCGTCATTCCCCGCGCCGCTGTGGACGGCGATGCTCGCATAGCCGCCCGAGTGGATCACGGCGATTATCACATCCACCGATATTGCGTTGCCGTCACCCCAAACTTCGGTCAGCACCTTGCCGAGTTGGTGCGCTTTCGCCGGACTATCGACTTGTTCGACCCTCGCCATTTGAATAAACACTATCTATTCGGCAAAGATGGACTTCATGGCCGTCGAGGTAACAATCGTCAAACATCCGATCGCAGCCGAAGCGCTCACCCACCTGCGCGATGAAAACTCGACGAACCAAATTTTTCGCGCCGAGCTTCGCCGCCTCTCGCTGGTTGTCGTGGCCGAGGCGACGCGCCACTTGCCGACGATCAACACCCGCGTGCGAACGCCGTTGGCCGAAACAGACGGCACGGCGCTCGCCAGTCGCCCCGTTTTGGTGCCGATCTTGCGGGCCGGATTGGGAATGCTGCCGGCGGCGATGGAACTGTTGCCCGACGCTGACATCGCCGTGGTTGGCGTGCAACGCGACGAAAAAACTCACGAGCCAAGCCAGTATGTCGCGAAGTTGCCCGCGCGACTCGACAATCGAACTTGTCTCGTGCTCGACCCGATGTTGGCCACGGGTGGTTCACTCGCCCACGGCTCCAAGATTCTCGTCGAACGCGGCGCGCCGATGCCACTCACCATTGCCTGTGTTCTCGCCGCGCCGGAAGGCATCGAGTTTTTGCGCTCGACGGGAATGAACCTGCATATCGTCACCGCGTCGGTCGACAGCCATCTCAACGAAAATGCGTTCATCGTGCCGGGTCTCGGCGATGCCGGTGACCGCCAGTTCGGCCCCCCACAGTGATTCTCAGCCGAAAAAAGTCGTCGCGACGTCGTTGAACAACTGTAGATCAATTGTGCGAGTCCGATTCGCGGTCGTCGACAAATTCGAGGTTTCGATTCGTCCACATTTTAGGACGACCATCTGACCGAATTTTTTGTCGTGCACGGCGTCGACCACCGCCAAACCGAAGCGGGTTGACAGAACCCTGTCGTAACTGGTTGGCGTTCCGCCGCGCTGAATATGCCCGAGTTGCACGACCCGAGTTTCGAAACCCGTGCGCGCCGAAATTTCTGGGGCGATCGCATAGGCGATGTCGCCGAGTTTTTCTCGGCCGTAGGCGTCGTTGACCCGAGGCGGCAAAACGAGCGTGCCTGGTTTTGGTTTCGCACCCTCGGCCACGACCACGACCGACGCATAGCGACCGCGGTCGTGACGCTTGCGCACGATCTGCGAAAGTTCATCGATGTCGAACGGAACTTCGGGCACGACGATGGCGGTTGCGCCGCCGGCGATGCCCGCCTGAAGCGCAATCCATCCCGCGTCGCGGCCCATCACCTCGACCACGATCACCCTGTCGTGGCTTTCTGCCGTCGTGTGCAGTCGATCGATCGCGTCAGTGGCGATTTGCACCGCGGTCTGAAAACCAAATGTTGCGTCGGTGCCGACGACATCGTTGTCGATCGTCTTGGGCACGCCGATGATCGGCAACCCGTGCTTGTCGTGCAGTTCGGCCGCTACGGTCAACGAACCGTTGCCACCGATCACGATCAACGCGTCGAGTTCGAGTTCGGAGAAAGTTTTCTTGACCTTGGCGACGCCGTCCTTCGTGTCAAACGGACTGCCGCGACGGGTGCCGAGAATCGTGCCACCGCGCGGCAAGATGCCTCTTACATCGCTCGTCTTCAAGCCGATGTATCGCTTTTCGAGAACGCCGTCCCACGCGTCGTAAAATCCGAAAACTTTGTCGCCGTTGACGTCGGTGGCTTTGCGCACGATCGCCCGAATCACCGCGTTCAAACCCGGGCAGTCGCCGCCCCCGGTGAGCACACCAATGTTCAAACCGTTGCGACTTCTTGCCATACGATTCTCGCTGCTAGTCGCTTACGCGTCGCGCATCTTCGACCAGATTGATCTGGTAGATCACCTCTTCCAAAGCGTCGGCTGCCGAAACCGTCGAGAACCGCAACGGGTTTTTCGCCGTCACACAACTCGGCACGGGAGCGAGCATCGTGCCCGGCTGGGGGTGACAAAACTGCACGACGCTGTAACGCTCGCCTTCGAAACCTGGTGCGGCGACGACGCGATGCCAACCGATCGGCAGCACGCCGTTGGTGATGCGTTCGAGCATGATGCCAGAGTTGATGATCACTCGTCCCTTTGGTGGTACCGCGTCGATCCACTCGTCCTTGTATTTGACCTGCAGTCCAGGCGCCGTCGCGCGTGGCAACGCCGTGATCAGGTTGATGTCGCCGTGCTCTGCGGCCCAAACGTGGCCCTGGCCCGGCACCTGCTTCATCGGCGGATATCGAATTGCGCGCGTCAGGGCCGATCCGAAACTGACCATTTCATCGAAGAACGTTTCGTGGCAGCCGATGCCAACGGCGATGATCCGCAAGAACCGAGTCTGCAGGTCGATCATCGCGTCGTGAAATTCGAACAGAACTTCCGTGATGCCGGGCACCGCCGCCTCGGGCAACAACTGCTCGGGATACGACTGCGGGTAACGACGGCGCAGCGGATGCCCCTTCGGAATCGGCGTCGACCAGTTGAGCATTTCTTTCCAGTCGGGTTTGTCGCTGGATGCCGCGGTTTCAAGCAGCAC
>VFZD01000083.1 GCA_016871295.1 Actinomycetota bacterium | reverse complement strand
GGGATCAACCGGCGGGATGCCACCGGGTTCGATGCCCGTGGGCTACACCATCGTTTCCGGTCAATCGAGAGGCTCTGTTGTTCTCCAAGTGAACTCCGACAACTCCCTGTCGCTCGAATTCGGCACCACATTCACTGCGGCCAAACGCACCTATCGTCGATAGCAATGGTGCGCCCCCGGTAGGAATCGAACTTCCGACCTGCGATTTTCTGCACCTGCATGATGCTCCAACTCGTCGAGCATGTCGGCAAATTTCCCGCCGCATGCCATGTCAACCCCGCGGTGAGTTCGTCGCGCTCGAGCAGTAGCACACCGGTACAACCCATCTTGGCGAGGTGATACAACGCGCTGCAGCCCGCGATGCCGCCGCTGACAATCACGATTTTTGCTCTCTCGCCGATCAAACCAACTTCGAAATTTTCCAAAATTCAAGTTCTGTTAGTTCAATTTTTGGCTCAAACTGTAGCCTTGCCGATGCAATGACTGCACTACCTAATAGTGCCCGCGTGGTCATCGTCGGTGGCGGAATCGTCGGTTGCAGTGTCGCTTATCACCTTGCCTTGCGCGGTTGCACCAATGTCGTCTTGCTCGAACGAAAACAGCTCACCTGTGGCACCACCTGGCACGCCGCTGGCCTCGTCGGACAGTTGCGCGCGACACACAACCTGACCCGACTCGCGCAATACACAACGAACCTTTTCAAGACACTCGAACAAGCCACGGGCCAGGCCACCGGCTTTCAACAGCGGGGTTCGGTCGCCGTCGCACCCAACGAGGAGCGCTTTGAAGAACTTAAGCGTGGCGCGTCGATGGCGCGCGTATTCGGTCTGGATGTGAACATCGTTTCACCCAAGGAGATTGCCGAACTTTTGCCGCTCGCTCGAGTCGACGATCTGGTCGGCGGTGTCCACCTGCCCAACGACGGCGTGGTCAACCCGATCGACACCACTCAGGCATTGGCCAAAGGTGCCCGGTCGCACGGCGTGAAAATTTTCGAGAATGTCAAGGTCGACTCGATCGTCGTCAAGGGTGGCCGTGCCGTCGGGGTCAAGACCACGAGCGGCGACGGCAACGAAACCAAGACCGAGATCTCGGCCGAATATGTCGTCAATTGCGCCGGCATGTGGGCACGCGAGTTGGGCGATGCGGCTGGTGCGGTCGTACCGCTGCATGCCGCCGAACACTTTTATATCGTCACCGAGGCGGTGCCCGGTATTTCACCGACCATGCCTGTGTTGCGCGACCCCGACGGTTGCGGCTATTTCAAAGAGGACGCGGGCAAACTTTTGGTCGGCTGGTTTGAACCCGTGGCCAAGCCGTGGGGTATGAAGGGCATCTCCGAGGAGTTCTCGTTCACCTCGCTGCCCGAAGACTTCGAGCACATCGAGCCCCTCGTCGCTGCGGCGACCCATCGCATGCCGTTGCTCGCCAAGACGGGCATCCGTCTGTTCTTCAACGGTCCCGAATCGTTCACGCCTGATGATCGCTATCTGCTCGGCGAATCACCCGATGTAGAGAACCTCTTCGTCGCCGCAGGTTTCAACTCGATCGGCATCCAGTCTTCGGGTGGCGCCGGCAAAGTTTTGGCCGATTGGATTCTCGACGGCAAACCACCGATGGACCTCTGGGACGTCGACATTCGCCGTTCGATGCCATTTCAACGTAACAAGAAATATCTTCACGACCGCACGGTCGAAACCCTCGGCCTTCTCTACGCGATGCACTGGCCGTTTCGCCAGCCCGAAACCGCGCGCGGCGTGCGCAAGTCGGTGCTGCACGACCGTCTGGCCGAGCGCGGGGCGTGCTTCGGTGAGGTCGCAGGTTGGGAGCGCACGAACTGGTTCGCGCCCGCGGGCGTCAAACCTGAATACATATACACGTATGGCAAACAGAACTGGTTCGAGTACTCGGCGCAAGAGCATCAGGCCGTGCGCAACGCCGTCGGGCTGTTCGACCAGTCGTCGTTCGGCAAGTTCGTCCTACAGGGTCCGGACGCGATGTCGGTGCTCAACCAGATTTGTGCCAACGACATCGATGTTCCCGTTGGAAAGATCGTCTACACGCAGTGGCTGAACGAATCTGGCGGTATCGAGGCCGACTTGACGGTCACCCGCCAGGCCGAAGACTCGTTCATGATCATCACTGCTACCGCCACGCAGGTTCGCGATTTTGCGTGGTTGCGCGACCACATTCCCACCGAGGCAAGAGCGATCGCGATCGATGTCACCTCGGGCCAGGCTGTGCTTGGCGTCATGGGCCCGAATTCTCGTGCGCTGCTTTCGTCGCTGACACACGATGATTTATCGAACGAGGGATTCGCCTTCGGCACATCGAAAGTCGTCGATCTGGGCTATGCGCGGGTGCGCGCCAACCGAATCACCTATGTCGGCGAGTTGGGCTGGGAACTCTACATTCCAACCGAATTCGCCACAGGCGTTTTCGACGCAATCACCTCGGTCGGCAAAGATTTCGGTCTACGCCACTGCGGTTATCACGCGCTCAACTCGTTGCGCATCGAGAAGGGCTATCGCCATTGGGGACACGACATCTCACCAGACGAGACGCCCCTTGAAGCCGGTCTTGGTTTTGTCGTGGCGATGAACAAGAAAGGTTCGTTCATCGGTCGTGACGCCCTTGTCAAACAAAAGGAATCAGGGTTACGCCAGCGGCTTGTGCAATTCGCTTTGCGCGACCCCGAGAAATTGCTGTTTCATAATGAACCGATCTGGCGCAACGGTGAATTGGTCGGTCGCATCACCTCGGGCATGTTCGGCCACACGGTAAATGCTTCTCTCGGTATGGGATACATCGAAAACAAGAAAGGTGTCGCCGACAAGAATTTTGTCGCAGACGGTGAATATGAAATCGAGGTCGCCGGCAGGCGTTTTGCCGCCGCGGCGCAACTTGATCCGTTTTATGACCCCAGGGGCTTGCGCATCAAGTCGTAACATGATTTCGTCATGACCGGTTCACAAGACGGGTCATGACGCGGGGGTCGCGACGGCCGTCGCGCGCTGCGTGCGGCGCCGCTGGTGCTCGATGTTCGACCCGTAAATCCGGGCATGGAGAGCGGTCGA
>VFZD01000082.1 GCA_016871295.1 Actinomycetota bacterium | reverse complement strand
TTCGAGACCCAACCCCAAGCCTTCGAGTTGTCCGACCAGGCGCTTGCTCATCAGGTCGACCATCTGCACGACCTCGTTCATCGACAGTTCGTGGAACACGATCACCTCGTCGATGCGGTTCAAGAACTCGGGCTTGAATTGCGTCTTCAACGCCTCGTTTACCTTGTCGCGCATGCGGGCATACGAGAGCGCCTCGTCGTTTTTGCCGAAGCCGACGTTGGCCTTTCGCAAATCTTGCGTGCCGAGGTTCGAAGTCATGATCAACACCGTGTTTCTGAAGTCGGTGCTCCGACCTTGGGCGTCGGTCAGTCGACCTTCCTCGAGTATCTGCAACAGCGTGTTGAACACGTCGGAATGCGCTTTTTCGATTTCGTCGAACAGCACGACCGAGAAAGGCTTGCGTCGCACCGCTTCGGTCAACTGGCCGCCTTCTTCGTAGCCGACGTAGCCCGGCGGCGAACCGACCAGGCGACTGACGGTGTGTTTCTCCATGTATTCGCTCATGTCGAGGGCGATCAGCGCCTGTTCGTCACCGAACAAAAATTCAGCCAGGGTTTTTGCGAGTTCGGTCTTGCCGACGCCGGTCGGTCCGAGGAAGATGAACGAACCGCTCGGTCGCTTCGGGTCTTTCAAACCGGCGCGCGTGCGACGAATGCTTTGACTGACCGCCTTGATCGCGTCATTTTGGCCGATGATGCGCTTGTGCAGTTCGGCCTCCATGTTCAACAATTTGACCGTCTCTTCCTCGGTCAACTTGAACACGGGGATGCCCGTCCACATGCTCAGCACTTCGGCGATCGACTCTTCGCTCACTTCGTCGAACAGGTCGATGCCCTGGGCCTTCACGTCCGATTCTCTTTGGGCGCGCTCTTCCAACAACGATCGTTCTTGATCGCGCAACCGACCCGCCTCTTCGAAGCGCTGTTCTTCGACGGCCTTTTTCTTCGCTTCCTGCACGCTGCTGATCTTGTTTTCGATCTCTTTGAGATCGGGTGGCGTCGTCATTCGCTTGATGCGCAGGCGGCTGCCGGCCTCGTCGATCAAGTCGATCGCCTTGTCGGGCAAGAACCTGTCTGAGATGTATCGATCGGCCAGGTTCGCCGCCGAAACCAGCGCCTGATCGGTGATCGTCACGCGGTGGTGCGTCTCGTATCTGTCGCGGATTCCCTTCAAAATTTCGATCGTGTGGGCCACCGACGGTTCGTCGACCTTCACGGGCTGGAAGCGCCGTTCAAGAGCGGCATCTTTTTCGAAATGTTTTCTGAACTCGTCGAGGGTCGTCGCACCGATCGTCTGCAGTTCGCCCCGTGCCAACATCGGCTTGAGAATCGACGCCGCGTCGATCGCACCTTCCGCGGCACCCGCACCGACGAGCGTGTGAATCTCGTCGATGAATAAAATGATGTCACCGCGCGTCTTGATTTCTTTCAGCACTTTCTTCAGTCGCTCTTCGAAATCGCCGCGGTATCTGCTGCCGGCCACGAGCGCGCCGAGGTCGAGCGTGTACAACTGTTTGTTGGTCAAAGTTTCGGGCACCTCGTTGGCCACGATCTTTTGCGCCAGACCCTCGATGATCGCCGTTTTGCCGACGCCCGGCTCACCGATCAACACGGGGTTGTTCTTCGTGCGACGCGAGAGAATCTGCATCACGCGTTCCGTTTCTTTGTGGCGACCGATCACGGGGTCGAGCTTCTTGTCGCGCGCGAGTTGCGTCAGGTTGCGCCCGAACTGATCGAGAATTTGGCTGCCACCTTTTTCTTGCGGAATATCTTTCGCCCCGATGGCCTCGCCCTCGCCCTTGCCACCTGGCCCCTGGTAGCCGCTCAACAACTGAATCACCTGTTGTCGCACTCGACCCAAATCGGCGCCGAGTTTGACCAACACCTGCGCCGCGACACCTTCGCCTTCGCGAATCAAACCGAGCAAAATGTGTTCGGTGCCGATGTAGTTGTGACCCAACTGCAGCGCTTCGCGCAATGAAAGCTCGAGCACTTTCTTCGCCCGCGGCGTGAAGGGAATATGACCCGACGGCGACGAGCCCCCTTGACCGATTATCTCTTCGACCTGGGCCCGCACCGCTTCGAGCGAGATACCGAGAGCCTCTAATCCTTTTGCGGCGACGCCTTCGCCCTCATGAATCAGGCCCAGCAGAATGTGTTCGGTGCCGATATACGAATGATTGAGCAGGCGGGCTTCCTCTTGGGCGAGAACTACGACCCTGCGAGCCCTGTCTGTAAATCTTTCGAACAATTCCGACCGCCTTGTGCGCCGACTGACCTTTTCTAAAGTGTATCGGTGACCACGCGTTCAATTTTGTCGCGCGTGACGAGCCTCACAACGCCTAGTTCGTAGTTTCACAAGGCGGTTTGCCTAACCTGTTGATATGGCCGTGTCGTCTCCATTGCTGTTGTTGCCGAAGATGGATGTCGATCGTCAGCGAGTCGAAAGCGCGCTGTTACGGAGCATCGAGACCCGCGATGCGCATCTCAACGAACTCGCCGCGCATCTGATCTTCGCCGGCGGAAAGCGTCTTCGACCGGTGATGACCGTCGCCGCCGCGTCCGTGGGTCGCGACAAACCGGTGAGCGACGAGGTAATTCAGGGCGCGATCGCGTGCGAACTCGTGCACTTGGGTTCGCTGTATCACGACGATGTCATGGATGAAGCCACCACCCGACGGGGTGTCGAAACGGTCAACTCGCGCTGGGGCAACCTGCAGGCGATCTTGGCGGGCGACTTTCTGTTGGCCAAGGCCTCAGAGATCGCCGCCGCGCTAGGCACCGAGGTGGCGGGTTTGTTGGCCCGAACGATCGGTCATCTTTGCGAGGGTCAGATCGAAGAACTGACGAAGGCGTTCGATGTCTCTCGGTCGGTGCCGTCGTATTTGGTCAGCATCGAGGGAAAGACCGCCTCGTTGTTTTCAACCGCCGCTCGCGTCGGCGGTCTGGTCGCGGGTCACGATCGTAATATCGTCGAGGCGCTGACCAATTACGGCGCCGCATATGGCATGGTCTTTCAGATCGTCGACGACATTCTCGATGTCATCGCCACCGATGTCGAACTCGGTAAACGAGCCGGACACGACATGGAGGAAGGCGTCTACACCCTGCCCGTGTTGTTGACCCTGAAGAGCGACTCGCCAGATTCTCTCGAATTGCGCGATCTTTTGGGTCGGCCGTTCATGGGCAACGACCGCGAGACCGCGCTGGCGATCGTTCGGGCCAACTCGGGTGTCGCCAATGCGATCGAAACCGCTAGCGAGTATGTCGCGATCGCCGAGGCCGAGTGCGCCAAATTGCCGAAGTCCGAAGCCACAA
>VFZD01000081.1 GCA_016871295.1 Actinomycetota bacterium | reverse complement strand
GGTTCTCGCGCAACTGCCTGCGGTGCTCGGGATGCTGGGCCAGATGCCACATGCACGACCCGATCGCCGACCAGGTCGTATCGATGCCCGCGACGAGCATCAACTGGCTGACACCGAGCACGTATTCGATCGGAACTTTCTTGCCCTCGACCTCGGCGTTGATCAACTCGGTCAACAGATCGTTCTCGCGCGGGTTTTTCTTGCGGTCCTCGACCTGTCCGACAAAAAAATCGATGATGTTTTTGAACGACTTCATGCGCAGTTCGTTGTCGGTCATGTTTTCGAGCACGCCGCGCACCCACTCGGTGAACTCGGGTTCCATTTCGAGCGGCACGCCGAGCATCGCCGCGATCACGCGCACCGGGATGTGCTGGGCATAGTCGGCCGCCGCATCGGCCCGGCCCTTGTCGATGAACTCGTCGATCAAACCGTTGCACAAATCGCGCGTGCTCTGCTCGTATTTCGCCACGGCCTGCGGGGCGAAAACCGGCAAGATCAGACGGCGATGCCAGTGATGATCCGGTGGATCACTCGTGATCGGCGGCGCGGCGACGTCCGCATATGGCCCTTCGTTGCGCCCCTCGGCGGGAGGCATCACCAAAATTTGGCGCGAGGTGAAGGTCTCGAACTCTTGGGCGATCGCCACGACGTCTTCGTAACGCGTCGGCAACCACGAACCTTGATAGCGGTCGGTGTGGGCGATCGGGCACTGCGACTCGCGAATCTGGCGGTAACTGGGATACGGATTCCTGACGAATTCGGGGTCGAAGATGTCGTAGTCGGTGGTGAGATCCGAAACTGGTTTGCGGGTGTCGGTCACGGCGGGTCGTTTCTTTGGTCGTTTGTTTGGTCGTCGATCTACTCGATTATCGAAATCGCCCGCTCTGGACAATTGCTCTCGGCTCGACGCGCCTTGGCCTGCAGCGCCGCGGGGACCTCGCCGCTGATCAAAACTTTTGCGTTGCCGATTTCGTCGCTGCCGAATATTTCGGGCGCGGCGATGGCGCACATTTGATGGCCGTGGCACGATTCGTAATCGAGCGAAACTTTCACGACCACAGATTAGTTGTGCGCGGGTCGACGAAGCGAACCCCGCCATAAACTCCTCTCATGGTTGCTGGTCTGCCGTTGATCGATGTTTCGCCGTTGTTAGGTGAAACTGTCACCACGACAACCCCGGCCGCCCGAAGATGCGCCGCGCAAATCGACGGCGCCTGTCGCCAAAGTGGTTTCTTCAGAATCACGAATCACGGCGTGGCGCGCGAGTTGCGCGAACGGCTCGACGAACTATCGCGCGAGTTTTTTTCGCTCGACAACGCCGAAAAGTCAAAGTGTGCGATGCCGCTCGCGGGTTCGGCGTGGCGGGGTTGGTTCGGCGTGGGCGGCGAACTCACATCGGGGGTGCCCGACCGCAAGGAAGGCCTATATATAGGTCAGCCGTTGCCGGTCACCGACCCGCGGGTGGTCGCCCAAACGCCACTGCATGGCGCCAACCTCTACCCGCAACGGCCGGCCGAGTTGGGCGCGTGCGCCGATGAATGGTTTGCGGCGATGCACAAACTCGGCGTCGCGTTGATGCGCGGCGTGGCGATGGGTTTGCAGATGCCCGCCGACTGGTTCGCAAAAACCATCGCGCGCGAGCCGACGTGTTTGTTTCGCATTTTTCATTATCCCCCGATCGATGCTTCGCGCGTGCCGCAAGACGGCGTCAGCGAATGGGGCGTCGCCGAACACACCGATTACGGATTGCTGACGATTCTGGCGCAGGACGATTGCGGCGGTCTGCAAGTGCGCATGCCGAACGGGACAAACGACGGCGCAAACAACGGCGACACTTGGCTGGATGTGCCGGCCGAACCCGACATCTTCGTCGTCAACATCGGCGACATGCTCGATCTTTTGACCGCGGGTCGCTATCGCTCGACGCCGCATCGCGTGCGCAATGTGAGCGGTCGCGAGCGGATGAGTTACCCGTTTTTTATCGACCCATCGTGGGACGCCGTCGTCGAACCGTTGCCGCTCGCCGGAACTCCGCCCGCCGACGACGCCTCTCGCCGCTGGGACAACACCAGCATTCAGGCATGGACGGGCACCTACGGCGACTATCTGACGGCGAAAGTTTCCAAAGTTTTCCCCGCCCTTTTCGCCACCCTGCGTTGACCCCGCCGCAAACTTGGCGGGGCTACCCTGAGAAAATGCCGATTGACCCGAAATCCCCGAAAAATTCGCGTCGCGCGTTCATCGCGACAACTGCCGCCGCGTTCGTCTGGCTGTTCACCGGTTCGCGCGCGGCGGCGGCACCGTCGGTTTCGGCGGGCGCGCCGTGCAAGGTCAAAGGTCGTGAGCGCACTGTCGACGGCGTAACCTTCGTCTGTCGAAACGCCAAAGGCAAACTGGTTTGGCGCCGCAAGCCGGGCAACGCCGCCGAAAAAATCGTCGCGGTGCGCGTGCTCGAAAGCGCCGAGCTTGGAATCGGCGAAACAAAGGTCGTCAATGTGCCGACTACGGCAGGCGGCACGGCGGGGGTCGTGTTGACTCGCACCGACGCCGGCATCACCGCACTGAAGGTGAATTGCACCCACGCCGGTTTCCCCGTCGCCCGAGTGGGAAACGTTCTCCAGTGCGAACTGCACGGCTCACAATTCGAACCCGGCACCGGCGCCGTCGTCACCGGGCCCGCCACCCGCCCGTTGATACGCTATGACGCGTCAGAGGCGAGCGGCGGAATTTATGTCACGCTAAACGCCTGACAACGAGTTTTCTAGCGCGCCAAATTTTTCAACAGCGCGACTTTTAGCGCGTGAAGCGCAACAAGAACTCGAGCAAGCCGCGATCTTCGACGACGATCGCCGCAATACTCGGATCAGGTATCGACCAATCGGCGAACACGATCTGAATGTTGCCGCTCACTTCGATGACATCGTCGACCAGTCGCGCCACGAGCGAGACGCTCACATCTTTGGTCACGCCATGTAGCGTCAGCGTGCCGACGGTTTCGACGGCCAGATCGGTGCCCGTGAACGACTCTGGTGTGAGGTCGATCGGCGTCGTCAGAACGAATTTCGCCGTCGGATAGGTGCTGGTGCTCAAGATTCGGGTATTCACCTGGCGGTCTCGCCGACTGCTGTCGCTTTTCAGCGTCGTCATGTCGACCACGAACCTGCCCGCCGAAACTTGCCGACCCGCGATCGTCAACGAACCCGTGATCGCCGAAGTGCGCCCGACGCCCTCGGAGCTCTGGCCAAAAAGGATCTCTTTCACCCGATAGCCGACGACAGAATCGCTGGCGATCTTCCATTCGCCGTCGAACTCGCTCGTCGT
>VFZD01000080.1 GCA_016871295.1 Actinomycetota bacterium | reverse complement strand
TCGACGCGCTCCATGCTCAGACGCTCGGGTGAATAGGTGAGATGCGCGCCCGTCGTGTCGAGAATGCTGTAGTCGTCGCCGCGACGCAACTGCAGTTTGACCTCGCCCGAAACGAGCGAACCAACCCATCGGGTCAACGACTCGCGCAACATCAACGATTGCGGGTCGAACCATCGACCCTCGTAGAGCAACCGACCCAGTCGGCGCCCCATCGAGCGGTAATTTTCGATCGTGTTTTCGTTGTGAATTGCGGTGACCAACCGCTCGTAGGCGATGTGCAGCAGCGCCAAACCAGGGGCCTCATAGACGCCGCGACTCTTGGCCTCGATGATGCGGTTCTCGATCTGGTCGCTCATGCCCAGACCGTGCCGACCGCCGATTTCGTTGGCCGCCGAGACCAACTCGATCTGCGACGAGAACTCTTCGCCGTTGATCGCGACGGGCCAACCTTCGACGAAACGAATCGTCACGTCTTCCGTGGCGATCTTCACCGAACCGTCGTAGTGCGCGACACCCATGATCGGCGCGACGATGTGCATCGATGTAGACAACTCTTCGAGCGACTTGGCCTCGTGGGTCGCACCCCAGATGTTGGCATCGGTGCTGTAGGCCTTTTGCGCGGGGTCTCGGTAGGGCAAATTCTTTGACGTCAGGAAGGCGCTCATCTCTGCTCGACCGCCCATCTCGCGCACGAAGTCGACATCGAGCCAGGGTTTGTAGATCCGCAGATTTGGGTTGGCGAGCAGCCCGTAGCGATAGAACCGCTCGATGTCGTTGCCCTTGAAAGTGCTGCCGTCGCCCCAGATGTCGACGCCGTCATGTTTCATTTCGCGAACGAGAAGAGTTCCCGTCACGGCGCGACCGAGCGGCGTCGTGTTGAAATAGGTTCGACCCGCGGTCGAAATATGAAACGCGCCGCACTGCAGGGCGATGAGACCTTCTTGCACGAGCAACTCGCGGCAGTCGACCAGTTTCGCCTCGACCGCACCATAGGTTTTCGCGCGTTGCGCAACCGATGCCAGATCCTTCTCGTCGGGTTGACCGATATCGGCGGTGTAGGCGAAAGGTTGCGCGCCGCGATCGCGCATCCACGCCACGGCGGCCGAGGTGTCGAGTCCGCCGGAGAAGGCGATGCCGACCCGCTCGCCGACGGGCAGCGAGGTCAGCACCTTGGCCGAGGAACTATTTTTTTGGCTCGACGACGATTCGTCGCTCTTTTTTGCCACATCCCAACGGTACAGAACCGAGCCTCGACAAACCGAGGGGTTTTATGGAGCGGAATTCACCGCTCGTCGTCGCCCGGCGAACACGGCGATCGTGGTGAGGGCCGTGCAACCAGCCAATATCGCCTCGCCCAAAGCGATGCCGGGTGTTCTTGAAATGTCGACGACGCTCGTCGCCGCCAAGAGTGCCGTGGCGAAAAGCCCGGCGACTGGTGCGAGGTGCGATGCACGCGCGGCGACGAAGATCACGACTGTCGGGGCCAAGAACGGAACCACGATGAGCACGGCCAACAAGTTGTTGTCGGTTGAAGCCAACCACCAGGTTGGTTTGCCCACGGTCGAGGCCGAGACACCGAGCATCAACAACGACGCAAGGATCAGCATTTGTGTGGCGATGAGGGCGAACTTCCAACTTGGCGTGAGCGAACCGGCGCGCAGATACTGGGCTCGATTGGGCGGGGGGAGAGACGACATTGCAAGACCGACAATAGCCTGAGAGCGTCATGTCGCAGACGAAATTTCGGAAATTGAGCGTCTTTTTTCCGATGTGGAACGAGGAGCAATATCTGCACCGTGCGCTCAACGCGGCACGCGAAATTTGCATCGAACTGCGCGACGCGAGCGTGATCGGCGACTACGAGATTGTGATCGTGAACGATGCGTCCACCGACGCGACGCCCCGTTTGGCCGATGAAGCGGCGAGCAAAGACCAACATGTAAAGGTTGTGCATCATCCGGTGAACAGAAAACTGGGCGGGTCGATCAAGTCCGGTTTCGCCGCCGCCACGGGCGATGTCGTGCTCTACACCGATGCCGACCTGCCGTTCGACATGCGCGAGTTGCACAACGCGATGCGTTTGATGCGCCAATATGAAGCCGACATCGTGAGCGCCTACAGGTTTGATCGGACCGGCGAAGGCTTCGTGCGCGTGATCTATTCGATGTTCTACAACCTGATGGTGCGAATTCTGTTCAAGGTTCGCTTTCGCGACATCAATTTCGCCTTCAAGTTGTGCCGAAAGTCGGTTTTCGAGCACATCAGCCTCGAGAGCGAGGGTTCGTTCATCGACGCCGAATTGATCGTCAGCGCCAAAAAATTGAATCTCGAGGTGGTGCAGTTCGGCGTCGACTATTTCCCCCGCACACGCGGCGTGTCGACGCTCAGTTCGCCGTCGGTGATCGCCAAAATCCTGCGCGAGGCATTCGCCCTGCGCAAGAAACTCAACGCAATCAAGCCGGTCGACAAGACGAAAAAGTGAACCCGTTCGACCAGTTTCCCGAAGATTTGGACCCGCCGGTGCCGGATCTCCACCCGAAACTGATGTCGGCACTCGATCGATGGCGGTTCGCCCTGGTCGCCTTCGCTGTTCTGATGACGGTGATCGCAATCGGCGTGATCAGCAGTTCGTCGACCGACATAGCGACCGAAGATTCGAACCCCGATGTGGTCGTCGAAACGAGTTTGTTGCCGCTCGTCACCGTGCCCCTGAATCGATCACTCGAGTTGGGCATGAAGGGCGACGATGTGTTGCGCGTGCAGCAAAGATTGAAAGATCTGAAGTTCGATCCGGGCCCGATCGACGGCGAGTTCGGTCAAAACACATTGCAGGCGATGTGGGCGTTCGAAAAACTCGTGATGAGCGTGCCCCGCGAGCAGGCGACGGGCGTCGTCACCCCGTCGGCATGGGCGATCATGCAGTCGAACCTGAGGATCAAGCCGCGGCGTGTGGCCGATACCGCGACCCATGTCGAGATTTATCTGCCCGAACAGGTTCTGATTGTATTTGCCGACCAGAAACCAGCTCTGATCACGCACATGTCGAGCGGCGACGGTGTGCCGTGGTGCGAGGAGGTCAAGATCGACCCGGGTGAAGAGGGCAACACGACCGACCAACAGATCTTGACCGGAATCTGCGGCGAGGCGACAACGCCGGCTGGAATTTTCTATTTTTTCAATCGGCGATCGGGTATGCGCGAAACGAAACTCGGTTCGTTGTACAACCCGGTCTACTTCAACTACAACATCGCCGTGCACGGCGCGATTCTCGTGCCGCTGAAGCCGGCATCGCACGGCTGCGTGCGGATACCGATGTCGGTCGCCCGATATTTTCCGGCACTGGTTGCATATGGCGACAGGGTTTATGTGTTCGACGGAATCAAAGAACCCGAAGCATACGGTTCTCCCGTGCCGCCTTTCGATAGACCAGACCCGAACTACACGACGATCGCCGCCACGACGACGGTTGTAGCGCCGACGACTACCGTGCTGGGTGTGACGACTTCGACGCAGGCTTCAGCGAAAGT
>VFZD01000079.1 GCA_016871295.1 Actinomycetota bacterium | reverse complement strand
CCGGTGTTGAATAGTTTGATTGCGGTTGGCGCGGCGGAGCGCGGCCTTGGCGGGTTGATCGCGGTGGAGGCGGGGAAAAACAATTATGTCGATGTCGTGATTCCGTCGTGGGGCTGGCCGATGCTGCTCGTGCTTATCGCCGGTGCGCTGATCATCGACCTGCTCATCTTTCATCGCCAAGCCCACGTGATCGGCATTCGTGAGGCGGCGATTGAAAGCGCCGTCTGGATCGGCCTGGGTTTGGCGTTCACCGGCGTCGTCGCCTGGATGTTCACCGGCCAGGGTCAAGGCACCGCCTCGGCGATCGAATATCTATCGGGTTATCTGATTGAAAAGAGCCTCTCGGTCGACAACGTCTTTGTTTGGGCGATGATTTTCGCCCATTTCAAAGTGCCGCGTCAATTTCAACACCGAACTCTGTTCTGGGGTATTTTTGGCGCGCTCGTCTTGCGCTTCGTGTTCATCATCGTCGGCGTCGCGGTGATCACGCGCTTCAAGTTTTTGTTGTTGGTGTTCGGCGTTTTCTTGGTCTATACGGGCATCAAAATTTTCACCTCGGGCGGCAAAAATAGCGACCCGTCGGAGATGCGCACGATGAAGTTGTTCAGAAAGTTTGTGCGGTCAGTCGACGACTACGACGGCCAAAAGATGTTGACCCGGGACGACGCGGGGCGCCGCGCCGCGACACCGTTGTTGGCCGTGCTGGTCGTGATCGAGGTTTCCGACGTGATTTTCGCCGTCGACTCGGTGCCGGCGGTGCTGGCCGTGAGCCGCGAGCAGTTCATCGTCTTTGCCTCGAACGCGTTCGCCATCCTCGGTCTGCGCGCGCTCTACTTTTTGCTCGCCGACATGCGCGAGAGGTTCGTCTACATGCCGCACACGATTTCGCTGTTGCTGATTTACGTCGGCGTGAAGATGTCGATCGCGTTCAGAGGTCCCCACATCCCCGTGCCGATCTCGCTGGGCATAATCACCTTGGTGTTGACGGTCGGCATCGTCGCCTCGGTGGTCAAAGGCAATCGGCAAAAGGGCGTCGTTAAACGCTGATCAACTAGCCTTCGCTCGTGGCGATTGCTGACACTGACATCGAAAGATTGCGCGAGTCGGTTTCGATTGTCGACACGATCCAGGGATACGTGCAGTTGCGGCGCGTGGGTCGAAATTGGGTCGGGCTGTGTCCGTTTCATGCCGAAAAATCGGGTTCGTTCAACGTGCGTGAAGAGACTCGCCGCTACAAATGCTTCGGGTGCGGGGCCTCGGGCGACATTTTCAAGTTCGTTCAAGAAATCGAGCACCTCGATTTCGTCGGGGCGATCGAGCACATCGCCAACAAAGCCGGTTACCAACTCACATATACATCTGGCGGCCAAAGCAAGGATCGCAAGCGATTGAAACAACTGACCGAAATAATGGGTCAGGCCGTCGAGTGGTATCACGACCGACTGCTGAAGTCGCCCGACGCGCGGGCGGCGCGCGACTATCTGCGCGATCGCGGCCTCTCGGGTGATGTCGCACGAGAGTTCAAACTGGGTTGGGCCCCCGACGAGTGGGATGCGCTCACCCAAAGTTTGGGCGTGTCGGTCGACTTGTTGCGCGAGACCGGTCTCGGGTTTGTCAACAAGCGCGGCAAGGCGCAAGATTCGTTCAGGGCTCGGGTGATGTTTCCGATTTTCAAGGACAGCGGCGAGGCCGTGGCGTTCGGCGGAAGGATCTTGCCGGGCAGCACCGATCCCGCCAAATACAAGAATTCCCCCGAGACGGCGATTTATGCGAAGAGCAAAACTCTCTATGGCTTGAACTGGGCGAAGGCCGAGATCGTGACGGCCGACGAGGTGATCGTCTGCGAGGGTTACACCGACGTGATCGGGTTTCACCGCAGCGGAGTGCGACGAGCGGTCGCGACCTGCGGCACCGCATTGACCGAAGATCACGTGCGATTGCTGAAGCGTTTCGCAAAAAAGGTCGTGCTGGCTTTCGATGCCGACAGCGCGGGTCAGGGCGCGGCCGAAAGGTTTTACGAATGGGAGCAACGGTACAAAGTTGAGGTTGGCGTGGCGCAGTTTCCGCAGGGCAAAGACCCCGGCGACCTGGCGAACTCAGATCCCGCGGCGTTGGCCGGTGCCGTCGCCAACGCGAAACCGTTTCTGGGTTTTCGATTGAAGCGCGTGCTCGACGCGGGTTCGGTTTCGTCACCCGAGGCGCGATCGCGCACGGCCGAGCAGGCGATGAGCGTGATCAACGAGCACCCGGACACGAACGTGCGAAAACTCTATGCGGGACAAGTCGCCACCCACGTCGGAATTCCCGTGGGGGATCTGGTGAAACTCGCCGAGCGACGCACGCGCAACCCGACGATTGCGGTGGCCAGCGCATCGGTCAGTCGTCGCGGAGAATCGGCCGAACTCGTGGTGTTGGCGCTGATGTTTTCGCATTGGGAAGAAATCGCCAACTGGTTGTCTGAGGCGTTGTTCGTCGATGAGGTCAATCGTCGGGCTTTTTTGGCCGCCGGTGCGGCGCTCGGCGACATCACGGTGGCGCTAGAAAATGCCGACCCGGAGGCGCGCGAGGTTTTGGAGCGTGCGGCGGTGGCCGATGTCGACGACACGCAAGTGTTGCGCGAAGCCTGGAATCTGCTGGCTGCCGCGGTGCGTCGCGAGTTGGCACATCGGGTGAAAGTGACCGACCCTGAACAGATACAGATCGATCGCGCGGCGAGGTTGTTGCTTGAAAATCTCGACGTGCCAAATATGGCAGAATCGTCAGCAGAGCAATTGCTCGGCTGGTTGAACAGTCGGGTCGGAGAGCACGAATGACGACATCTGCAGCCAAAGAATCGGTCGGAAGCGACTCGGTTCGCCTGTATCTGAACGAGATCGGGCAGGTCGAACTGTTGACGGCCGACGAAGAAAAAGAACTCGGGAAAAAGATCAAATCCGGGCTCGTCGCGCAGGAAAAACTGAACAAGACGAATGGCGCGCTCGGGTTCAGCGAACGACGACGGTTGCAACGAATCGTCAGAGAGGGGGAGAAGGCCAAAGACCACATGGTGCGCGCGAATTTGCGTCTGGTCGTGTCGGTGGCCCGAAGATACGACCGCAAAGAATTGCAACTCGCCGACTTGATTCAAGAGGGCAATATCGGTCTGATGCATGCGGCCGACAAATACGACTACGAAAAAGGCTTCAAGTTTTCGACCTATGCGACATGGTGGATTCGCCAGTCGATGACGCGGGCGTTGGCCGATCAGGGTCGGAATATCCGCATTCCGGGCCACATGATGGAGGTCGTAAATCGAGTGCAGCGGGCCGAACGCGATCTGACGGCCGAATTAGGCAGACTGCCGACGCCCGAAGAGGTCGCGACACGAAGCAGTCTGAGCGTCGAAAAACTTTTCGACATCATGCAGTTGGCGATACCGACCACGAGCCTCGACGCCCCCGTCGGCTACAACACCGACGACCTCACCGTTGGCGACACGATCGCCGACACCGAAGACAATGATCCGTTGGGGGTGACCGAGAGGGCGCAGTTGCGCGAGGCGGTTGAAAAGACGCTGAAAGATCTGCCCGAGCGCGAGCAAGAGATCGTGGCGATGCGATTCGGCATCGGCGAGTTCGATCGAATTTTTACGCTCGAAGAGGTGGCCGAAAAAATGAAAGTAACGCGCGAGCGGGTTCGGCAGATCGAACAGAAAACACTGGCGCGATTGCGGCACCCGCACAACAGCGCGAATCTCCGGGCGTTCCTCGACCACGATTAGTTGTCGAGG
>VFZD01000078.1 GCA_016871295.1 Actinomycetota bacterium | reverse complement strand
GTCTACCTAGATCACGCCGCCAGCACACCGATGCGCCGCGAGGCGGTCGAGGCGATGACTCCTTTCATGAGCGGCATTTATGCGAATCCGTCGGGCTCGCATCGGTTCTCGCGAATCGTCCGCAAAGCGATCGACGAGGCCCGCGATGATGTCGCCGAATTGATCGGATGCAAGGCGGGCGAGGTTGTTTTCACCAGCGGTGGCACCGAGGGCGATAACGCCGCGATTTTCGGCGCGGTGCACCGCAACGCGGGCGTGGCCGTTTGTTCGGCCGCCGAACATCACGCCGTGTTGCACTGCGTCGAGAGCCTGAAGGGTCAGATCGTGAGTGTCGATGCGACGGGGTCGATCGATGTTGATTCGTTAGAGCGAGTGTTGAATGAGGCGCAGGTCGCGAGCCGAGTCGGGGTCGTTTCGGTGATGGCGGTGAACAACGAGGTCGGCACAATTTCGCCGATGCGCCGGGTCGCCAAGGTCGTGCGCGGATGTGCACCCGATGCGATTTTGCATACCGATGCGGTTCAAGCGACATGTTGGCAAGATTTGCGCGAGATTTCGAAACTCGTCGACGTGCTTTCGATCTCGGCGCACAAGTTCGGCGGGCCGAAAGGAGTGGGGATCACGATGCAACGGCTCGGAGCGAAGATTGATCCGTTGATCGTCGGCGGCGGACAGGAGCGCGACCGACGCAGCGGCACGCACAACGTGGCCGGCATCATCGCCACGGCGGCGGCGCTGCGTGTAACCGATGCGACCCGGAGCACCGAGGTCGCCCGTGTCGGCCGACTTCGTGACGCACTAGTTGATGGCGTGATGAGCCAGGTCGATGATGTGCTCGAGACCGTGCCGCGCGAACGACGAGTCGCGGGCATCGCCCACATGTGTTTTGCCGGTTGCGAGAGCGAGGAGATCCTGTTTCTTCTCGATGAGGCGATGATCTGTGCGTCGGCGGCCAGCGCGTGCGCCAGCGGGGCGATGGAACCCTCGCATGTCTTGACGGCGATGGGTATAGAAAAAAAGTTTTCCGCCGGTGCGTTGCGCATGAGCCTCGGTCACACCACCACCGAACGAGAAATTGATCTGGCAATCGAGGCGATAGTCGGGGCGGTTCGTCGCATTCGGCGCAATAAAATCAAGGCCTGATGAAAGTTTTGGTCGCGATGTCGGGGGGAGTCGACTCGTCGGTCGCCGCCGCCGAACTGATCGATCAAGGCCACCAAGTTGTCGGTGTGACGATGCGACTCTGGGGTGGCGAGAGCGACACGGGGTGCTGTTCCGTTTCAGATGTAGACGACGCCAGGCGGGTTGCACAACAACTGGGCATCGACCATCTGGTCTTCAATTTTTCCGACGACTTCAATGAACATGTCGTCAAGCCCTATGTGCAGGCGCATGTCGACGGCATCACCCCGAACCCGTGCATCGAATGCAATCGCCATTTGAAGTTCGATCGGCTGAGCGAACGAGCCCGCGTGTTGGGTTTCGACGCCGTGGCCACGGGGCACCATGCCCAAATTTCGCGTGACTCGACCGGGACGCTTCGGTTGAGCCGGGGTCATGACGCGTTGAAAGACCAAAGTTATGTCGTGTATATGCTCGATCAAGCCGAGTTGGCCTACACGATGTTCCCCGTCGGGCACATGACCAAGGCTGACGTTCGCAACAGGGCGCTCGAACTGGGCTTGCGAACGGCGACGAAGCCCGACAGCCAAGATGTCTGTTTTATTTCGCGAACCGGGGGTCGAGAAACTTTCTTGGGAAACCGCATCGAGTTTCGCCGGGCAAATGTCGTCACCAGCGATGGTGAAAAGGCGGGAGCCGTCGAGGCGCTTGAACTTGTGACGATCGGGCAGCGACGCGGTCTCGGCCTGCCCGGGGGCGGACCAAGACGGTTCGTCGTCGATGTCGACACGCCAAACGCAAAAGTAGTGGTCGGCAACGAAGAGCAACTGCTGCGCACGGGCCTTGTCGTCAACGATGTGATGTGGGCAGATAGGCCGGCGAAAATCGGCGACGCCGTGGTGGTGCAGAGCAGTGCCCATGGTGCGGCGGTCGACGCGATGGTCGAAAACCTCTCGCCGTTGGTTCTGCGATTTGCGGCGCCCCAAAGGCGCATCGCCCCCGGGCAAAGCGTCGTTTGCTACGACCCGACCAATTCTTTTGTCTTGGGTGGCGGCATCGCCGACTCGGCCAACCCGCCGACCAACTAGCCTTCTGACGCAACCATCATTTGTCGCGTACGAAGCGCGAGTTGGGCGCGTCGCTTATCGCGCGAAGAACGGCTCCGGGGCGAGATGGTGCGATCAAGATCGACTTGGCGTGAATCGCGTTCAGCGCTTTCAGATGTCGCGCCGACAGGGGGGAAAGACTCACATCGAGCGGCTCCTTGAACGCGAGATCAAGCGGCACGCCCCAGGTCAACGCCGTCAGATCTGCCGATTGGGTGTCGCGCGCGGCGAAATTGATCGACATCAGGTCGTGTTTGCGGATCATCAGGTTGGTGCCGAGCAGTGTCTCGTCGTGGACGACAAAACCGGCCGGCACGAGAACGAACCACCGCCGCGAGAGTTGGTGAATTCTTCGTGGGAAAAACCAGACGCTGATCGCTGCGATCAGTGTCGCTACAGCGGCCGCCTTGAAACTCTCGGCGGCGAACAACATTGGCGCGGAAATAATTGCTGACATCAAAATTGTGCTGGCCAGAACAGTTGGCGCGATGAGCGCCACGGGGGGTCGAAGGAGAAAGCGTTTTTCGTCCCCGTAGGCGCTGGCTTGCACGAACATGTTGCCGAGTCCGGCGTTGAAAGCGAGCAACACCATCGCCACCCCGAGAGCGGCACCGAGGATGTTGCGCACTTCGGTCGCCTCGGTGAACGCAAGAAAAATCAACAAAGTGGCGATTGTCGGCGATGTGGTTCGCAGAACCGTCAAGGCCATCGGGAGCAAGACAAAAACGGCGAAAATTGATGTCGCCCAGAGCGCCCAGGCAAGGACGCCGGCCGTATTGCGTACGCCGCCTGAACTGTCGGCGAACAGTTGGGTCGCGTCTGTGGCTACGAACGGCAGAATTGCGACGACCAGACGCAAGACCCAGATCAACCACTTGTCGAACACACCGTAAGGCTAAGGGCAAGGCAAAGGCCGATACATGACTTCGGTAAAGTTTCAGTGATGTCTGCGTCCGAGAAGATTCGCAAAACTGCCGCCGAGTTGCGGTCGAAGATCGCGTATCACAACGAGCTCTATCACGGCCAAGACAGTCCCGAGATTTCTGACGCCGCATTCGACGAGTTGTTGCGCAAACTCGCCGAACTGGAAGCCGAATACCCCGATTTGGTCGACGACCGATCTCCGACGGTCAATGTCGGCGCGGGCACGACGACTTTTGCCCCGGTGACTCATCGCGTGCCGATGACGAGCCTCGACAACGCGATGAATGTCGAAGAGTTGCAAGCCTGGGGTGAGCGTGCCGTCAAAGGTCTGGGTGAAGCGGCGATCAAATACGCGTGCGAACTCAAGATCGACGGTTTGGCGTTGAGCATCATCTATGAAAACGGTGAACTGGTGCAGGCGGCCACGCGCGGCGACGGAAAAGTCGGCGAAGACGTCACGGCCAATGTGCGCACGATCGGTGTCATCCCCAAAAAGTTGATCGCCAAGCCGAACAGCAAACTGCCGACTCTTCTCGAGGTGCGCGGCGAGGTCTACATGTCGATCACGGCTTTCGAAAAATTTCGCGAGGCCAAGATGCGCGAAAATGAGAAACGGGTTGTCGACGGCAAGAAACCGGAGAACGTGCCCGCCAATCCGCGCAACGCCGGCGCGGGAAGTCTGCGACAGAAGAGCGCCGCGGTCACCGCGAGCCGCGATCTTTCGTTTTGGGCCTATCAACTTGGGGAGGTCGAGGGCGGACCGAAATTCGAGACGCATTCCGAGACGCTCGGGTATCTGCGTGATTTGGGTTTTCCGGTCAATCCCGAGGTGCGAACGCTCGATTCGTTGGTCAGCGTCGTCGACTTTTGCGAATCATGGGAGGCCAAGCGCCATGATTTGAATTATGAAATCGACGGTGTCGTCGTAAAACTCGACAGCCTCGCGCAGCGCGAGCAACTGGGCTTCACATCGCGGGCGCCGAGGTGGGCGATCGCCGTAAAATTTCCGCCCGAAGAGCGCAACACGATTCTCAAAGAAATTTCGGTGTCGATCGGTCGCACGGGGCGGGCAACGCCATTCGCCGTGCTCGAGCCAGTGGTGTTGTCGGGCAGCACCGTCAGCATGGCGACCCTGCACAACCGCGAGCAGGTGCAGTTGAAAGATGTTCGGCCTGGCGACACGGTGGTCGTGCGCAAGGCGGGCGATGTGATCCCCGAAGTTGTCGGGCCGGTGTTGGCTCTGCGACCGAAGAACTCGAAGCCATGGAAGTTTCCGACCGTGTGCGTTTGCGACCGCAAGTCGAAACTCGTGCAGGTCGAGGGCGAATCAGACACGCGCTGTGTCGAGCCGGAGTGCCCGTT
>VFZD01000077.1 GCA_016871295.1 Actinomycetota bacterium | reverse complement strand
CGAAGTTCGTGAACTCGAAGAATTAGTTCGCGCGATTCAGGGTCCAACTGGCGGCCGGCAATCCGTTCGGCGAGAATTATCGCCTGGGCGGCGTCTTCGACGAGCCCAGACCATCTGATGTAGCCGCCCATCAAACCATGCAGTTTTTCGCTGACTTCTTCGGCGTGCACGATGACCTTCAAGCCGCGCTGCAATAGTTTCGAGATCTCGGGGTAGAAACCCTTCAGCCACGGGTCCAAATCGTCGGGGTGCGGCATCGGTCGGTGTTGATACGACAGTTGCAGTTCGTCGTAACTGTGCAGGTTGTGCGGTGCGGTGCTGATCGAGATTACGCAACCAAACTCGTTTTCGCGCAGCCAAATTATTTCTTCTTGTCGCCGCACCCGTCGGTGATTGACGCCAAAACCGCCCGGTCGTTCGCAAATCGCGAGTTTGTCTTTGATGATCCAGGTCAGATGGCGGGGCACGATGCCGAGCGCCCACTTTCCCCGGAGTTTTTGCGGCACTAGAGCAGACCTAGATCGACTTGGCGATAATTCTCGCATCGATAAACATCGAAATCAGACAATATCACAGAAAATCAACGCATTTTGTTGATCTGCAGTCGCTGTTGACTTCGTCGAACCTCGCGGTTCATCCCGATGTCGCACGCAGTCGCGTTGCCTCGCGCGACCTCGAGCACTCGCTCAACCGTCGCCGCATCGGGCGGGTAAATTTCAGTCAGCCATCTGCGAACCGCTCGACGCGCCAAAGCGATCGGCGCATCCGCGAGCGACCTGGCATCGGTCGGGTCGATTTGATTCGCGAGTTCATCCAGAACCTCCGAGTCTTGGCGAAAAATTTCAGCCTGTCGCGCCAGGACCGCTGTCACGTCACGCTGGGCGATCTCATCGAGTAGCGGCAACGCCCGATGACGAATTTGGTTTCGCAAGAATCGCAGATCAGAGTTCGACGAATCTTCGACGCAATCAATTTCCATTTCGCGGCAAAGACGAGCCGTGTCGCTGCGTCGCAGACCAAGAATTGGTCGGTTGAAGCCGGGCTGCATCGCGGCCAACCCTTGCAAGCCTGCGCCCCTCAGCATGTTGATGATCAAGGTTTCGGCCTGATCATCGACGGTGTGGCCGGTCGCGACATTTTTTGGCAAAACCGCATATCGGACCTCGCGAGCCCTCGCCTCAAGGTTGGCTCCGGGTTCGACTTTGACCGTATGGCTTTCAAAATCGGCACCGAGAAGTTTGGCGACATCGGCGACCACTTTCGACTCGTTCTGCGAACCGGCACGAATCGAATGATCGACATGGATCGCCCTAACTTTGCAGCCGTTGAGTGTCGCCAAAAGCAGCATCGCCATGCTGTCTTGGCCTCCCGAAACGGCACAGTTGACCCTGCTCCCCGCGGGGGCGAAATTGCATTTCTTGAGAAGTTCACGGGCGAAATTGCTCGCCTTGAGACGCTCGAGCAGGGCGCTCATCGGCCCACGCCGATTACTTTTGCGACTGTTGCCGGCGCCTGTTCGGGTACTTGAGCGCCGTCACCGATTTCAGATAGCCAACAACCAGACCAAGTACCGCGCCGATGCCAGCGATCAAAAGCCCCGCACCCAGCCACCAATGCCAAACAACCGCTGCAAACATCGCCGTAATGCTAGCGACTATAGGTTTGTCGAGCCAATCACTCTTCGAGTTCTTTGTCGTGTTCGGGCGCGGCAATTTGTCGCGGTGCAGAGTCGATGTTCGAGATTTCGGTCAGCTCGGCAGACGACACGCCCATATCTTTGAACTTTCGCAACGACGCAAGCATGCGACTTTCGATCGAGCCGACCATCTGGTTGTAGGCGGATATCGCGGTTTCCAAACCTCGACCCGTTCTGTCGACGCTCTTCAACACCGTTTCGACTCGTTCATATAGTTCGCGCCCGAGTGACGCGATCTTTTCGGCGTTCTCGGCGATTTGAAACGCCTGCCAACCTTTGGCGACGGCGAGCAACAGCGCCAGCAAATTGACGGGCGACGCGATCAGCACGCGACTTCGCATGGCGACTTCGAGCAGACTGCCGTCGGCGCGCAAGGCGTCGGCCAAGAACGACTCACCCGGAATGAACATGATCACATATTCGGGCGAGCGTTCGAACATTTCGTCGTAGCGCTTGTCGGCCAAAACTTTGGCGTGACCAGCCAACGCTTTGGCATGTTCGGCGAGCAACTGTTGGCGAGAGGCCGAATCCGATGTCTCTTGGGCCTTGAGATACGCATCGAGCGGTGTTTTCGAGTCGATGACCACGCAACCCTCGTTCGGCAGTTTGATCACCGCGTCGGGTCGCTGGGTTTTGTCGTTGCCCGAGACGGTGGTCTGCTCGTAAAAATCGCAATAGGGCAACATGCCCGCGAGTTCGATCACGTTGCGCAGTTGTTGTTCACCCCACGCACCTCGAGCGCTCGGGGATTTCAGGGCTGATTGCAACGCCGACGTCGTTTGGTTGAGCGACTCGATCTGTTTGCTGATCGTCTCGGTGACGCCGACGGTGCTCGAATAATTCGATTGCAACGACGCGACGACATTGCGCAGTTCGTTCATTTGGTTGGTCACGGGGTCGAGCAGACTCTTGGTCTCGGTCTTCAGTGTTTGCGAGCGAGCCTGGTAAGTGCGGTCAATCTGCTCGTTCACGTTTTCGAGCGCGATCTGGGTGGCTTTGCCCACCCTGTCGTCGACGGCGGTTCGAACCGCGTCGATCAGCGCTGTTTGATCAAAATTTGCAGGCGCGAGACCCGCTACACCGTCGCCCTTGCGAACCAGCAAGACCACGAGAGCCAAAACAACAACGATCAATAATCCAACGAGAATTTCCATGTTTACAGTGTGGCACGGGGGTGTCGCTCGCTGATTCGTGGCTAGTCTTTCGCCATGTCCGCAGAAAAAATAAACGACAGCCCGATCGATTGGGTCAAAGACCACATTCGTGAATACGTCGAGAGCAACGGTTCGCAGGGTCACATCTGGGGGGGAGTGCCGACTTTGTTGCTGACCACGACCGGCCGAAAATCTGGCGAGTTGAGGCGCACGGCCCTGATTTACGGCCGCGATGGCGACGATTACGTTCTGGTGGCGTCCAACGGTGGCGCGCCGAAAAATCCTCTTTGGTATGAAAATCTCGCCTCGAACCCGATCGTCACGATTCAGGTCGGTCCCGAAGTTTTCGAGTGTCGAGCCTCGACCTATTCAGAAGAGGGTGCCGAGCGAAATCACCGCCAAAAGATTTGGGATTCATTGGTCGCAATTTGGCCGGGGTTCGCGGAATACCAAGAAAAAACCGCGCGCCGAATTCCGTTGGTGAGGTTGTGCAGGGTCAGTTGAGCCGGGGTTTTCCCGCCTGCAAGATGTAGGCCGTCAAGATCAAAGGCGGATATGCGATCGCGATTCCGGCGAGCGGCACAATTTTTGAGTCGGCGACAAGCCAGGCGATCGGTGCCAGCCAGATCAAGTTGATTGCGCCGACGCCGAGTGAAACCGCGAGATGCGAGTCGAGTCTCGTGGTCAAATGTTGGTAGGCGTGGGTGCGGTGGGCCTTGTAGACATGTTGCCGCGAAACGAGGCGACGCAGCAAGGTGACCGTCGAGTCAGAAACAAAAGTAGCGAGCAGAATCACCATCGACCAGGCGACCAACGGCGACTCGTCGGCGACGATAATCGTGACTATGCCGATCGTCGCCCCGATAAACGCGCTGCCGACATCGCCAAGAAATATTTTTGCCGGCGGAAGATTGAACACGCCGAACCCGATCAGCGCCGCGCCGATCGAAGCGATGAGCATCCATAGATCAGAGTCGGCTTTAACCTGTAAGATCCACGCAGCCACCAGACAAACCGTCACCGTTTCGACGGTCGTGATCAGATCGATTCCATCCATGAAGTTGAACAGGTTGAGCAACCACACCAAATAGACGATCGCGACACAATTTCCCAAAATTGAGAAATCAATCGCCGCGTCAAAGAGTGTGAGTTCGGGCAACCCGCCCAGATACCAAATCGCAAACGCGGCAATCACGAAGTGAATGAACAGGCGCCATTTGGCCGAGGTCAGTCGACCGAGATCGTCGAGTCTGCCGACCACGGCGATCGCCAAGCCAGGAACAAAAACCGCCACAAAATCACGCGTCGAAAGTTTGTCGGCGCCGAGAAGCATCAGACCCGCGACCACCAGCGCCGCGACCACCGCGATTCCGCCCCCATGAGGCGTGGGTGACGAATGAGAACTGCGTTCATTGGGGATGTCGAGGTGACCACGGCGCAAAGACATCCTTCTGATCATCGCCGTCAGGGCGAGAGCGATTGCCACGGTGACTACAGCGATGATGATCACGGCTTGGTCTCGATGAACCACATCACGGTGTTGCGAATCTCCTGTTGCAAACTGAACGGCGGATTCCAACCGAGCATTCGCTTCGTCTCGCCGATGTCGAGTTGAAACGAGCCGCACAAGCCGTCGTATGCGCGGGGTTTTCTGATGATCTGACTTCCCAA
>VFZD01000076.1 GCA_016871295.1 Actinomycetota bacterium | reverse complement strand
AAAGAGAAGTGGCGAGGTGCAAACACCTCGCCACTTCGACAATCAATTCTGGATTTCTTTAGCCGAGCCAAGCCTTCCAGGTCGCCTCGTTGTTCTTGATCCACTCGGCAGCCACCGCGGTGACGTCCTGTTTATCAATTTCAATTTTTGGCAACACGCCGAGTTGGTCGTCGGTCGTCATCCTGAACTTTTCGAAGAACGCGAAGACTTTCGCGTCTTTGGTCTTCAACTTCGTGGACGCAATCTTGAACAACACGTCTTCCGGATAGTCACCGTCGCACTTGGCCGCATCTGCCGCGCAGTCAACCGTCGGTTTGGGCAACATCACGTTCTTCAAGTTGTATTTACCGACCGCCGCCGAGGGCATCCAGTAGTACATGATCAAAGGTTCTTGATTCGCCGAACGAGCCTCGATCTCGGCCATTGTCGCGGCCTCTGATCCCGAGTATTGAACTTGGAACGGGAGTTTCAAGTTGGTGATGATCTGCTCGTCGTATTGCGAGAACGACGGGTCCATTCCGAGGAATCGACCGCTCGAGCCGGTTGCCGCCGTGGCGAACGCCTTGGCGACCTCTGGATCTTTCAAACCTTCCCACGATGTGAGAGACGGATATTTGTCGATCGCATATTGCGGGACGAACCAGCCGATCTTGCCGACCGCACCGAGTTCGCCCATGTTGGTGATCGAACCATCATCGATGAACGCCTGTTCATCGGGGGTCACACCTGACGGCCAAACTTCGACGTTGGCGTCGATGTCACCGGCAGACATGCCGGCGAACATAGCGTTCTCGTCGATGTCGACAATTTCTACCGGATTGCCCAAATTCTGTTCGATCAATTGCTTGATGATTTCTGTTTCGATCATCGACGCCGTCCAGTTGTTGCGGGCGATTCGAATCGTCTCGGTGCCACCGCCTGAAGCCGAGTCGCCGCCACCGCACGCTGCGATGAGCATCGCACCGACGACAGCAAAGCCGGCCAGTAATGACCTTCTGGATTTCCTCATTAACTCCCCCTTGATTGTTTGAATTGTCACCACCCAAACTAGCAAGTTTCCACAATTCCCGCAGTTTTGGGGGAAGTAATAGTCTTTCGTCTGTCGGTGATACGCGGGGGCGATTTGCGGGAATCAAGTTCAAATCTGGCGATCGAGGTTCGCCATTTATGGAAGGTGTTCGGTAACGCGTCGCCCGATCAGGCGATTCGTCTGGCGCAAAACGGCGAGACCCGGGCGAGGATCATCGAACAGACGGGGCAAACAATCGGCGTGCGAGATGTCTCGTTCAGCGTCGCGCCGAGCGAGACGTTCGTGGTCATGGGACTCTCGGGCAGCGGCAAGAGCACGCTGATCAGATGTCTTTCGAGACTGATCGAACCGACTCGGGGCGACGTTTTCGTGGAGGGCGATGACCTGCTGGCGATGGACGACGAGGCCCTGCGCAACGTGCGACGCGGCCGAATGTCGATGGTGTTCCAACACTTCGGTTTGTTTCCTCACCGAAAGGTGATCGACAACATCGCCTACGGGCTCGAGGTTCAAGGCATCGAAAAAAACGAGAGGCTGGCGCGCGCCACCTCGGTCCTTAAAACCGTCGGACTGGATGGTTGGGCCCAACACTTTCCCCAACAACTCTCGGGCGGAATGCAACAGCGGGTTGGCTTGGCGCGCGCATTGGCGGTCGACCCGTCGATTCTTTTGTTCGATGAACCGTTCTCGGCGCTCGACCCGCTTATTCGTCACGAAATGCAGGATGAACTCATTCGCCTGCAACACGAGATGCACCGCACGATTGTGTTCATCACCCACGATTTTGCCGAGGCTCTGCGACTCGGGGATCGAATTGCGATCATGAAAGATGGCGCGTTCGACCAGGTGGGAACTCCCGAAGAATTGGTGACGAATCCGGCGACTGACTATGTTCGCGAATTCACCAAAGACGTGCCTCGAGCAAAAGTATTGCGGGTTCGCTCGGCGATGTTGCCGTTAGAAGCCGACCCGACGCCAGCAAATAGGGCGCGCTCGGTGCAAACCGAAGACTACATCGCCACCGTCGTGGCGATGTTGCTCAGCGACCCGAGTGAGATTTTTGTCAAAGATGACTCGGGAAGATTCGTCGGTCGTATTGATCGCGAAAAAGTAGCCCGACTGATGAAAGACGATGAGCGATGAACACCGCGTTGGTCGGACGAAATTCCGTGAAGCGACAAAGCAAGTTCGTCTGGCTGGGAGTCTTGGCCCTGCTTGCTCTGGTCGCCCAATTTTTCGGCACGACGGGTTTCCCCGCATCGATGAACATCGGTCTGGCGGATCCGATCAACAACGCGCAGAGATGGCTGCAAACAAATCGTTCGAGTCACTGGATGTTTGCGTGGTTCTTTAATCCCTTGAGCGACTCGGTGGATTTCGCGTTGAACTCGACCGCGAGTTTTCTCGAGTGGTTGCCTTGGTACGTTCCTGCGGCTGTTGCATTTTTGTTGCTGGCGCGGGTCCGAAAAGTGAATCAAGGCATCGTCGCCGCGATAGCCCTGCTCTACCCGGGCGCCGTCGGACTCTGGACACAGAGCATTCAGACGATTTCACTGATGACCGTCTCGGTCGCGCTGAGCATCTTGATCGGCATTCCGCTCGGCGTGTGGAGCGCGCGCAGCAACCAGGTTGAATCTGTGTTGCGCCCGTTTCTTGACGCGATGCAGACCGTGCCGGCGACCGTGTATTTGATTCCGGTGGTGTTGCTGTTCGGCATCGGGCAAGTACCGGCGGCGATAGCGACGGTCATTTACGCCCTGCCACCAATCGTGCGCTTGACCGCGCTCGGAATTCGCCAAGTGCCGACCAACGCGATCGAGGCGGCACGGATATTTGGCGCGACCCGCCGACAAGTCTTGTTGAGCGTGCAACTTCCGTTGGCGCGACCCTCGATTTTGACGGGAGTAAACCAGACGGTGATGATGGCGCTCGGAATCGTGGTGATCGCGTCGCTGGTCGGTGCGGGCGGGCTCGGCCAAGAAATCATGCGCACCGTCAAGTTGTTGAGCCCCGGTCGGGCATTGCTCGTGGGTTTGGCCGTGGTCGCCGTCGCGGTCGTTCTGGACAGGGTCAGTCTTTCTTTTGTCAGACAACCCGGTCAATCAGAAAACCGTCTTTCGCGTCGAACTTATCTGATCGCCGTCATCGGCGTCGTATTGGCGACGATCGTCGGCAAGTTCGCGGGCATAACCGAGTTTCCGATTTCGTGGGGCACATCGTTTGCCAACCCCGTCGACACGGGTGTGCGATGGTTTCGCAACACATTCGATGTGGTCACCCGCCCGTTCAATGATTTTGTCGTTCGCGATGTCTTGATCAGGGTGCGGGATCTGCTGAACACGACTTTGGCCTGGCAATTGGTCGTTCTCGCGGCGAGCGCCCTCGCCCTGAAAATTGCCGGCTGGAAAATGATGCTGACGACGGCGATCGGCCTCGTAGTCATCGGCGTCACCGGCATGTGGTCGGCCGCCAGCGACACCCTCGCCCAGACGATCACCGCCGTAGTGCTGTCGATCTTGATCGCCGTGCCGATCGGTGTTTGGCTGGGACGACATCCCCGCGCCGAGGCGATCACCGCGCCGATCTTCGACGCCTTCCAAACAATCCCATCGTTGGTATATGCGATTCCGTTCGTGATGATCTTCACGGTTGGTCCCGTGCCGGGGGTCGTGGCGGCTGTGGTCTATGCGATTCCACCGGGTATTCGCCTGACGGCGCTCGGAATAAAGCAAGTCAGCGGCGAGACTCTCGAGGCGGCGCGAACATTCGGGGCGACCGAACGGCAATTGTTGTTCGGCGTGCGGGTGCCCTTGGCGTTGCCGTCGATAATTTTGGCGGTGAACCAGATGGTGATGATGGTTTTGGCGATGGCGATAATCGCCGGAATGGTCGGCGGCGAAGGTTTGGGTTATCGCGCGGTGGAGGCGTTGACGCGATCGAACACGGGATTGGGTGTCGAAGTGGGTCTAGCAATTGTCTTCATGGCGACGATTCTGGATCGACTGACCCAGGCGGTGGCCAAAAAAATGCAGCCGCCGACTGCTAACTAGTTTTCGTCTCGCGCAGATTTTTGAACAAGTCGCTCAATATCAACGTGCATTCTTCGGCCATCACGCCGTGCACGACCTCGGGGTGATGGCTCAGACGCGGATCGGTGGCGATGTTGTACAAACTCCCGAATGCACCGGCCTTGAGATCTGCCGCGCCGAAAACGACTCGCGAGATTCTCGAGTTGACCAGCGCGCCCGCGCACATCGTGCATGGCTCGAGGGTCACCACGAGGGTGCACTGCTCGAGACGCCAGCGTCCCAACAAATTTGCCGCATCGCGCAGCGCCAAAATCTCGGCGTGCGCGGTCGGGTCGTTGCGCAACTCACGCTCGTTGTGGCGCGAGGCGATGATCGTGTCGTTGTGGATCACGATCGCACCGACGGGAACATCGTCGTGGGCGAGCGCGTTGCGCGCCTCGGCGAGGGCGATGGTCATGGCGTCGTGATCACTGATCATGGCGGAGGGGGTGGGATTCGAACCCACGGAGGCTTGCACCTCACACGCTTTCCAAGCGTGCCGATTCGGCCGCTCTCGCACCCCTCCAAATCGTC
>VFZD01000075.1 GCA_016871295.1 Actinomycetota bacterium | reverse complement strand
GTGAGGTTTTCTACAACGGCGCGGTCCGCCACGATGCGACCCTTCTGTATTTTGGTTGGCGAGGATGTGTGGTTTCGAACAGTTGAACGGAGTTTCGGCGGGGATGCCAAACTTTGCGGAAAAATCTTGGTAGAGATATACGAGTGGCGGGCATAACCAGCGAGCGGGTTGAGTTCGCTTCAGAGGGCGCGATCTTGCGCGGTCGGCTGTATCGCCCGAGCGACCCAAGCGACAAGAGCGCCACGGCGCCCGTGGTGGTGATGACGCACGGGTTTTCGGTGTTGGCCGATTGGCTGACCGATTTGGCCAGAGATTATGCCGAGGCGGGTTTTGCCGTGCTGGTCTATGACCACCGCAATTTTGGTCGAAGCGAGGGCGAACCCCGATTTGGTTTCGACAATCTGTTGCAACTGCGCGGATACCGCGACGCGATCGGTTTCGTCGCCGAACAGCCCGGCATCGACGCGAAAAGGATTTGCGTGTTCGGCCAGAGCGCGTCGTCGTTGACCGCCCAGTTCATTGGCGCGCTCGACGCGCGGGTGCGCGCGGTGATCTGCCACACCCCCGTGTGCGGCAACCGCACGACGAAGTTCGACGAGACCGACGAAAAGTTCGAGTGGTTGCGCGAGAACTGGTCGTCGCTGAACCTCGCTGGCTATGCGCCGAGAGAATTGCCCGTGCGGTTTTGTCGACTGCACGAAGGCGAGGGCCCGGTGGTTGTCGAGGGTGGCAAGGCGGTGGGCTATGCGACGAACATGAGGCGAAAATATTCGAGCGACTGGTCGAACCAGGTGTTTATTCTGCAGCGCAAACTGCCGGCACAGGTGAACGAACAGCGGCTGCCGGCGAGATATTTGAAAGTGCCGACGCTGTTCGTGGTCGCCAAAGCCGACGAAGTGCCGATGTGCGAGATGGCGACGAACAAACGATGTTTCGACCTGATCGACGCCGCGAAAGAGATGCTCGTGGTCGCCGAGGGGCATTTCGATCTGGCCGACAACGACCGCGAACCGTATCACGAGGCGTTGGCGGGAGATCTGAAGTTTCTGCGCCGTGTCTTTGCGGGAAACTAGAAGTAAAATTTGCGCAGGACAATTAGTCGATGAGCACAGTGACCCAACCCAGTGTTTTGCCCGCGGCCAACGACGCCTGCTGGTGCGGCAGCGGGCGCAAATACAAGCGCTGTCACAAAGCCTCTGAGGGGCGCGTGCAAGCGGGCGTCGTGAGCCCGCGACGCAGCGTGCCGAGCAATATCGCCCGCCCGCCGTACGCCGACTCGGGCGAAGTGGTGAAATGGAACGAGTCGGCGATCAAATCACCCGAAGTTATCGAACGCATGCGACACGCGGGTGCGATGGCGAGAGAAGTTTTGCACTTGGCCGGACAAGCGGTGAAACCCGGCGTGACGACAGACGAGATCGACAAGGTCGTGCACGAGTTGTGCATCGCGCGCAATTCGTATCCCAGCCCGTTGAACTATATGGGCTACCCGAAGAGCGTCTGCACCTCGGTGAACGAGGTGATCTGCCACGGCATACCCGACTCGCGCAAACTGGTCGAGGGCGACATCGTCAATTTGGACGTGACATGTTTTGTCGGCGGGGTGCACGGCGACACGAACGCGACATTCGCCGTCGGCGAGATCGACGCCGAGAGTCGCAAGTTGATTCGCGTGACCGAAGAGTGCACTTGGCGCGGCATCGAGGCGGTGAAGCCGGGGCGGCCGCTGAGCGACATTGGTCGGGCGATCGAAGACCACGCCAAGGCGCACAAACTCGGCGTGGTGCGCGCGTTCGTGGGTCACGGCATCGGCGAGCAGTTTCACACCGACATTCAGGTGCTGCACTATTTCGATTCGCGCAACTCGGTGGTGATGCGCCCGGGCATGACCTTCACGATCGAGCCGATGATCACCCTCGGCACTTGGCAACACAAGATGTGGGACGACGACTGGACGGCCGTGACCGCCGACGGGAAACGAACGGCGCAATTCGAACACATGGTGCTGGTGACCGAGACGGGCGTCGAAGTTTTGACCGGCGGCGCCGGCGCCGTTTCGGGTTTCTCGCCTTTCGCCAAGTAACGAACCCGAATTCTGCCTGAACCGACCAGAGATGTAGCGTTTGGTCGAACCAACAATCGGCGAAGTCGGGGGCGAACATGACGACGGGTTTTGCAAAAGTCAACGGTCAGGAAATTTTCTTCAAAGATTCGGGCGGCAGCGGCCCCGCGGTGATTTTGGCGCACGGATTTTTGATGGACCACTCGATGTTCGACGCGCAGGTCGCCGCGCTTTCACCAGAGTTTCGGGTGATCACCTGGGATGAACGCGGTTTTGGCCAGACCAAATGGGACGGCAGAGACTTCACATATTGGGACTCGGCGCGCGACTGTCTCGGGTTGATGGACTATTTCAAGATTCAAAAGTGCGTGATCGGCGGAATGTCGCAGGGCGGGTTTCTGACGATGCGCGCGGCGCTGACCGCGCCCGAGCGGGTGACGGCGCTCGTGCTGATCGACACGGCGCTCGACAACGACGGGCCCGAAGTGTTGGTGGGTTATCGGATGATGGTCGATACATGGGTGCAACACGGCCCCGTGCCAGATCTGACTGGTGCGATCGCCAACATCATCATCGCCGAACCCAACGAGAACGCGAAGTGGATCGCCAAGTGGCAGCACCACCCGCTCGAGGCGGTGAAGGCGACCTCGAAGTGCCTGCTCGATCGCGACGACATCACCGACCGGGTCGGCGAGATCAAGTGCCCCGCGCTGATCATTCACGGCACCGCCGACACGGCGATTTCGATGGAACGGGCCGAGAAAATGCGCGCGGGTCTGGTTGGCGCTGGCCCGATCGTGAAAATCGACGGCGCCGCGCATGCCGCGAACCTGACGCATCCGCAACTTGTGAATCCGCCATTGATCGAATTCTTGCGACGGGTAACTGCCGCATAGCAAATAAAATCTAGGAAGATGATTTCGCCCGACGATCAGGAGCGCTACCTGAAGTTCGATCGCGAGCAGTGGTCGGTGCTGCGCGCACAGACGCCGCTGACCCTGAACGAGAAGGAGCTCGAGGCGCTGCGCGGGATCAACGATCGCATCGACCTCGACGAGGTGGCGACGATTTATCTGCCGCTGACTCGGTTGCTGAACCTGTACGTCGCGGCGACGCAGAACCTGCACCGCGTCTCGGCGACATTTCTCGGCACGATGGCGCCGAAGATGCCGTATGTGATCGGCATCGCCGGAAGCGTGGCGGTCGGCAAGAGCACCTCGGCGAGAATTTTGCAGTCGCTGTTGATGCGCTGGCCCGAGCACCCGCGCGTCGAGTTGGTGACGACCGACGGATTCTTGTTTCCGAACGCGGAGCTTGAAAAACGCGGTCTGACGAACCGCAAGGGGTTTCCCGAGAGTTACGACACGAAGAAACTTTTGCAGTTCGTGCGCGATGTCAAGGCCGGCACGCCCGAGGTCGCGGCACCCGTGTATAGCCATGTGATCTACGACGTCTTGCCCGACCGCGAAGAGATCGTGCGCCAGCCCGACATCTTGATGATCGAGGGATTAAACGTGCTGCAGGTCGGCAACTCGACGAGCGAGTTCGTGTCTGACTATTTCGACTTCTCGATCTATATCGACGCCCTCGAGACCGACATCGAAAATTGGTTCCTCGAGCGATTTCAAACCTTGCGCAGGACGATCTTTCAAGACCCGAACAGTTTTTTCAAGCACTTCGCCGATTTGACCGAAGAGCAGGCCGCCGCGCTGGCCCACGAGATTTGGGTCGGGATCAACGGCAAGAACCTGAAAGAGAACATCGAACCGACGCGCGCCCGGGCCTCGCTGGTTTTGCACAAGGGCGCCGATCACCGGGTCAACGCGGTTCACCTGCGCAAACTCTGAACAGCCGGCTCTGGCGTGAATTACGGTCAGCGGTGCAGCGAGTTGAGATAGTTGTAGACGGTGATGCGCGAGACGCCCATCGAGTCGGCGACGTCTTCGACGGCGCGGCGCAAGGTGAACGCACCGCGCTCGTCGAGCAAACGGATCGCCCGCTGTTTTTCGGTGCGGGAGAGGTCCGGCAGTTTCGCGCCGAGTTCGCGTTCGACCGACTCGATCATGCGATCTAAAGCGCCGTGCAGGGCGGGCAGTCGCACCGCGCCGACGACCTCGCCGTCGAGTTCGAGCGGCACATCGGCGGCGGTCATCTCGTGCGTCTCGACGAAACTCGCGCCGATCGCGACCAGCAACGGCTCGAGCGTCTTGAAGATCGGCGCCGAGCGCGTGGCTTTCATGATTCGAAACGGGAAACCGAAATATTGACGTAGGTTGCGCCTTTGCCGTAGGCGACACGCAACAGATCGGCCACGACACCTGGCAAAGTTTCGGCGTCGACGCTGAACAACGAACCGAACGGACCAAAATCGACGGCGATGCCGTGCGCCTCGACCGCGGCGACGGCGGCGGTGACATGTTCGCCCGGGTCACCTTCGACGAACGGCTCGATCGTGAACTCGACAGTCAGCACACGACAAATCTAGTCAGTCGCGCCGAAACCGAGTCTGCGACGCCTCGGCCCAATGCGCCGCCGATGCGAAGCGTGCGCAAAGCGTACGCTTGAAGAATGGCAAAATCTGAATCGAAAAAGCCTGCCTCTGCGGCCCAAGAAAAACACGG
>VFZD01000074.1 GCA_016871295.1 Actinomycetota bacterium | reverse complement strand
GTTCAAAGAGGTCTACCAGATCGAGGGCGGCATCGTGCGCTACGGCGAAGAATTCGGCGACGACTCGCTGTGGGAGGGCTCGCTCTATGTTTTCGACAAGCGAATGAAAATGAATTTCAGCGACCACACAAAAATATTGGGTACCTGCGACTTCTGCTCGGCCAAGACCGACCAGTTCTTTGATTGCTCGAACCTGAGCTGTCGATACCTCTTCTTGTCTTGTGCGAATTGCGCGAACTCGACGACAAGAATTCTTTGCCCGAATTGTCGGGCGAAATCTAACTAGCCAAAAAGAGTTCCCGCCAATTCTTCAGGTCTTTGACCAGGCCTTGACGAATCGCCTCTATCGATTCGCCGCGCAAACGATGCTTGCTCGCCAGATGCGCCCCCGCGTTGAGGGCCGAGGTCGTCCTGGCGAATTCGATTGCGGCGGGCAAAAGTTCTGCCTCGGTCGCGACGATACGATCGACTAATCCGTTCTCGACACCGTTCGCCGGCGTGAACGTCTCGGCCAACAGCACGGCGCGTGAAAGCGCGGCGGGGGTCAGTCTCTGGCGCAGAATCTCGATCGTCGACCACGGCATCGTCATGCCGATCGCCACCTCGTTGGCCGAATACTTGAAGTTGCCGGCGACACCGATTCGATAATCGCCACATTGCAACAAGAACACGCCCATCGCAATCGCGTGACCGCCACAGGCGATCACGACCGGTGATTCGAAACTCAACAATCGAAGCGCGATCTCGATGCCTCCGTTGAGCATGTCGAAGGCGGGTTGGCCACCGGCGGCGAGGGTCTTTAGATCGAAGCCAGCCGACAAAATTCCCTGGCGACCGGTCAAGAGAACGGGCAGATTTGCGTGTCGCGCCTGATCCAGCGCCGAATTCAGCGCGCCTTGCATCGGCAAAGACAGGGCGTTGGCCTTGCCGTCGTCGAGTTTGATCACCCCGACACCCTCAAAGACTTCAAAATTTGCTGGGGGTTTTTGGGTCTCGGTCACGGCTCTACTTTACGACTAGCCCGCCGAGTTTCGCCGACGTAGTTTCGTCGCGAGAAACTCTGACTCTCGCCACCTGCGTGGCGAGTTCGGCGACCTCGGTGTCGTCGTGCGAGACCAGAATCACGACGCCATCGTAAATTTCGAAAAAAGCTTTCATCGCCCGGCGAACTTCGTCGCGCGAGACAGCATCGAGCGACGTCGTCGGCTCGTCGAGCAACAAGATATCCGACGGCGCAAGAAACGCCCGCGCCAAGGCGACGCGTTGTCGCTGGCCGCCGCTCAATGTCGGGGGTTTGCGCGACATCAACCCGGCCAAATTGAATTGCCCGATCGTATTGTCGAGTTTCGTCGTGTTCTTGTATGCGGCGTTTCGACCGAACAAGATATTCTTCTCGACGCTCAAATGCGAGAACAAACCGCCGCCCTGAAACACGGTTGATACACCGCGCAACTCGGGTTGCACGAATCGGCCACTCGTCGAGTCGTCCAGCGCTTTGCCGTGCAGCAGAATCTTGCCCTCGGTGCAGGCCAGCAGTCCGGCGACCATGTCGAGCGTCGAAGTCTTGCCCGAACCGTTTTCGCCGGTGATCGCCAGTGTTGAACCCCGCTCGACCGAGAGTTGCACATCGAGGCTGAACTTGCCGCGAAGCAACCGACAGTCGATCTCGAGGCTCATTGCCCACCCCGGCGCAACGCCGAAATCAATCGTCCGCGCAGGGCGATAAGCACCCCCAGCGAGACAATCATCATCAGCATCGACAACGCGAGGGCGTCTTGGTCGCCTGACTCGAGCTGGCTGTAAACGGCCAACGGCACAGTTTGCGTTCGTCCGGCGGTGTTGCCGGCAAAAGCGATCGTTGCGCCGAATTCGCCGAGTGCGCGGGCCCATGTCAATACGAGTGCAGCCACCAACGACGGTCGCACGAGCCCCAGCGTCACGGTGACAAACGCTCGCCACGGGCCCGCACCAAATGTTCGGGCTGCACCCACGAGCCGACGATCGACCTGGTCGAACGCGGCCTCCATCACCAAAATGAAAAACGGTGCCGCCACGAAGAACTGCGCCAAGACCGCCGCGGTTTCGGTGAAGGCAAGCCGAATTCCGAACCACTCGTCGAGGCTCGCGCCGACCAAACCGCGACGCCCGAATGCATACAACAACGCCACACCGCCGACCACTGGTGGCAAGACCATCGGCAACACGCACAGTGCGCGCACCACCGCCTTGAATTTGAATTGGCGATTCGCCAATAGCCAAGCCAGCGGGGTGCCGAAGATCAGCGCCAGACTGGTCGCAAAAAACGAGGTGCGCAACGACAACACGAGCGCCGTGCGCGAAACATCGTTCGAAATCGAGGCGAAGAAGTTCGACCAGTCGGTTCGCCAAACAACCGCGATCACCGGCACCACGACGATCGCCGCGGCCGGCAAAGCAAACAGCCAAAGCCCGCGCGGAGGCGAGAGATTGCGCTTCACGGAAGGATGAATCCTTTGTCCAGAAATATTTTGCGACCCGTGTCGCCCCGAATCATCGCCACAAAGGCGGTAATCGCCGCCGAATCAATAGCCGTCGGTCGTGTTGCGATGCCGATCGGATAATCAGCGATCAAATTCAGATTGTCGGCGATCGCCACCGCATCTACCTTGTCGCCCGCCGCAAGACCGTCGGTGATATAGGCGATACCCGCGTCGGCCTCGCCAATACCCACCCGCAAGACGACGCCACTCGCGCTGGCTTCACGACTCGCAGGCGAAAGCGAAATGTTTGCTCTCGTCAAAACAGCCGACGCATACTTTCCGCATGGTTGTGCCAGGTCGCACAACACAACCTTCAGATCGCGACGAGTCAAGTCGCCCAATTTGTAGATCTTCTGAGGATTACCCCTTCCAACGAGAATCGCCAACTTGTTTCGCACCAAAGTCGTCACCGACCCCTGGTCGATGTCGCCTGATGACACGACCTTTTGCATGTTTACCGTGTCGGCCATGGCGACGACATCGACCGGCGCACCTTGCCGAATTTGAGTCGCCAATGTTGCGCTGCCGGCGAAATTGAATTTCACCGAGACATTCAGAAATCTGGCCATGAACCGTTTGCCGAACTCTTTGAAGGCTTCTGCAAGCGAAGCCGCAGCCAAAACGGTCAGCTCGGTCGGCTTCTTGACCTGAAGCATCGTCGAACTCGAAATCGCGGCGAACTTCGGGGTCGCCGCGAGTTGCAGTTCGATTTTGCAGACACCTGCCTTTTCGGTGATCAACAACTTCCCCTCGACCTTGCACGGTCCCTGGGTTTTGAATTTCATTCTTGCTGTCGAGTCGGTGAGCACGACCTTTGACAACTCAACTCGCCCCGAGACTGGCACCGAACTTGCGAGCCAAGTCACCGTCGGAGTCGTCGCATAACTCCTGGCCGAGACAATCGACCCGCACGCCGACCAGGCGAGAAAGGCGACGAGCATCGATCGACGCACAGCCCACAACTTGGCTCGTGACATGAGCCTGAGGCTATTAGTCAAAAACAAACTATCCGATAGTTTTTCATGTACTATTGGTCTTCTATGGGCAGAATAACGACGCTCGACCTGATTGAAGGCGCCTGTCTGGTCTTGATCAGCAACGGCCAAAGTCATGGCTACCAGTTGGCAAAACAATTTGAACCGAGCGCCGCCTTGGGCGAAGTGCTGACGCTGACTCGCCCGGTCGTCTATCGCGCGATCAAAACTCTCGAGGCGCAAAAACTAATTCGAAGCGTCGACTCATTGGGTTCGCGTCGCCAACTGAAATTTGAATTGCGATGCACCAGCGATGGCCAACGCGCGGCCCAAAGATGGCTCGGCGAGCCGGTCTCACATATTCGCGACTTGCGCAACGAGTTCTTGGTCAAAGTTCTTTTGTTGCAAACATCGAAGGTCGGCACCAAACGCCTGATCCAGAACCAACGAAAGGCTCTCGCAGCCGTTGCTGAAAGTTTGCTCGCCGATGAAGCCCCAACGCCCGTTGCGATTTGGCGCCGCGAACAGGCACGCGCAGCGATGAGATTTCTCGATGAACTCGACGGAGCAACTCGAGCGCCGACAAAAGGAGACAAAAAGCAGTTTCAGGTCAGCGCCCGAAATCAGTTGCGTGCCCGCGTCGCCAAGGTCAAACACGGTGACACTCTGTCGACCGTTTATCTTTCACTCGAGCCCGACCAGACGCTGACCTCGACGATCACGCGCGAAGCATCACAAGATTTGTCGTTGGCGTCAGGCTCTCAGGTTGTCGCGTTGTTCAAAGCCACCGAAGTGATGATCGCCTCAAGTTAACCGACGGTCACGATCTTCAGCCACCAAATTCACTGGCCGACTACTCGACTCGCATTCCTGAAATCGCGCGGGCGATGACGAGTTGCTGGATTTCGCTCGTGCCTTCGAAGATCGTGTGGAACTCAGTGCGCGAGGAGCAGGGCAACCTTGCCGCGGGCACGATGAGTACCGAGGTACTCCACCGCTCGCGCAATCTCTGTTGCATCGCCGCCAGGCCGCACGTTGAAGCTCTGATCGATGATGGTGCGCATGGACCCCGCTTCGATCAATGCCGTCAAGTCATCAAGTTCATTGCTCCCCTTCGCGAGAAATACCATCCAACGTCGACCATCGGCGCGTCGGCGCACCGCAAGACGTAATGTTCGCGCCAGCGGCCCAAACGTCCGCTGCGCACGCACGCTGAGGTCCATCGCGGCG
>VFZD01000073.1 GCA_016871295.1 Actinomycetota bacterium | reverse complement strand
GGCGGTTTGACGCTAACTGGCGACGGTGACGACGATTTTGCCGATGTTGGCGTTGGCTTCCATGTGCTCGTGTGCCTGCACGATATGGTCGAGCGTGAACCGCCTGTCGATGACCGGCTTCAACACGCCGGCATCGAATCTGGGCAGCAATGCTTCGGCGAACGCCTGCGAGACGGCGATCTTCTCGTCTTTCGAGCGCGGACGCAGCACTGTGCCGATGATTGACGCGCGCTTGGGCATGAGTGAGGCGACGTTGAAGTTGGCTGACGGGCCGGACATGGTGCCCACTTGGATGATGCGTCCCTTCAACGCGAGACACGCCACGTTGCGCACGGTGTAGTCGCCGCCGATCACGTCGAGCACCACTTCGACTCCCCTTCGGTTCGTGAACTCGGCGACTGATTTGGCGAAGTCATCTTTGGTGTAGTCGATTACGAGGTCGGCGCCGAGGTCGCGGCAGGCCCGCACTTTGTCGACGCCGTTCGCGGTGCCCCGGGCACCCGAGCAGGTGACGATGACACGCGCCCCAATCGCGCGACAGATTTGAATCGCGGCCGTGCCCACACCCGAGGCACCAGCGTGCACGAGTGCGGTCTGCCCCGGTTGCAGGCCACCTTGCAACACGAGCGCATCCCACGCGGTGATGAACACCTCGGGAATCGCCGCCGCGTCGGCGAGCGGAATGCCTCGCGGTGTGCGCATCGCCTGCGCAGCGGGGATCGTGAGGTATTCCGCGTATGCACCGCCGCTCACGATGCCCATCACGGTGTCGCCCACTTTCCACTTGTTCGCACCGTCACCAAGTTCGACGACCGTGCCAGAAAACTCGAGACCGGGTATCTCGTGCGCACCAGGAAACGGGTCGGGATACAACCCCATGCGCTGCATCAAGTCGGCGCGATTCAACGATGTCGCCTGCACCTTGACCAAAATTTCGCCGCGCCTCGGTCGCGGTTGTTCGACCTCGACAATCTTGAGCACGCTCGGATCACCGTGACTGGTGATTACGACGGCGCGCATTTTTATTTCGACATTGTTTCGATCAAGCGCCGATCTACCGCGGCCAAAAACTGTTGTGTGGTCAGCCAGGGTTGATTCTTCGACACGAGCGTCGCCAAGTCTTTCGTCATCTCGCCGCCCTCGACGGTCTCGATGCATACCTGCTCGAGTTTTTCGGCGAACTCGGCGACCGCCGGGGTGTTGTCGAGGCGACCACGATGGCTCAAACCCCGTGTCCACGCAAAAATCGACGCGATCGAGTTTGTCGAGGTCTCCAGACCCTTTTGGTGATCTCGATAATGGCGCGTCACGGTGCCATGTGCCGCCTCTGATTCGAGCACCCGACCATCGGGCGTCATCAGCACCGAGGTCATCAAACCCAGCGAACCAAAACCTTGGGCGACGATGTCCGATTGCACGTCGCCGTCATAATTTTTGCACGCCCACACATAACCGCCCTCCCAGCGCATCATGCACGCGACCATGTCGTCGATCAACCGGTGCTCGTAGGTCAGTTTGCGCTTCTCGAACTCGGCTTTGAATTCGGTTTCGAAAATCTCGGCGAAAACATCCTTGAACCTTCCGTCGTAGGCCTTCAGAATCGTGTTCTTGGTGCTCAGATAAACGGGATAATTGCGCTGCAGTCCGTAGTTGAACGAGGCCCGCGCAAAACTTCGAATCGACTCGTCGAAGTTGAACATTCCCATCACCACGCCGGCCGCCTTGAAATCGGCGACCTTCATCTCGACGGGTTTGCCGCCATCCTGCGGCACATAGGTCAGCGTCACCGCTCCGGCACCGGGAACCTTGAAGTCGGTGGCCTTGTATTGGTCGCCGTGCGCATGCCGCCCGATCACGATCGGCTTGCTCCAATGCGGCACCAGTTTCGGAATGTTCCTGCAGATGATCGGCTCGCGGAACACCACGCCGTCGAGAATGTTGCGAATCGTTCCGTTCGGCGACTTCCACATCTGTTTCAGATTGAACTCTTTGACCCGCGCCTCGTCGGGTGTGATCGTCGCGCACTTCACGCCCACGCCATGTTTCATGATCGCGTTCGCGGCGTCGATCGTCACCTGGTCGTTCGTCGCATCGCGGTTCTCGACGCCCAAGTCGTAGTAGTCGATGTTGATGTCGAGATACGGCAAGATCAAACGATCTTTGATGAACTTCCAGATGATTCTCGTCATCTCGTCGCCGTCGATATCTACGACGGGATTCGCAACTTTGATCTTGCTCGCCATTCAACTCCGCCAAATTCGTTATTTAGTTAGATGTATCGTACATCTTTATGGATTTCGCATGGACATCAGAGCAGATCGCGTTGCGCGAAAGAGCACGAGATGTCGCGAACGCTGCCGTCAAGAAATACGGCCGATTCAACGACACCTGGATGAACGGTTACTCGCGCGAATTTTCGCGCGAACTCGCGACTAACAAATGGATCGGCATGACCTGGCCGGTCGAATTCGGTGGCGGCGGTCGTCCACCCATCGAGCGACTCATCGTCGGCGAAGAAATGATCAGCGCCGGCGCGCCGATCGCCGCCTCTTGGTTCGCCGACCGACAGATGGGCCCCGCCTTGATCAGCTACGGCACCAAAGCCCAGCAAGAAATGTTCTTGCCCAAAATGCTCTCCGGTGAGACCACCTGGTGCATCGGCATGAGCGAGCCCAACGCCGGCAGCGACCTGGCATCGCTGAAAACATTTGCCAGTCGCGACGGCGATGAGTTCGTGATCAACGGCCAAAAAATCTGGACGAGCTTCGGCGAACTCGCCGACTACTGCTACTTGATTTGTCGCACCAGCAACGACGGCTCGGCCCACGAGGGCATCAGCGAAATCATCGTGCCGATGAACACCCCCGGCATCGAGGTGCGCACGATCAAGGACATGACCACCAACAGCCACTTCTGCGAGGTCTTCTACACCGATGTTCGCGTTCCCGTGACGAACCTGGTCGGCGAAGAGGGTGGCGCCTTCAAACAGACGATGCGCCAACTCGAACACGAGCGCGGCGGCATCGACCGCCTCGTGTCGAATCACGCGCTTTACAAGATGGCCCTCGAACACGCCGACAAAAAGGATCCGCTCGTTCGCCAAGAAATCGCCGCGATCGAAACCGGTTATCGCATCGGGCGCATCTTGGTGATTCGTGAGGTCTTGCATCAGGCGCCGGGCGGTTTCTCCGCGGCGACGAAATGTTTTTGCACCGAGCACGAATGGCGCGTCGCCCAATTCGTCGCCAAAGTTTTTGGTCCGCGGGCGCTCTTGTGGGACGACCTCTGTCAGGGTCTCGCCTACGCCTCCGCCTACACGATCATGGGCGGCACATCCAACGTGATGCGCAACATCCTCGGCGAGCGCACCCTCGGTCTCCCCCGCGAACCCAAATAACTGATTTCACTTCTACTGACCTAATCTCGAGACGTGGGCATTCATCCGCTCGAACTGTCGGCCAAGGTGCTCAAATCGGGGGTTGCCGACGAGCCGTTGAATCGTGTCACCAACGAAATCTCCGAACTCGCCGACAACCTGGCGATCGTCGAAAGTTTCAGTCACAGCGCGGTGTTCGACACTGGCGACGGTCTGATGTGCTTCGACGCCTCGGGCGCGGGCAGCGGGAAAAATGTCGTCGCCTCGATCAGATCGTGGCGCACCGAGCGCATCTCGCACCTCGTTTATACACACGGTCATGCCGACCACATCGGCGGCAGTTTCGCCTTCGCCGCCGACGCCACCGACCGTCAGAACACGAAGCCGCTCGTGATCGGCCACGAAAACGTGAACGCGCGCATCGATCGCTACACCCGGACCAACGACTGGAACATTCGCATCAATCAGCGGCAATTCGGCGGTATCAGCAGCGACATGGGCCTCCAGATCGGCGAGAACCTGCAACGATTTCTGCCCCGCTCGACGATGCGCCCAGATCAAACATTTCGCGACACGCACTCGCTCAACTGCGGATCGACCACCGTCGAACTGCACCACGCCCGCGGTGAAACAGACGATCACCTTTGGGCGTGGCTGCCCGAAAAGAAATGGCTGTTTTCCGGCGACTTCGTGATCTGGAACTATCCCAACGCGGGCAACCCGCAAAAGGTTCAGCGCTACGCCTTCGAATGGTCACAGGCGTTGCGTCGGATGATCGACCAGGGCCCCGAACTGCTGATTCCCGCGCACGGTCTGCCGATCGCGGGGAAAAAGGAAATCGCCACGGTGCTCGACGACATCGCGACATCGCTCGAGAGCCTCGTCGGTCAAGTCCTCGAAATGATGAACGCCGGCGAAACCCTCGACACGATCATCCACACGGTCAAAGTGCCGCAAAACATTTTGAGCAAGCCCTACATGCGTCCGCTCTACGACGAACCGGAGTTCGTCGTGCGCAACATCTGGCGCCTCTACGGCGGCTGGTGGGACGGCGCCGCCTCGCGACTCAAACCCGCGCCCGACGGCCAGGTCGCCACCGAACTCGCCAGACTTTCAGGTGGCGCCGAAAACCTGATGCGCAGGGCGCTCGAGTTGATGACGATCGGCGAGATTCGTCTGGCCTGCCACCTCGCCGATTTCGCGGGTTGGGCCGCGCCCGACGATCCGGCGATTCACGCCGATCGGGCGACGATCTACGAACAGCGCCGCAAAAGCGAACTCTCGCTGATGAGCAAAGGCATCTTCAAAGCCGCCGCCCAAGACTCGCAAGCGATCGCCGACAAATAGTTTCGTGGGCGCGACGGGGCTTGAACCCGGGACCTCCACCATGTCGAGGTGGCGCTCTACCAACTGAGCTACACGCCCTTAATCTGCCTAAGCATATCGGCA
>VFZD01000072.1 GCA_016871295.1 Actinomycetota bacterium | reverse complement strand
ATTGCGCCGAATGATCTCGTGCGCGCCAGCGGTGCGATCGTCACCGACCTGAAGCGAAGATAATTCTCACGTACATTTGCTCGTATGAATTCACAGTTTGAAATTCATCCCATTGGTGTCGTGCATTGCTCACGGTCTCAACCCGACGATGACCGCTGGGACACGGAAGCCGCAAGCATTCAACTCTTGGAGCCCTTCGATGAGCGGTCAATCCGAGGTCTCTCAGCGTTTACTCACTGCATTGTCGTGTACGTGTTCGACAGAGCAGTATCGGATGAGTTGCGTATCTCGCGTCATCCGCGAGGAAACGAGGACTGGCCCGAAGTTGGGATCTTTGCCCAGCGGGCAAAGGATCGGCCGAATCGACTCGGAGTTACTGTATGTCGGATTCTCGGTATTGATGGTTCGACTATCCGACTATCCGGACTTGACGCGATAGACGGATCACCAGTGGTTGACATCAAGCCATGGATGGAGGAGTTTGGTCCTCGGGGGCCAGTGAGTCAACCTCAATGGGCCACAGAACTGATGAAGAACTATTGGTCATGAGTCGACGACAGCTCGTCAGACTCATGCTTGATCGGCGGTGTCCGTCATGGAAGTGATACTTCGTGCCGCAACTCTTGATGATGCGCCTCTCATAAAGATTTGGGATCTCGACGACGCGGTTGGCTACTCGGGCGGTGATGACGACAACCATGACTGGGATTACGAACTTTCGCGTTCCGTCCGATGGCGTGAGTTTCTGATTGCGGAAGTTGATTCAGTGCCGATCGGAATGGTGGTGATCATCGACGCACGTCAAGAGGAGAGTCACTATTGGGGGGAGGAAGTCCCTCCAGACGCCTGGGCAATTGACATCTGGATCGGCGACCAAGCACATCGATCCAGAGGTCATGGAACGAAGATGATGAAGCAGGCGTTGAATCGATGTTTCACCGAGCGCGGTGCAAGTGTCGTCATGGTCGATCCATTGCAATCGAATCGTCGTGCCATCGCGTTCTACAGGCGTCTCGGCTTCAAAGATGTCGGCCCTCGGCGATTCGGCAACGATGATTGTTTAGTAATGTCAATGAGTGCCGACGACTATCGAACTGTCAATCGAGTTGCCAGAACAAGCGGCGCGGCTGTCACCGATCTGAAGCGCTGAGAGCGCTCGCTCCTCGAACCTACAGTCAGCAAATGGCCGATCGAGAAGATACTGCACGAGTACTTCGCGGATACGCCGCGGCCTGGCTCGCCTCCGAGCTCGAAAAGGTGTGGGCGTCGTATCACGACGACATCGAACCGCATTACGTGGGCGAGAGCCCCCTTGTCGGAATCCATGGAGGTCGAGATGCGGCATTCGCTGCGCTCGGTCAAGCGTCGGTGCGCACGTCGCGAAAGTTGATCGCCGTCGAAGACGTGCTCGTCGGCGACTCACTCGGGGCACTAATCGCCGTGCAAGACCTCGGCGCCCACCTCACGATTGGACAAGGGGTCGGCTAGGCGCACTATTCTTTTTGGCACACCACTCAAGGGGACCCATCATGACCAGAAATCGACTCACTCGAATTGTGCTCGGCTGTGCTGCGACACTCGCTGTCGTTGCGACAGGGTTTGTGGTTCCGGCTGCATCGGCGAGCAAGACCGACACCAAGGCTGTCACACTCACGCTCTTGCACAACAATGACGGCGAGTCATCGCTCGACACCTCGACACTCAGGTCTGGCACGACCACCTATCGCTACGGCGGTATTGCAGCGTTCAAGTCGGTGTTTGATCGCGAAAAGGCATTGGCCAGGGCGGCGGGCAACGCCGTCTTCGGCGTGTACGCAGGCGACTCATTCCTCGCCAGCAAGACGCTGATCTGCAGTCAGCCTGCGGTCGCCGACTCGAAGATCAAACCATACGACGCCCTCGCGCTTCGCGAGATTGGGTACGACGCACTCGTGCTTGGTAACCACGAGTTCGACTACAGCCCGAGCTTTCTCGGTCGGTACCTGAAGGCGTTCGCAAAGAACGGCAAGCCGACCATTCCGGTCCTGAGCGGCAACATGGAGTTCAAGAGCGAGCCGGCGCTCGCCGATCTCATCGGCCCAGTCGGGCAGACGAGCAACAAGGCCGCCCCAGGCAAGAACTTGTCGCAGTGGATGATCTACACCGACGAAGAAACGGGAGCGAAATTCGGTGTCGTCACGGCGATAACTCCGTTGCTCCCGACGATTTCATCGCCAGGCAAGAGCAAGCTGTTGACCGCCAACATCAATGCGCTGGCTGCGCGAGTGCAGCGGCAGGTGAATCAACTCACCAAGCAGGGCGTTACGAAGATCATCCTCGTCAGCCATTTGCAAGACCTGAACAACGACAAGGCACTCGTCGCTCGCCTGAAGGATGTCGACGTTGCGGTCGGCGGCGGTGGTGACGAACTGCTGCAGAGCGATTACATCGCCAACTCCTTCGAGTTGCTGCCCGGTGAATCCGCACCGGTCGGTACCTACCCGACGAATGTGACTGACGCAACGGGCAAAGTTGTCCCGGTCGTCACAACGAGTGGTAACTACAAGTACGTCGGTCGTGTCGACGTGATGTTTGACAAGAAGGGCAACGTCACCGAAGTCGTGAAAGCGACGTCGTTTCCGCGTCGTGTGGTCCCGACGAGCGGCGAGTCAGTCGGCCTCGGCATCACTGATGCCGTGTCGCCAAACTTCGACCTGCAGACCAAACTGCTCGGCAAAGTGAACGCTTGCTTGGCAGGCTTCACCACCCCGTTCGCGAAGTCTGAAGTGCTTTTCAACACGGCTCGCGGTAGCGCCACGTTGGCGGGTGTGCGCACGGTGGAAACAAACGGAGGCAACCTCGTCGCTGACTCGTTCGTCTACCTTTACGACCAAGTGGCAAGCAAGGAAGGTTTCGCTGCTCGCAGCGCGACCAACCCGGTTGTCGCAGTGCAGAACGGTGGCGGAATCCGCCAGAACGCCGGTGACCTCCTGCCCGTGTCTGGTGCCGTACCCGGCACGATCAACCGCGGCAATACTTTCGACTTGTTACCGTTCGACAACCGCTTTGCGTTGTTCACCGACATGAACGCAACCCAACTGAAGGAAGTTTTCGAGCGGTCGTGTGCAATCGGTACCAGCGGTGGCGGACAATTCCTGCAGATCTCAGGCTTGAAGGTCACGTGCAAGCGCAGCGGTACGGCGCAAGTGGTCGGAAGTCCGCCGGTTGGGCTACAGTACGGCGCCGTCACCACGGCAGGCAGCCGAGTGGTCACGCTCACGCTTGCCGATGGCACGAAGTTGGTTGACAACGGTGCGGTTGTTGCTGGTGCACCGGCAGTGGACGTGATCACCAACTCGTTCACCGCGGGCGGCGGCGACAACTTCGCAACGTTTGGTGCCGCATCATCCAAGGTGCTCGGCTACTCGTACGAAGAAGCCCTGTACCGCTATTTGTTGAGCTTCCCGAAGGGTGCCGACGGTCTGCCGACGGTGCCGGCATCCGACGCCCGATACAAGTCGGGTGGCGAAGGTCGAATCACCTGGGTGTCCTGATCGGCATCTGAACAGCGAGTTCGTATTCGAGCGCTGTGGTTGATGTTGCGCCGTCGGGGCACAGTTCGCTTGATGCGCGCGCAACTTTGAAGCCGGCGCGTTCGGCCGTGGTGCGTGAGGCGATATTGGTTTCGGCGATTGTTGCACGAACTGTGTTCACATTGCCGAGTCGCTTGGCGATCGTCGGCAAAATGTTAAGTGCCGTTGCGGCGGCGCCAGTGCGGCGAGCCCACGGCGCAACCCAATAGCCAACCGTCGCCACGCCATCTTTTATCTGGTGAATTCCGGCGATGCCCGCTGGTTCGCCCGTGCGCGAGTTGATAATTGCGTTGGCCAAAAGTTCTCCGTTTTGATCTGCAACGAATGTCTCGGCATGGGCTTTTGTGTATGGCCGTGGCACTCTTGTCCAGCGTTGTATTTCGACATCTTGGCACGCGCGGTAAATCCAGTCGGCATCGTCAGCCCGAAGTGGCCGCAATCGATGGGTGAGCAGATCAAAGTAGACCTGCACAATTTCTGTGTCGTCGGTGATTGTTTCGCCGACTTTCGACCAGTATTCGAGATGGCTCGCGCGAAAGTCGGCGGCGTTAAGGTCGCCTTCGGCTTCGGCGAGTGCAAACTCGTCGGGCACATCGGCAAAGCGAGAGACCTCGACGCGAGTGACGCACAGGGTCGCAATGTGCTTGTCGTCATTATCCAGCATTGCAAGACACTCGCCGACACTTTCGATTGGCTCGGACTCCTTGGCGTAGTCGTGAAGAAGGCCGGCAGTCGCACGCTTGTGTTCTGTGACTATGAGATTGACCAGCCTCGCCCGGCTTTCACCGCGAGTGCCAAACTCAATTGATCGCAAGTTATCGACGACTTTGAACATTTTGGGTTCTGGTTACTGTCTTGTCATCTCGGCAATGCGGGCTTTGGCCATCGCCCGTATCAATGCAGCGTCCACTTTCCAGTCGAGAGGCACTCGAAATGTGTGTTTCTTGACCTCATAGTTTTTGAGTCGTGGCGCAACGAGTTTGAGAACATCTGCGCTGAACGGGTTCAGAGTCAAGTGGTTTTTTGACACCGAAACACCGACAATGTAGCCGGTGTCGAGGCGCAGCATCGGTTGATTCCACGCCATCACCAACTCCAGGTTCTTGTGCTTGGCCGTAACGGCGGCAAAAATCTTCTTGATCGTCTGCGCGGTTTGTGGATCAATGCTTTTGAAATAGTTTTCGGGTGTACCGAACTTGTTCGAAGATCTTGACCCGCGGTGATACATCACCAATGCGTTCGCATGCGCCTGACTGAACCCGTGGTTTTCGCGCAAAAAAGCGATTTGCTCTTGATATTTGTCGGTGTTCAGATCTTTTAGTCG
>VFZD01000071.1 GCA_016871295.1 Actinomycetota bacterium | reverse complement strand
ATTTGGTCGCTCAAAACAGGCCCAGATGAAGACTTCGCGCTCATCACGTTTCGCGGCTCGTTAGATCTGTCGATGGCAATTGCCAACTCTGGCGAGGTTCATATTTCCCGTGTCGTCGACACGAGTTCGCAGTCAAGCGGGGTTGAATCATGACGGCAGTCCTCGAATCATTTCAGCCGGGTGCGGTCGACCATCAATTGGTCAAAGCCTTGGCGTCGCGCCTTGGTGACTTGCTCGCCGATGAACGAATCGATCGTCGGGCGAGAAGTCTCGACGATCCGACTCTCGAAGAAGAGCAGAGTTTCGCCCGCACGGCCGTGCACGCCGAACTATTGCGACTCGCCGCTTCCCGGCGCTCCCAAGGCAAATCAATTCTCACGATCTTTGATGAAGATTTGATCTCGTCGGCAGTGATCGCCCAGGTGCTCGGGCTGGGCCGATTGCAGCCTCTACTCGATGACGACGAAATATGCGACATCCATGTTCGGGGCAATGCTCGGGTTTGGGTCAAACTCCGCAACGGGCATCGGGAGACCCGCGATCCGATCGTCGAGACGGACGACGAATTGATCGAGCTGGTTCGACGGGCCGCGACCCGACTTTCCCGTCAAGAGCGCAGGTTCGATGCCGGCACGCCCGAACTGAATATGCAACTTCCCGATGGTTCGCGACTGTTCGCCACCATGGAGGTCTCGTTGCGACCAAGCCTGATAATTCGCCGGCACCGATTTGAAATTTCGACGCTCGAACAACTTCGACTCCGCGGCATGCTCACCGCCAGGTTGCAAAATTTTCTGGAAGCCGCTGTTCGGGCGAAGCGAAACATCGTCATCGCCGGTGGCACGGGCTCGGGAAAAACAACATTGCTCAGGGCGTTGATCAATGAAGTGCCGCCCTCCGAGAGAATCGTGACGATCGAAGACGCCTACGAATTGGGGCTGGACCATTTTGAACACCTGCATCCCGATCACGACGCCCTTCAGTCGCGACCCGCCAACATCGAAGGTCAGGGCGAGATAACGCTCGCCGATTTGACTCGCATGGCTTTGCGAATGGATCCAGACCGCGTGATCGTCGGCGAGGTCCGCGGGGCCGAGGCGTTTCCCATGCTTTTGGCGATGAGCCAGGGCAACAACGGCTCGATGTGCACGATGCACGCCGATTCGACACGCTCGGTGTTTCCAAAACTCGCCGCATATGTGGCGATGGCATCAATGGGTCTGCCAATTGAAACGGTCAATCTGTTGCTGTCGAGTGCCTTGCACCTGGTGGTCTATATCGAGAACATCGACAATTCTCGGCGGGTCGCTTCAGTGCGAGAGGTCGTCGATTTAGACGGCGCCAGCATCATTTCCAACGAGATCTTCGCGATGAATTCCGACGGCGTGCTTGTCGAGGCTTTTCCAATGCGCGAAAGCACGAGAGAGTTGTTGGTTCAAGCCGGGTTCGACGATCGGGGTGAAGTCGAGTGAAGACTCTGGTCGTTTTATGTTGCGGTGCAGCCGTTGGCCTTGGGTTTCTCGCGGTACTGCAGTCGTTCAAGGCTTCGTTAATGCCGTTCAAGTTGGTGACATTCAGTCGCAGCGAATCGAAACAGCGACTTCAATCTCTCGTCAAATACCTCGGCGCACCGTTGGCGACGGTGTTTGCGTTTCTGGCCACGAATTGGCTTTTGGTTTCCGTCGTCATCGGCATCATTTTCGGCATTGTTCCGGCATTGACGTCGAAAAACCGTCTGCGTCGTGACGAGCGGGGCATGGCCGAGGCGATCGCCACATGGACCGAGCAACTTCGCGACACGCTGGCCGGTGCACACGGTCTCGAGCAGGCGATTGTTGCAACTTCGAGCCACGCGCCCGCACCTGTTGCCAGTGCGGTCGGCCGGCTCAGTGTGCAGATCAAATACGGCAAACTCAGCGACGGTCTGCGTCGTTTTGCCGACGATGTCGATCACCCAATCAGCGACTTCGTTTCTGCCGCGCTGATCACCGCCTCCGAATATCAAGCCCGTGACTTGGGTCAATTGCTTGGTCATCTTGCGCAGTGTGCTCGCGACGAAGGTCGAATGCGAACACGAATCTGGGTGGGTCGTGCCCGCACCCGAAGTTCGGTGCGAATCATTTCATTCGTCGTTATCGGCTTTGTGCTTGCGCTCATTCTTTTCAATCGTGGCTACTTGGGCGTTTACGCCTCGGTTGAGGGCCAGATCATTCTGAGTGTGATTTTGGTGTTGTTCGCGGCTGCATTGATTTTGCTCGATCAATTCTCGCGTATCGACTCCCCACAGCGTTTTATTCGCCGACGCGAAATCGGCATGTCGTGAAAAATTCGTCGATTCTTTCGCTATTTGGTGCAATCTGCGGTCTAGGTGCGTTCTGCCTCGTTCGTCCGGGTGTGTTCAGTCGTCATGTAATTCGACTCAAGACTTGTTTTGAGAACGGTCTGTTGTGGTTGATCACTCGGGCTCAAGCCCGACACCGCGCCGATCTGGCGATCGCGGGTTTCCAAGCCTCAGAAATGGTCGTGCAGAAACTTTCGGCGATGCTGATCGCCGGCGTTGCAATTCCGGGCTTCGCGATCATTTTGAGTTTCTTGTCGATCGAAATTTCCCTTTCGATTGTCTTTTTGATGTTCATCGCTGCAGTGACGCTGGGCTTCTTCTATCCCGACAGTCGCGTGCGCAGCATCGCCACATCCCGTCGACATGATTTTCTGCACGCCTTTTCCAGTTATCTCGACTTGGTGAATGTTCTGTTGGCCGGGGGCTCGGGCACCGAGACGGCGCTAATCGCCGCCGCCGAGGCCGGTGACGGTTGGTCATTCTCAGAGATTCGTGGTGCTCTCACCAGGGCCCGCAGCGCGCGCCGTTCGCCGTGGGTCGAACTCGCCGCATTGGGCAACACATATAACATCGCCGAACTGGCCGAGGTTGCGGGCAGTGTGCAACTCGCGGGTGAGCACGGCGCACGAATTCGCTCGTCGCTTTCGGCCCGAGCCGATTCGTTGCGAAATCGTCACATGGGAGAAATCGAAGCCAACGCCCAGAGCGCCACCGAACGCATGGGCGTTCCGATGGTGCTGCTTTTCGTCGCTTTCATCGCGTTGATCGGATATCCGGCGATTCACACGGTTCTGGGCAGTTTCTGAGATGCCGATCAAAAAAGTTTTTTACACAGTAATCAACAACCAACAGGAGGAAACATGTCGGGAATAAAAACTATTTGGCAGTACTACTGGATCCGGTTCACCGCCGCGGCACAGCAAGACGCCGAGCGAGGCGAAGTCAGCGCGACAACAGTGGTAATGGCGGCGGCACTGATCGCATTGGCGATCGCCGTTGGTGCACTGATCACAAGTCGGGTCACAAGCAAGGCGAATTCACTCGACCTCGGCTGATTTTCGACTTCGGCATGAAAAAATTCGGCGACACGGTCGAGCGCGGCGAGACGATCATTTCGGTCGTCATCGCCGTGCCGGTCGTTTTGTCGATGTTGTTGATTTCGGTTCAAGCGACCTTGTTTTTGCATTCGGCCCATATTGCGGCGCTCGCGTCGACCAAGGGTGCCAGTTTGGCGGCCAACTCGGATCAAAATCTGGGTTCGGCGATCAACTCGGCGACGATCACGGTTGCCGAAATGGGTGGGCAGCTTGTCGGCAGCCCGTCCGCGTCAATTTTGGGTCAATTCGCCATGGTGACGGTTCAAGTCGTCGTTCCGAATATCGCACCGTTTTTTCCTGATTCGGTTATTCGCACGGCAGAAGAACCGTTGGAAGTTTTCGTCCCAGAAGATGAAAGATGAAAACCCAACCGGGTTCAGTCACAGTCGAACTGGTGATTCTGACCCCAGTGTTGATGGTCTTGATCATGTTTGGTGTCTACGCCGGTCGTTCATCCGAGGCGCTAATTCAGGTTCGGCACGCCGCCGATCAGGCCGCTCGAGCCGCATCCAAGGTCAGCCGATCTAGCGCAACAAACACGGCAGCCGAAGTGGCGCGTAAGTCACTTGCCAACAGCGGCAGGTCGTGCACCGACATATTGGTCGATACATCTTTGTTGAGTCGGGGCGACGATCTCACGGTTCGAGTCTCTGTCGGTTGCACCATCGAGACGCGCGAATTGGTAGTTTTGGGCATCAGGTCGCGTCGGGTCAACGCGACTTCAACCGAAATAGTCGACCGATGGCGAGTCGACTCGTGAAGATTTCGCTCGATGTTTCCTCGGAAGATGGCGTTGTCACCGCCTTCGTAGTCGGTCTGTTGATGACATTTGTGATTTGTGCCGGTCTTGGCGTCGATGGCGGAAGACTTGTCGCCGCGCGACTCGAAATGGCCGATCTTGCAGAAAACGCTGCACGCATTGGCGCCCAAGAACTATTCGACTTTCGTTCCGGTGAACCCAAACTCGACCATTCGTCGGCGCGCAATTCGGTATCGGGGTTCTTGTCTGATGATGCAGATCGGGTAGAAGTCACCGTCCTAGATTCACAAGTTGCAGTGACAATTCGACGAGATATCGAGATGACCCTGCTCAAACTTTTTGGCGTCCGAAGTCACAGGTTGACGGTGACGCGAGTCGCCGAGCCTCGAGACAGTTGATCATGAGGGTTGTCAAGAGCCTGTTCGGTCGTCCCGGTCTCACCGACTCGCAGATCTTGATCAGGCTATTGACAGCTGTTTTTTTGCTTCTTGTCGTCTTCTTGTTGTCCCAAGTCGTTTCTGATTTTGTGCGGTACTTGCTCTACCGGTTGAAGTTTCGTGACGGCTTTCGATCTCAGAGTTGGATAATCGCGCTTGTCGCAGCCGTCTGGGCTGTTGCCAGTCCGAGTCGAAGTTTGGCACTCGGTCACGCGACGACCGAGAAGACCGAAACTATGGAAACCAAACCTGATGCGCAAAACATGCTGGCACCCAGTTCGTTGCTGACCTGTGCAGTTGTCGTCGCCGGTCTGTTGCATGAGATCGGCAGAATTCGTGGCAAGAATCTGGCGCGGGCCGAAATCGGGGCAAGACTCAATCATCCTTCTGTCACCGCAGTGCTCAC
>VFZD01000070.1 GCA_016871295.1 Actinomycetota bacterium | reverse complement strand
CAGCATCCGATACGGCGCTTCAATTTGCCAGTTGGCGCAATGCAGTTGCGTGCCGCGCGGCGACCTCACGACCCGGGGGCTACTCATCTATATAGTCTCGCAAAAATCGGCCGACACCGACAACTGCGTTCGTGCGAACTTTTCAGGAGTTGAGGGTGATGTGGGCGACGGAGCCGCTGACGAGGTGAACCGTGCAGTCGAGCGCGTCGAGAAGTGCGTCTTGGTGTTGCAGAGAAACCGGCTCGTTGTCGACGGTGATTTCGGCGAGGGCAGAAACTGCGACCAGCATCGCGCACGGCGCCAATTGGCCGGGCTCTGTCATATGCGTCATTTTTCCTGACGCCTTGCCGCGCACGGTCATCAAGTTGAGGTCGACGATCGGGCCATCGACGAGTTTGGCCGTGGTCGGCACATCGCCGGCGAATTGCGCGACTTCGCCCGGTCGACAGATCACGGTCTGGTCACCGACATTCAAGATCATTTCGCCGCCCGAGATGATCAGCAACTGGCGGTGCACATTTTCGAAATGCGAGAAGTCGCAGTCTTCGATCACGGGGGCGATCGCGACCCGCCAACTCCACCCTGGTTGGCCGGGGGTCTGACTGGCGATCTCGTAACTGGTGCCGCGACCGTTTGGCCAGGGTGCCGGCAAATGCTCGGCAAATCTTTGAACTTTCATCTCGCCAAACTAGTGGGCGACGAACAGCGAAGGCAGACCGCCGGTGTGAATGAAAACGATGTTTGAATCGGCGTCGAATTCGTTCTTGGCGTCGAGCCCGAGCAGACCCGAGAAACCCTTGGCGCTATAAACGGGGTCGAGCACCCACGCACCGCGATGCGCGGCCCATGTCGCCGCCTCGCTCGCGGCCCTTGTCGGCACCGCATATTGCGCGCCGATGTATTCGGTTTCGATGATCACATCGGCAAAATCGACTCGTGCGGGGCAATCGAGCAACCGCAGTGTTTGTGTCGTCAATTCTGAAATTCGCTCGACGCTCATCGCCACGCCTTTGGCCACGGCGATGCCGACAATTCTTGGTAGTGGTTTTTTCGGATTCTTGGCGCGCGCCCGCACCAGCCCCGCGATGAGGCCGGCGTGCGTGCCACCGCTCGAGGTCGTGAACACGATCGCTTCGGCGCAGAAACCGAGCGCCGCGCATTGCTCGATTATTTCGTCGAACGCGAGCGCATAACCGATCGCGCCGATCGCGGTGCTTCCACCAATCGGAATCGAATACGGAGCAGAGCCACTTCGTGAAAGTTGGTCGGTGAGTCGTTGGCGGAACTCTTCGAGCGCCGGCCAGTCAGTATCCTTGAGACCGGTGTGATGCAGGGTCGCGCCGAACATCGCCGACAAAAGTTGGTTGCCGACGAGGTGCGAGGGTTCTTCACCCGACAAAACGAGGTGCGTCGGCAGCCCGAGACGCGCACCCGCGGCCGCTGTCATTCGGCAGTGGTTAGATTGTGCGGCTCCGACGGTGACGAGAGACTTGGCCCCCGCGGCAAGGGCGTGCGCGCAAAGAAATTCGAGTTTGCGAGCCTTGTTCCCGCCCGCCCCGAGGCCGGTCAAGTCATCGCGCTTGACCCAAAGGTTCGCGCCACCCGGCAGCCTGCCCCCGCTCTCGAGCGGTGTCGGCAAAGTTGCCAACGCGACTCGGTTCATCGTTTGTCGCGCCACTCGACCCCGTGCGGCCAGCGCCCCACGCCGCCGTCTTGCAACAGCATGCCCGTGAGCGTGCGTTCGGTGTGGTGTGAGCGCCAGAGGAGCATCTCTTGGGCCAGCGGCAAAACCCGTTGCGGGTCGGTGAATGTCGTGCGCCATGTCGGATCTGCGGCGAGATCGAACGCCAGCCAACTACCGTTACCGAATTGCACATAAGCCGCATCACGGGTGCGTCGCACGGCCAGGTGCTGCCGTTCGAGGCGACCGTCGCGCGGCCAGTTCAGCGCCGCGCCCGCGGGGTCGTCGTTTATATAGATGTGTCGCCAGTCGTATTCGTAACTCGCCCCCGTGCGCCATCGTGCGGGTTTTTTACCCCGCAGAAAGTCGGCGAGTGGCAGACCGTCGCATTGCAACGGCACCGGCTCGTCGATCGCCTCGGCGATGGTCGGCATGACGTCGACGTTCTCGGTGAATTCATCGACGACCGCGCCGTGGGTCTGCGGATGTTTCGGGTCGCGAATGATGCCGATGATGTGATAGCTGCCCTCGAAAAAGCCGAGTTTTTCCTTGAGGCCGTGGTCGCCCAACTGGTCGCCGTGATCGGCGGTGATGATGATCACGGTGTTGTTCCACTCGTCGCGTTCGCGAAGTTTGGCCCAGATTCGACCCATGTGAAAATCGACTTCGCCGATCATGCCGTAATATTGCGCGCGCATCTCGCGCAAGCCGGTTTCTGATTTCGGCGCCGCCGAGTCCGTGATATGCAACGCCGCCTCGTGCAGCGGATGACGGTCGTCGCCGGGTTCAATCGGCAGGTCGACGACTTCGGGAGGATACTCGCGCGTCCATTTGCCGGCCGCCGCATAGGGCGGGTGCGGTCGCAGATAACTGAGGTGGGTGAACCACGGCTCGCCTTGTTTGCGGGTCTCCAGCCATTTGAAAAACTCATCGGTCAAGAAAGTCGAGATGCTCAGGTCTTCGTGACGCTCGGGTTCGGTTCTGAGCGCATTGTTGTAATCGTCTTTCTGGTCGAACCCGTTCTCCTTGAGATGCGCCAACCACGGCGGATACGGCTCGGAGAGATTCAAGACGCGATCGAATCCGGGCAAGACCTCTTGATAGGTCGACAACCGAAGATCATTGCGATCTTTCGTGACGCGCGGATCGACGCCCTGGTCGGTGTAGCCGAAGATTGTCGGTTTGTAGCCGGCCCGCAACGCCAGGCGTGCGACGTTGTCGAATCGATCGTCGAGCGGCGTGCCGTTGGTGCAAACCCGATGGTTCATCTGATACATGCCGGTGTAGAGGCTGGCGCGACCCGGCGAACAAGGCGCCGCCTGGCTGTAGTGGTTCGCCAGCCGCACGCCACTTCTTGCGAGTTCGTCGAGGTTCGGTGTGCGCACGACCGGGTGGCCGGCACTCGACAGGCAACCACCACGAAATTGGTCGAGCGTGATCAGCAATATGTTCGGCTTCACTTCAGGCAGATTACTACCGAAACAAAAATCAGTCTTGTTCGGCGGCAACCTCGCAAGACTCAGGTGACGCCTTGATGACTCGATTCTTGGCGGGGACCGGTGATTTGTTTATGCCTTTGCGCCAGGCGTCGAGAAATCTCCACGGCCAGATTTCACCCTGCAGAACTTTGTCTTCATCTTGCGGACAGATGCGCGACATGCCGAGGTGGGTGTGACATTTCGTGACCCTCGCGTTGCCCGACGAGCCCATCACGCCGATCCATTGACCTGGTTCGACGCGGTCGCCTTGTTTGACTTTGACTCGTCCCAAGTGGGCGAAGAAGTATCTCACTCTGTCGTCGCCGTGAATCGTGATCGTCAACCCGCCGCGGGTACCGGTTGTGTCGAGTTCTTTTGTCCACAAATCGCGCGTCTTGACGGCGAAAACAACCCCCGAAGTCGGCGCGAGCACATGCGCGTAACAACCGTGCACATCGGTGGCCGGGTAGTGCAGATGGTCGCGCGAATATGTGACGGGAACTTTCGCGAAAGGAAAGACATATTTGAACTCTTTTTTGGGGCGCGAGTCGTCGGTAGTCGCGCCGGCAGTCGAAACACAAACCGAGAAACTTGCGACGACCAACAAAGTCAGTCGGCGCAACATTTGGGTTTGCTATTTGTCTTTGGACAAGACTTCGGATGCGCGTTGCACCAGCAGTTCGCGCTCTTGGTCGGACAACGGTCGTGACGTTCTGACATTCAGTTCGACCCTGTCGCCTTCGCCGGCCGCCTGAATGTCGTCGACGAACAGCACGGTGGTCAGACCCTTTGTGCCGGCCAAATCGCGCATCGCGTTGGAGACGGTGTTGGCACTGGCGTTGCCGATGGCGATGTTCATTTCCAGTTTGGTGACCACCGGCTCTTGACTCAAGTTGCGCACGCTAGAAAGCGAACTGTGGGGTATGTGAACGGTGCTCACACCATCGCGTAGGCGGGTGGTGACGATGCCGACGTGTTCGACAAAGCCATGAACTGGCTTTGTCCAGCCGAGTTCGGCCTCGATCTCGTCGCCGACGCCGTACCGATCTTCGAGCAAGATGGCGAGGCCCGTGAGGTAATCGTTCACACGGTGCTGGCCACCGACGGCCAGACCCGCGCCGAGAAAACCGGCGCTAGACAAAAAGAAAGCGGCGTTCAGGTCGAGAATGTTGAAAACCGCGATCAAGGTGATGATCCATGCACCGAGGCTGATCAGGTGGTGCAGCATTCGCGTGGCGGCGTCGATTCTCTGTCGACGACGGTGCTCACTGCCTTCGACGGTTTCAGCACCGACCCGGCGCACGCTGTTGCGCCACCATCGTGCGGCATTGGTCGCTGTTCGGTCGGCGATTCGTTTGACGATTGCGAGCAGAATCGCATACGAGATTCGCGTGAAGATGAAACAGCCTACGACGACGAGCCCGGCGATGACCGGCTTCGTCAAGAACCTGGTGAGCCCAGACTCTTCCTCGGTTTGTTTTGCGGCGACAATCAACTGTTGAAGCACTGAAATCATGTTCATCTAGTCTGCCTCACTTTTTGGTGCGCCGCGCGCAACTAAGGTTAAGGCGTGAAACTGGCCAAAGTTCTGGTGTTTTTGCTTTGTGCTTCGCTGACGGCATGCGGTGCGCAGTCGGCATCACAATATGCCACCGAGACATCGGCCGCTATTGAGACGACTGTGCCGATAATCACGGCAGGCACGACAGAAACATCTAGCACGACGAGCACGACAACTTCGACGACGACGACGAGCACGACAACTTCGACGACGACCACGACTACGGTGCCGCCGACGACGACCACGGTGTTGGACACGCTGTGTATTCGATTGACCCAGTGTCAATTCGCGAATTTGGTCGGGGTCGACTTCTCGCGGCTTCAATT
>VFZD01000069.1 GCA_016871295.1 Actinomycetota bacterium | reverse complement strand
ACGAATGTGGCGAACCCCATTTGAAACGCCACGTGGATGAGCACCACACCCCACGGTGAGTCGAAAAGAAACCGGCGGTCACCGACCAGGTCGCCGATGTTGAGATACATCTTGAACACAGGGATGAACACGAGCTGCGCCGGCAGCAGGTTGCCAGCGGTAAACAACAGCAACATGCCGACATTGAACTTGAACGAATAGCGCGAGACAACGAAGGCGGTCAGACTGCCGAACAACAGCGTGAGAAACACCGCCGGCACCGTGATGATGAACGAGTTCCACAAATACGTCGGCAGTTCCATACGGTCGATTGCGTCGGTGTAGTTGAACAGCCCGAAACGCTCGGGTATCGAGAAGGTTCCGCGGGCACGAATCTCTTTGTATGGTCGAAACGAACTCCAAAGCGTCCAGCCGATCGGGAACAGCCACAACAAAGCGAAGACACCGATGAACGCCGAGATGACGCGGTCCTTTGCTATCTGTGCTCTACCGCGCGCCACGACGGTCACGAGTCACCTCGCATGTCGCGCGTCATGACACATCCTCGCGAAATTGCTGTCGCAGATAGGCGATGATTGGGCCTATCGACAGCACGAACAGCAACACGGCGTATGCCGCACCCTTCATAGACGCGCCCTCGCCGGCGATGTTCTGAAAGACGAGTACGCCGAGAATCGGCAGACCGGCACTCGTGCCGTAGATCACATAAATGATGTCGAACGCGCGAAGAGACTCGATGATTGTGATCACCACGATGATCACGTTCACCGGTCGCATCACCGGCAAAATCACCTTGCGGAATGTCTCCCATTCGGTGGCACCATCTATGGCTGACGCCTCGCGCAGAGTGGGGTCGATCGCTTTCAAGCCGGCCAGGTACAACAGCATGATGTAGCCGACGTGCCGCCACGAGGCGATCACCATGATCACATAGATATTTATGTCGTAATTTCCGAAAAAAGAAATCGCATTGTCGATGTCACGACCAAGAATGCCGTTGATGAAGCCATCCGAGCGCAGCATGAAATTCCAGATGATTCCGGTGACAGCGAGCGACAGAACGACCGGAAAGTAGTACGCCGACTGATAGAAGCGGTGACCGCGAATGTGGCGATCAATTTGGTAGGCCAACAGCACGCCGGCAGGTGTGGCGAGCAGGGCGAACCACACCAACCAGATCACGTTGTTGCGCAAAGCATCGTAAAATGCCGGCGTCTTGGTGAAGATGTTGGTGTAGTTGGCGACACCCGCCCACTTGATGTCGCCGAATCTGATGCCCGTCCAGTACGTGAAAGACAAAACGATGGTGAGAATCGCAGGTATCCACACCAACAGCAGATGCAGGAGCGTCGGCACACCGACGAACAAACCGAGGGTCAGCCGATCTCCCCGAGAAAAAGCGCGTCGGCGACGAGAACGCACTGGTCTCGTCGCCGACGAACTCATGATCCGATCAGGCCGCGTTGCGGAAACTAAGCGACGCTGCCGATTCTATATCAGAGCGGCGGAAGCGCGTCCCACTGCGACTGAAGGCTCTCGAGGATCTTGTTGACATCCTTCGGGTTCTTGAACCAACTCTGCAACGCCGGGCCCACTACTGGTCCGGCGAAGTCAGGGCGAGTGTCACGATCAAGGAATTGCATGATGTATTTCGCCTCGCCCATGACCGCCAGCTGCTGGGTCTGGAAGGCGTCGTAGGTCGACGTGTCCTGACCCTTGTTGGCCGATGTCATCGGCACGCCGGTGTCGAGCATCGCCTGCACGCCTTCCATATCGCCCGCAAAGGCGAGGAAGTCTTTGCCACCGTCGTTGTTCGAGCCGTTCTTGGCGGCACAGAAGCCGTCAATCGGCGCGTCGATCGAGTCGCGCTTGTGCTCGGGGTTGATCTCCGGGAACGGAATAATCCAGAGGTCTTCATAGTCGGCGTCTGACTGTTCTTTGAAGTTTCCGCCGAACCACGAACCCATGAGCATGGCGCCGGCTTTGCGCTGCAGCAGCAACTGCATCGCGCCGTCCCACTCGAGGTCGAGCACGTTCTCGTTCATGTACGGAATCAATTGCTCCCAGTACTCGAACACTTTTGCCGTGCGCGCATCGGTCCACTTCTCACGACCGGCCATCAGGTCGACGTGATACTGGTAGCCGTTGACGCGCGCGTTGATGACGTCGAAGGTGCCCATCGCTTCCCAACCGCCCTTGTCGGCGGCCGCGAATCCGACGAGACCTTTCTTTTTCATGCCGTCGAGCATCTTCAGGAAGTCGTCCCAGTTGTAAATGCCGTCGGGATCAATGCCGAGGTCGGCGAGCATCGACTTGCGGAAGTGCAAGCCCCACGGGTACCAGGACTGTGGAATGAAGTATTGCTTGCCGTCGAGACCTGTCGAGGCGATCTTGTACGACTCGGCATACTGGTCGCCGATCTTTTTCCAAACGCTCGAGAGGTCGACGAGCAAATCTTGCTGGGCGAAGAATTGCATTCGGTAACCGGCCATCCACTGGAACGCATCATCTGGTGTTCCCTGCAGATATTGCGACAAGTTGTTCTGGAAGGCGTTCGACTCGGTCGCGTTGTAGGTGACCTTGTTGCCGGTCTTCGCCTCGTATGCCGCGACTAGTGCCTTCAATTGCTTTGTCGGCGATTCATCGACTGTGCGCGCACCGAAACTGAGCGGGCCGACTTCTCCACTGCCACACGAGGTGAGCAATGAACCCAAACCCGCAACTCCGGCCATGCCGGCCGCACCGGCGATGAATTGACGACGATTAAAGCGAGACCCTAAATCGGAATCTCGAATTACTGTATTGTCTACTGACACTTGTTTTCCCCCGTGTTCGTTAGTCGTCGTGTGAGCCACGACGAGTTGTCGTTATAGCGGTAGTTTGGCAAAAGCAAGGGCGTTTGTCAAAATGTGCTGTGCACTTCTGTGTTTTTCCGTGAGATTGCATGTTTGGATAACCCACCTCGAAAACAATCAATACACTTGTTTGGCGAAAACAGGCTCTCCAAGCGGATTCGCACATTCGAATTGTTCGTTTTTGTGAGAAACGTCGCCCTTGTGCCATGCTGGGGTCCCGTGACTGATCTCGATCGACGACCCACCGATATCACCGGTCAAACGGTGCGCGCCCTGGCCGCCCAACGCCACGAGCTCATCACCGCACAACTTCGTCTCCATGGTGCTGTGCGCGTCGGTGATCTGGCCGCGCTGCTCGATGTATCGGAGATGACGGTTCGGCGCGACCTCGACGTGCTTTCTGAATTGAGGGTGCTCGACAAGGTGCACGGCGGCGCCACATTGCGCGACGACCGCAGCGCATTTGAGCCGGGTTTCGACACAAAGTCGCTACGAAACCGTGAAGAGAAAATTGCGATCGGTCGCACCGCGGCCGGCCTAGTGCGCGCCGGCACCTCGATTGGTCTTACCGCCGGCACCACGACTTTTCACATGGCGATGTCGCTGCTCGATGTGGTCGATCTCACGGTGGTCACCAATTGCATTCATATCGCCGAGTATCTGCACCAGTTTCCTCGTGTCGACCGCACGGTTCTTTTGATCGGCGGAACCCACACGCCGAGCGACGCGCTGGTCGGCCCGACCGCGGTGCAGACGCTCTCTCAGTTGCAACTCGACTTTGTGTTCATGGGGGTGCATGGCATGTCGGTCAAGGGTTTCACGACGCCAAACATTGCCGAAGCCGAAACAAACCGCGCTTTCGCCGCCACGACGAGTGATGTCGTGGTGCTCGCCGACCACTCGAAATGGAATCTCAACGGCTTGTGCACGATCATGCCCCTCTCGGATGCCGCGATGGTGATCACCGATTCGTCACTGCGTCACGATGCGCGAAGCGTTTTGAAACGCGAATGTCGCAACCTGCGAATTGTCGACGCACAGATCGACTCGACAGATCTCGATGCAGGACCACACTCACCAAATTCGAGTCGGCGATAACTAATCAGAGATAACGAACGGAGACAACATGTCGTCAGTGCAACTCACAAAGGCCACTCGCCAATTTGTGGGCATGAACCGTCCGGCCGTTGATGCCGTTGACTTGCACGTCAAAGACGGCGAGTTTCTCGTGCTTGTCGGGCCGTCGGGCTGCGGCAAGTCCACGATGTTGCGCATGATTGCAGGTCTCGAGTCGGTTGACTCTGGTTCGATCAGCATCGGCGACCGCGATGTCACCGATCTTGCACCCAAAGACCGCAATATCGCGATGGTGTTTCAGAATTATGCGCTGTATCCGCACATGACCGTGGCAGAAAACATCGGTTTCAACTTGAAGATCAACAAAGTCAACGCCGCAGAAGTCAAACGGCGTGTCGAAGAAACTGCGCGCATGCTCGATTTGTCCGAACTGCTCGAGCGCAAACCAGCCAAACTCTCCGGCGGACAGCGCCAACGTGTCGCGATGGGGCGCGCCATTGTGCGCAAACCGGAGGTCTTCCTCATGGACGAGCCACTCTCCAACCTCGACGCCAAACTGCGCGTGCAGACACGAACCCAGGTCGCCGAACTGCAGCGCCAACTCGGTGTCACCACTATTTATGTCACCCACGACCAAGTCGAGGCGATGACGATGGGTCAACGCATCGCGGTGCAGAAAGATGGCGTCCTGCAACAGGTGGCTCCGCCGAAGGAATTGTTCTCCAAACCTGTGAATCTGTTCGTTGCCGGCTTTATCGGTTCACCGGCGATGAACCTGATCGATTGTGTCCCGACAAACGGATCAGTTTCTTTCGCCGGTCAGAGCGTCGCGATCACTGGTTCGCCGTCAAAAGTGATCGTCGGCGTGCGACCCGAGGGGCTCGAAGTGTCGGGCGACGGCAAAGATGGCATCGTCGAGTTCGTCGAAGAACTCGGCAGCGACTCGTATTTGCACTGCGTGTTCGAGACGACGAACAGGCAGCGCGTTGTTGCCCGTGCGCCCGGCCTCTCGAACATTAGGGGCGGTTCAAGTGTCTCGCTGCGCGCCAAACCCGGGTCGCTCCACGCGTTTGACGCCTCAAGTGGCCGGCGCATTTCGGCCTAAGCAACTTGACGCCACTTCTGAGGTGCGCCAAACCGTGTTGTTA
>VFZD01000068.1 GCA_016871295.1 Actinomycetota bacterium | reverse complement strand
GGCAGAATAGAACGGTGAGTTCGCAACCCAAAACACTGGCGCAAAAGATTTGGGATCGCCATGTCGTGACCTCGGGGGCGAACCAACCAGACCTTTTGTATATCGACCTGCACCTTGTTCATGAGGTCACGAGCCCGCAGGCATTCGACGGTCTGCGCCTGGCCCAACGCACGGTGCGACGCCCCGACCTCACGGTGGCGACCGAAGACCACAACGTCCCGACCGAAAACATCCACTTGCCGATCGCCGACCCGATCTCGGCCAAGCAAATCGAGGTGCTTCGCAACAACGCCAAAGAATTCAAGATCACCCTCTATGAGATGGGCAACGCGGGTCAGGGCATCGTGCACGTAATCGGCCCCGAGCAGGGTCGCACTTTGCCCGGCATGACGATCGTTTGCGGCGACAGCCACACGGCGACGCACGGCGCATTCGGCGCGCTCGCGTTCGGCATCGGCACGAGCGAGGTCGAACATGTTTTGGCCACGCAGACTTTGCCCCAGGCCCGACCCAAATGGATGAGCGTCACGGTCGATGGTCGGGCCCCGAACGGCGTCACCGCCAAAGACATGATCCTGGCGATCATCGGCAAGATCGGCACGGGCGGCGGCATCGGTCATGTGATCGAATATCGCGGCGCGGCGATTCGAGCGCTGTCGATGGAAGGTCGAATGACTATCTGCAACATGTCGATCGAGGCGGGCGCGCGGGCCGGTCTGGTCGCACCGGATGAAACCACCTTCAACTATTTGCGCGGCCGCGAATTCGCGCCCACCGGCGCCGAGTTCGACGCGGCGATGGCCGACTGGCAGACCCTGCGCACCGACGACGGCGCGGTATTCGACAAAGAAGTCGTGATCGACGCGAGCAAACTCTCCCCGCATGTAACTTGGGGCACGAACCCCGGCCAGGTCGCGACCCTCGACGGTCGGGTGCCCCAACCGTCCGATTTTGCCGACCCAACCGAGCGCGACGGCGTGTCCCGAGCCCTCGATTACATGGGTTTGACCGCGGGCACCAAGATTCGCGACATCAAGGTCGACACGGTGTTCATCGGCTCGTGCACGAACTCGCGCATCGAAGACCTGCGCCAAGTCGCCCAAGTGGTGCGTGGACGAAAAGTTTCGGTGAAGCGGGCGATGGTCGTGCCGGGCAGCCACGCCGTCAAACTTCAGGCCCAGGCCGAGGGTCTCGACAAGATTTTCATCGATGCCGGCATCGATTGGCGCGAGCCCGGTTGTTCGATGTGCCTGGGGATGAACCCCGACAAGTTGGCTCCGCAAGAACGTGCCGCCAGCACCTCGAACCGCAACTTCGAAGGGCGCCAAGGCAGAGGTGGTCGAACCCATCTCGTTTCGCCCAGCGTCGCCGCCGCGACCGCGATCGCCGGCCACTTCGCCGCCCCCGAGGACTTGAAATGAAAGCCGTTCGCGTGATCTCGGGTCGAGGAGTGCCATTGAGGCGCAGTGACGTGGATACTGACCAGATAATTCCTGCCGAATGGTTGAAGCGCGTCGAACGCACGGGCTTCGAAAAGGGTCTGTTCTCGACCTGGCGCGACGATCGAAATTTCGTGCTCAACGACGAGCGATTCGCGGGTGGTTCGATTCTCGTGGCGGGAAAAAGTTTTGGCGTTGGCTCATCGCGCGAACACGCCGTGTGGGCGATTCAACAAGGTGGATTCGACGCCGTAATCGCGCCGAGTTTCAGCGACATCTTTCGCAACAATTGCGCAAAGAATGGCCTCGTCGCGGTCGAAGTCGGCGAAGACATCGTGCACAAACTCTGGCAAATCATCGAAGCCGACCCACAAACAGAAATCACGGTGGATGTCGAACGCCTGCTCGTCGAAGTGCCGAGCAGAGGTTTGAGCAAAAATTTCGCGATGAACGCCGACACCCAAGATCGACTGCTCAACGGGCTCGACGACATCGCAATTTCCCTTCAATTCGAAGCGGCGATCGCCGATTTCGAAAAAACCCGGCCGAGTTGGTTTTAGCCGGTCTTTAGAAAAGAAGCCAGATCGACGAGTCGCTTGTCGGTCGAAAAAACCTCGATCGGAGCCTGGGTCGCGAGTCGAAGCCCACGCTGAATGATGCGACATGTCGTGTGCTGGTTGTATTCGGCCAACGTGACCGCCCAACCGTCTTTGCCCGCCCGTGCGGTTCGCCCCGAACGATGCAGATACGTTTTCACCTCGAGTGGCGGCACATAGTGCACGACGATGCCGACATCGTCGATGTCGATGCCTCGCGCAGCGACATCGGTGCAGACCAATATGTTGAGTTCGCGCCGGGCGAACCTTCGCAATGATCGTTCGCGTGCGCCTTGCGCCATGTCGCCATGCAGAGGCGAAACTTTTTCGCCCAGTTTGGCGAGATCGTCGGCGACCTTGTCGCAGGTGCGCTTGGTGTCGCAGAAAACCACGGTCTGACCACCATTGCGGGCCATGACGGCGATCACCCGATTTTTGTCCATGTGGTGAACGCCCAAGAAAAGATGGCGCATCGTGCCAACCGTGTCGGTCGGTGCGTCGATGCTGACTTCTTGCGGCGAATTCATATAACGCTTGACGAGCGTGGCGACCTGACCGTCGAGAGTCGCCGAGAAGAGCATCGTCTGATGCTCTTTTGTGACATGCCGCAGAATCCATTCGACCTGGGGCATGAAGCCTTCGTCGGCCATGCGGTCTGCCTCGTCGAGAACCATGATCTCGACACTGCCCAAGTTTGCCTCACCTTCTTTCATCAGGTCGATGAGACGCAACGGAGTGGCGACGATGATTTCGACGCCCGAGAAAAGTTGTTCGACCTGTTTGTCGCGTGCCGCGCCGCCGTAAACGGCGACGACCCGCACGCCACAACTTTTGGCGATCGGCGAGAGCACATCGGTCACCTGCACGGCAAGTTCGCGGGTCGGCACAAGCACGACACCGCGGGGCTTTTTGGGTTCGGCCTTGGCCGTGCGGATTGCGCGCTCGATCATCGGCACGCCGAAAGCCAGCGTCTTGCCCGAGCCCGTTCGGGCCCGACCGCAAAGGTCTACCCCGGTCAAGGCCACCGGAATCGCCTCCGTTTGGATCGCAAATGGTGCCGCAAACCCCGCGCTCGCCAGGCCCGCGTCGACGCGGTCGCTGACCCCGAGACGCGCAAACTCGGTCGGTGTCGGCACGGGCGGACGAAGGCTGGTGTTGGCGCCGATATCGCCCGTGGCCCGATCGCTTGACTTGTGTTTTGGTCCGCGACGCCGCGATTTGGGGTCAGACATTTGAACTCACACGCTACCAAGTCGAGTTCGCTGACTCAGGAGTCAGTTTCGGCTGACCACTCAGACAGTAGACAAATTCAGATGATGTGAGTAAGGTCAAAAATTGTGTCACAACAAAACTTAGGCGAATCAGTTCTCGACGAGCCGCTCTTCACCGGGCGCAAAGGCATCGTCTATGACTGGCAAAAATTGTTGGTTCCATCCGAGGCAGTCTTCGAAGCATCTCTTGAAACACTTCTAAACGCTGGCAAAGACGATTCCGCCCCGCGATACGCGTGAACGCTCAAGCGCACCCGAATCGGGTGCTTGTTCTGGGTTGTGGTTCTGTGGCGCAGTGCGTGATTCCACTGCTGTTGCGTGACCTGAAGATCAAACCCAGTTCGCTTTCGATCCTCGACTTTGTCGACAACCGACCACGCGTTGCCGATGCGATCAAACAGGGTGCCAGTTACGAGATCGGTCAGGTCACCCGAGAAAATCTCGACGCAATTTTGTCGCCACAACTGTCGGCCGGCGACATCTTGCTCGACCTCGCCTGGGACATCGACAGTCCGACAATTCTCGAGTGGTGCCACAATCGCGGTGTTCGATATCTCAACACATCGGTCGAACTTTGGGACCCTTACTACGACATGGTGGCGACGAATCCACTGGATCGCACGCTTTATGTGCGACATCAATCGATTCGAAAGATGATCGCCCGATGGGGTTCGAACAACGGGCCCAGCGGTGTTGTCGAGCACGGCGCGAATCCGGGCTTGGTTTCGCACTTTGCGAAACAGGCGTTGTTCGAAATCTCGAACAAGATATTGAGCGAGGATCGCGCCGGTTCGCGACAAAGCGCGATCGAGTCGGCCCTGGCTAACGAAGGCTTCAACCAATTGGCGATGCTCACGGGCACACGGGTGATTCATATCAGCGAGCGTGACACGCAAATCAGCAACCAACCGAAAGAGCTGAACGAGTTCGTCAACACCTGGTCGATTATTGGCTTCTATGAAGAAGGTGTCGCCCCCGCCGAAATAGGTTGGGGCACGCACGAACGGTGGATGCCCGCGAACGCGCATGTGCACGCCGATGATGGTCCGTGCAATCAAATTTGTCTGGCCCAACCCGGCATGGAGTCGTGGGTGCGATCGTGGGTGCCGAGCGGTGAAATACTCGGCATGATCATTCGTCATGGCGAGAGTTACACGATGAGCAATCACCTGACGGTGCGCGACGATTCAGGCAAGGCGATTTATCGTCCCACTGTGCATTATTCGTATTGCCCGGCAAACGAGGCGATCAACAGCGTGCTCGAACTGCGCATGCGAAATTGGCAAAAGCAGCCCAAAGAGCGGATCATGAACGACGAGATCATCTCTGGTCGCGACGAACTCGGTGTTTTGCTGCTCGGTCATGACTACACCGGCTGGTGGACGGGAAGCCGACTTTCGATAGACGAGACTCGTTCGATCGTGGCCGGTCAAAACGCAACGACTCTGCAGGTCGCCGGTTCGGTGATCGCCGCCGTGAAATGGATGATCGCCAGCCCGAACGAGGGCGTGTGCGTGCCCGACGATCTGCCGTGGAAGTCGGTGCTCGCCGATGCCCGCCCGTATATCGGTGAGATCTACAGCGCGCCCACCGACTGGGACCCGTTGAAAACCCGCAATGACTTGTTCCCGGGCTTTGGCAACACGGGCCGAATCGACCCGACCGACCCCTGGCAATTCAGAAACTTTCTCACGCCGACCCCGAGTTGATTCGCCGTCGGGCAAGTTAAACTGAAGCCGATGATTACACGAAACGAGCTTCTACTTACGTAACGGCGCAGTCACATATCACTGCCGCCGCACCCTCTGAGCCAAAAGGCCCAGGGGGTTTTCTTTTTGATACCAGCATCGAAAACACGAAACGAGAGACAAAATGCCACCAAAACCGACGAAGCCCCGAAAGATGGAATTCGAGAAATACGCGCACTCGGTGCCGTTCGTGCTCGCCGAC
>VFZD01000067.1 GCA_016871295.1 Actinomycetota bacterium | reverse complement strand
GATCGACGGCGAGATCGACACGCTGTTGAACATCGCGGGTGTGCCGGGCACGGTCGATCCGGAAATCGTTTTGCGCGTGAATTTTCTGGGCCTGCGAATGTTGAGCGAATTGTTGATCGACCGCATTCGCCGCGGCGGATCGATCACCCATGTGGCTTCGATCGCCGGGGCGCAGTGGGCGTCGCATCTCGAAGAGGTTCAACGATTGTTGGCCACGGCCGATTACGAGTCGGGGGTGGCGTGGGTGCGCGATCACCCGATGGATGGCAAACGGGCATACGACTTTTCGAAAGAATGCGTCGTCGTTTTGGCCAAGCAGCAGGGCAAGTGGTTGCGCGAGCGCGGGGTGCGCGTCAACACCGTCAGCCCGGGGCCGGTGCAGACGCCGATTCTCAAAGATTTTCGCGAATCGATCGGCCCACTTTTGGATCTGGTGACTCGAGAGACGGGTCGCAATGCGACAGCCACCGATATCGCCCGGGTGATTCTGTTTTTGTCCGACCCGAACCTCGAGTGGCTCAACGCCACAGATGTTCAGGTCGACGGCGGTTTCATGAGCGGTCTCGTCGGCGGCTGGGTGAAACTCGGGTGAAAGCGTAGGCTTGGCGCGATGTCGGGGCAGTTGGCGGGGCAGAGGGCGCTGGTCACGGGTGGCGCAAGCGGCATCGGTGCCGAAATGGCGCGACGATTCACGCGCGAGGGTGCCAGTGTGGTTGTCGCCGATGTCAACGACGCCGATGGCAAACAAGTTGCGATTGAAATCGGCGGCGAATTCGCGCATCTGGATGTCACCGACTCGGACGCCTGGAATCAACTCATCGCAAACTCCGAACCTTTCGACATCGTCTGTTTGAACGCGGGAGTTTCGACCCATCAAAACGTGATCGGCAGCACCTCGAATTATCCGTTGGAAAAGGTCGACAACGACGCCTATGAACGCATCATGCGAATCAATGTCGACGGCGTCGTGTTCGGCGCCCGGGCGGTGATACCGACGATGGTCGCGAGAAAGACGGGCCACATTCTCGTGACCGCCTCGCTGGCGGGCATTATCGCGATCGCCCCCGATCCGATTTATGGTCTGACGAAACACGGCATGGTCGGCCTGGTCAAGTCATTGGGGCCCGCGCTCGAACCCCACGGGGTGTGCATCAGCGCCCTGTGCCCGGGTTTCGTCGATACGCCGTTGGTCAGCGAACTTGCGCGAGAGTACGCCAAAACCTTCAGCATGGGAGTTCTCGAGGTTTCGGTGGCGGGTGATTTGGCGATGCGTGCGCTCAGCGAGCGGATTCCTGGTTCGCAGTGGACGGTGATGGCCGGTCAGCCGATCGTGCAATACGTTCCAGCTCCGCCCTTCGGCTGACGCCGAAAACTCGCACGAGGCTCGGCGCGCAAAAGTTCATGCTTGAACTTTCGCCTCGTCGCGGTTCTCGAGCAGAGTCAATGCGATCAGGGCGCCGATAACGAATGTCGCACCGATGACCCGTTGCGTCGTGACGGGCTCGCCGAGAAAGATGATGCCCATGATTATCGCCAGAACAGGTTCGATGGTCGTGATCACCGAGAGAAGGCTCGGTCCGACCCGCTTCATGCCCGCAAAAGAAAACATGAAGGGCACCACCGTGCCGAACAGGCCGAACGCCGCGATATACGACCAACTCGCCACATTCGCCGGAAATTCGACGGTCAAACCAAACGGCAGGGTCGCACTGACAAGCCAGTATCCCAACATCGCCCCGACGTTGATGAAGGTGACGCCCGATAACAAGTCGATTTTTTTGAGGACGTTGGCCAGGCCGAGCAGATAAAGAGCGAACAGGAACGCCGATATCAAAACGAGCGCAATCGCCCCGTTCGAACCGCCCTTGACCTGCCCGGTCGTGATGGCGATGCCGGTAATCGTGAAAAACAGCGAGATGTTGATGTTGCGCGACGGTCGCCGTTTGTAGAAAATCCAATACAGAAACACGACCACGAGCGGGTTGCAATACCAAATGACGATCGCCAAACCCGTATCGATGGTTTCAATCGCCAAAAAATAGGTGAACGACACCGTGGTTATTCCGAGTGCACCAACCGCGAACATCTCGAGCATCAAACCGGGTTTCGGTATCGGTGCGCCGCGCAACATGACTTGTCGCACGAGCAGCATGAACAGGCTGGCGATGGTGAACCTGGTCGTCATCACGCCGAGGGGGTTCGCGCCCGCGTCGTAGGCGTATTTTGCCAGCGTCGGACCAATCGAGAAACCCAGGCTCGACATCATCACCAAAATCATGCCGAGAATTCGCTGGTTGTTTCGCACCCGACAAATCTAGTTTGTTCACTTTTGCCGAGTGGGTAGCGTCATGGTGTGGCCGAGTTCCCGACGAGATTTCCGACGGCAGAATTTGCCGACGTTCTGGCGGCAAACTCGGTGTTTGTGGCTTCGTTCAAAGACGAACATCTGACTGGCACGGCCCGCAAGGGTTTGGCGATCGTGACCTGTATCGACTCGCGGATCAACCCGTTGGCGATCGTCGGCATGCGGGCGGGCGACGCGAAGATTCTCAGAAATGCGGGTGCGCGCGTGACCGACGACGTATTGCGAACCCTGGTTTTGGCTTCATACTTGCTGGCAGTAGATCGAGTATTGGTGATGCCGCACACCGATTGCCGCATGGCTGGTGGCGATGAGGAGTCGATTCACCAAACCATCAAAGAACGGCACGGTGTCGATACTCGCGGCATCGCTTTTCGCACGGTGAACGACCAGCGCGCGTCGCTGGCCGAAGATGTGGCGAGTATCCGCAACTACGCGCTGCTGCCGAAAAATCTGAAAGTCGCCGGGGCGATCTACAACGTCGGCACGGGCGAACTCGAACCGATCGACTGCTAGACGATTTTCAGCAGTTTCACGCCCACGGCCGAGATGGTCGCGATGAGCAACCACGAGACAAGACCCAACAGAAGCGGTCGCGAGCCCACACGGCGAAGTTTGCGCAAGTCGACCCCGGTACCGAGGCTGGCCAAAGCACATGCGAGCAGCGATTTTTCGGCCCATTTTGCGTCGCTAAGCAAGTCGGTCGGCAAGTCAAAAACAGAGTTGATCGTGACGGCGGCGACGAAGCCGAGAACAAAAATTGGGATCGCGGGCGGAGCCTTGGCGCGCGAGTCGGCATGCCGAGTCGTCCGAGTTTGGCCTAGTTTGCGACGGTACGAAAGACCAACCACGGCCACCAGTGGTGCGAGCAACAACACACGGGTGAGTTTGACAACGATTGCGGCGAATTGGGCGTCTTGATTCGCAGATGCCGCCGTGGCCACGGTTTGGGCGACATCATGCACGCTCGCACCGACCCATGAGCCAAATTGTGCACCGCTGAAACCGATCAGGTTGCCGACCGCGGGAAGCGAAAAAATCGCGATCGTGCCACAGATTGTGACGAGCGCGATTGCATATGTCATCTCTTCATCATCGGCGTCGCTGACCGGTCGCATCGCCGCGATCGCCGAGGCACCACAAATAGAAAAACCGGTGGCGACGAGCAGGCTCAGACCGGGCGACAAGCCCATCTTTTTGCCGAGCCACTGGGTGCCCAAAAAAGTTATTGCGACAACGGTGATCACCAGCGCCAGACCCGGCACGCCGAGTTCGCGCGCCTTGGTGAACGAGAGTTGCAGACCGAGCAGGACGATGCCGAGGCGCAACAGGTTGCGCGCCGAAAACCCGAGACCAATGCGGCATGCCTCGGGCACGAGGCCAGAATTAGACAGTGTCGCACCGAGCACGACGGCGATGACGAGCGGTGAGACGACCAGCGCCGTGTTGTTTTTTACCAGCGTTTCGACGATGAACGAAATGGTGGCGACCCCAACCGCCATGGCGAGACCAGGTATGTGGTGGACACGCAACATCGCCCCTTGAGATTAGTGGTCAAAATAAAAGAGCCCCGGCCGAAGCCGGGGCCCAATCATTTCGAAAACTCGAAACTAGGCGGCGCGGTATCCCTCAGATTCCGAGCGCGCAATTGCGACGCCCAAAATCAAAAGACCATAACCGGGCTTGGCCAAGACGTCGGCGACGGTGTATCCGACTTGGATAAGTGTCGCCGAGTCACCAGCCGAGAGATCAAAGGCCTTGGCCAAGAAACTCTCGTTGTCGCCCAACAGATAGGCGATCGGGTAGACCGCCCAAGTGACGAGCAAGATGTAGCGAAGGTTGTTCAGCTTGCTGCCGATTGCACCCGATTGACCTTTAAGAGCCTGACCGACTTCGCCGGCAAACAGGTTCCAAAGAATGTAGATAAAGAACACCAGCGAGATGACGAACCAAATCATGCTGGCATCGCTGCCGGCAGCGGCTGTTTCACCCGGGTATCCGGTGGCGATCATCAACAAAGCCGCGACTGCGAGTTTTGTTGTCAGACCTTTCGCCTTGTCCCTTGCGACGCCCGAGACGACGACGAGTTCGGCTAGCAGTAGCGGAACCGTCAACAACCAGTCGGCGTAGCGGTAACCCTCGTTCCACGGTGCTCCATCGGCGAAGTTGTTGAACATTCGCCAATAGTGATAAGCGGCGATACCGCAAATCATCGCCGACATTGTCACCGCGCTGCGGTAGGCAGGCGAGACTCGGCTTCGTGAGACTAGGTAGTAAACAAACGAGATTGCCATCGCTGCCACGGCGAAAGAAAACGCGTTGTAGACCAACTGGTCATTGCTTGTAACAAGCTTTTCCATTTGTGTCCTCCGGTAGGTATTTCAGGCATTCCGGTCGCTGTGTTGCAACCTGGTAAAATTGCCAGAAGCAATGTAAGCACAGTTAGGCATGCCTAACGAAAACTGACAGACGACAAAACGGCTATTTCTAGGGCGTTGGTAAGGTTTATCTGTGGCAAATATCGCAGATGCCGTGCGTCGCAAGGTCGCCAATTGGTCGGTCGTTGCCGTGCGCAAAGACGGTTCGCAGGCGAGCAAACCCGATGTGCTGGTGACCGAGGAGCCGCTGGAGATTCGAGTCGAGTCACCTCAGCAGAGCGCGCAACCGGTGGCGGTGACGATGCGCACCCCCGGACACGATTTCGAGTTGGCGGTCGGGTTTCTGTTTACCGAGGGTATGGTCGGTCGACCGGCCGATGTCAAGTCGGTGCGCTACTGCCAACTGCCTGACTCGACCGAACAGCAGTTCAATATCGTGACGGTGAGTTTGACGAAGCCATTTGACGAGGCGCTTTCTCGCCGAGGCATGGTGACCTCGGCGAGTTGCGGCATTTGCGGCACGAGTTCGATCGAACAGTTGGCGCAAAATGTCAGTCGCATCGACTCGGGCATCGGCCCGGTTGTGACGGCGGAGATATTGACGTCGCTACCCGAGATCATTCGTCGCGCCCAGCCGACCTTCGATCGCACGGGTGGCCTGCATGCGGCGGGTTTGGTCGACTCGACGGGCGACGCCTACTGCGTGCGCGAGGACATCGGGCGCCACAATGCGGTCGACAAGGTCATCGGCAAAGCCGTGCTCGATTCGCGGGTGCCAAT
>VFZD01000066.1 GCA_016871295.1 Actinomycetota bacterium | reverse complement strand
GCGCCGTTTTTGACGCCCTCGAGGCACTGCGGTGCGATGATGTGCGTTGGCGTGAGGGTCGAGCCTTCAGCCTCGCCTACAACGCCGGCCCCGAGGTGCTGGCCGTGGCTGAAGAGGCCTACCGGCGGTTTAGTGGCGAGAACGCCCTGAACACGGGTGCGTTCCCGAGTTTGCGGCAAATACAGGCCGATGTCGTGGATATGACCAAGCCGTGGCTCGGCGCCTCGGCAGATGCCGCGGGATACATGACCTCGGGTGGCACCGAGAGCATCTTGATGGCCGTCAAGTCGGCGCGCGATCGTCTGCTGCAGGAGCGCAAGGTCGGTCAGCCAAACATGGTCCTGCCGACATCGGCTCACGCGGCGTTCGACAAGGCTGCCGCCTATTTCGGCGTTGAACTGCGGCGCGTCGCCGTGCTCGCCGATTGGCGGGCCGATGTGCCGGCGATGCGCACGGCAACCGACAACAACACCGTGCTGATCGTCGGCTCGGCGCCCCAGTATCCGCAAGGCGTGGTCGATGATGTTTCGGCGATCGCCAAAATCGCCGCGGATCACGGTGTCAATTGCCATGTTGATGCATGCATGGGTGGCGTCACGCTCGCCTACCTCGAGCGCCTCGGCGAGACGATCAGACCTTGGAATCTCAAAGTTTCGGGTGTGAGTTCAATTTCGGTCGATCTGCACAAGTTCGGATATACATCCAAAGGTGCCTCGATCATCATGTACGCCAACAAGCACCTGCGATCGTTCCAGGGCTTTGTCACCGACAAATGGTTGGGTGGCATATATGGCTCCTCGGGCGTTTTGGGCACCAAGTCGGGTGGAAGCATGGCGAGTGCCTGGGCGGTGATGAACTTTCTCGGTGACGACGGTTATCTGCGTCTGACCAAACAAGCCCGCGAAGCGACCCTGCAACTCGCGGCGATGATCGAGCAGTCCGAGCATTTGGTGCTCCGGGCCGAACCCGAGACGACACTCCTCTGCTTTGGGGCCCGGGATCCGCAGCGACTCGACATCTTCGCGGTCGCCGACGAACTCGGCCGGCTCGGCTGGTATGTCGATCGCCAGTCGCCCCCCGATTCATTGCATTGCACCGTCAACGCAATTCATCATGACAAAATTCAGGTATTCGGCCAGTCGCTTGACAGCGCGGTGCTGACCGCCCTTGGCCAAAACAAATCCGGCCACGCCGGCGCCTACGGCACCCTCGACTGAATTAGAGCGAACCGGTGATGCGGGTGGTTTGTTCGGCGAGTTGATTCATTTCACTGGGCGACAAGTGCTTGTCGATCAGTCGGGCCATCGCCTCGTTCGTCGATTTTTCCGCCGCGTCACGGTTGGGTCGCAACCGTTCGACGTCTTCATACGGTGGCTGCCAGCCATGCAGCTTGGCGCTGAACTCTCCGCCCGAGGCGAGCAGCGTCGCCTCGAGCCCGTTGATGCCATGAATGACGCAGGCACTGATGTGCACACAGCCGCGCAGTTCGCGCAACAAGGTGATCAACCGATACGCGCGCGCAGGCAGTTGAGTCGGCAACGGCTCGGCGCGCAGACCGGCGAACAACGACAAACCCGATGAATCGACGCTCGCCACCAGCTTCTCGGCGGGGCTGATGAACTTTTCCAGATCTGCGATATTGGCCAGATTCTTTTCACCCCAGGCATCGCAACTCTGCATGTATCGACGCCCGGCCGCGCGCGCACCCTCGACGGCGATGCCCTCTTTCCACAGTTTGTCGATCAGGGATTTTTCAAAAAACATGAACGCCGCACAAACGACGTCGCTGTCGACATCACCGAGCACGCCTCCCCTGCCGGCGACGTAGTACGCAAATCCGTTCGGGTAGCCCGCCGCAGCGCCGTGAGCCATGGTTTCAGGATCGAGCATGTACTTGGCGCCCACCGAACCAAGCAATGGTGCGATCGTCGACGCGACTTCAGAAGAGTTCATGAGCTGCCCCTTTCTCAAATTGCAACAATCTGAGATCGTGAGGCAGTCTTGCCCTGCACAACTTTCGACGACTTTTTGTCGGCAAGGCTGACGATCATCGAGTCGACATCGGACTTGATGTTGGCCAGAGGAAGAACGTTCAACACACCCTGGCCGTTGCGAAGGACATCGACCAATTGATCACCCTGACAAAGCACCACGGCTTTTCCGCTGATCACGATGTGTGCCGCCGCGATGTCGGTGTCGACATGCGACCGCAGATAGTTGAAAACCTCGCGCACCGATTCGAGGCGAATGCCGGCATCCAAAAGTTGTTTGATCACTTTCAACTCGAGCAGATCTCGGTATTCGTAGACACGCCGTGAGCCGCTGCCTTTGGCATCGCTTAGTGACGGTCGAATCAAGTTTGTTCGCGCCCAATAGTCGAGCTGGCGATAAGTGATGCCGACAACTTGCGCCGCTTGACTGCCACTAAAACTTTGTTTCGCCACGGCGACCCCCAAAAAACGAACCTCAACGCCCGTGGGTCAGGCTACGGTGCAAACCCGGTTTTGGAAATGTCAACTTTGAAAGTCTTCGGGCTTGATCGAGTCAATGAAATCGCGGAAATTATCGATAATCTCCTCGGCGTTTTCCGGCGCATCTTCAACGACCACTCTGCCCACCTGGTCAAGCAAGTCATCTTCGACATAGATCGGAATGCAGGCTCGAACCGCGATCGCCACGCCGTCTGAGGGCCGACAACTGATTTTGACGACCTTGCCCAGTTGCAGAACGTGCAGGTCGGCGAAGTATGTATTCTCCTCAATTTTGGTGATCACCAATTTGACGGGTTGGGCATCGAGCGCCTCGACGACATTGATCAACAGGTCGTGGGTCAGAGGACGGTCGGGCCTCAAGCCCTCGAGCGCATAGTGAATCGATGACGCCTCGGGTGCGCCGATATAGATCGGCATCAACCTTTTCACGCCACCCTGCTCGCGCAACATCAACACCGGCGCGTTTTGCGGGATCTCGAGATGAATGCCTTCGAGACGCATTTCGATCATGGCGTCAGCGTATCGCTGGGGTCAAAAAACCCGACAAACGCCTGATTAGCGCCTTTCGATGTGATCGTTGGCCTGCGCGGCGATCAATGCACTGCGCAATTTGGATCCCTGGTCGACAAGCTCAGCGAACATTTCCGCCGCCTGTCTACGGGCCTGCGGATTTCGTTTGCGCATCAGGGGCACGACGCGGCTTTCAAACAGCGAGACCTCGTGGTCGGCCGCAGATCTCCACGCCTTCAAATGTCGGGCTTCGATGCCCAGCCTGATCAATTGCGCCGACGCCTCAAGTATCTGAAGATCGGCGTCGTCAAACAATTCTGTCGAGCCGACTCGGTTCGATTTTACGATCCCGAACTTCTCGAGTTGAGCGAGGGTTGCTTCGTCGATGCCCGCGGCTTTGATCACCTCGCCGCGATTGTAGGATCGCTCACTCGCCTGTTGCCCCCGCTCCTCTGAGATTTCCGATGCCGAGTTTGAATCCTTGTGCAAAGTTTTGCCGATGTCGCCGGATTTCGCCAATCGTTTGTTGCCGGCCGGATGTCCCTGACCCCGGGGTGCGGGAATGTGCCCGAGCCCCCGTGGCGCAGTGATCTCGCCCGAGTTCGTGTCGCCCTCGAGCCGTGTTCGAATTACCTTGAGCGGCAAATAGTTGTCCTTTTGTTCGCGCAAAATAAATTTGAGCCGTTCGACCTCCGCCTGCGAGAACTTGCGGTATCCCGAGGCGGTGCGCTCTGGTTCGATCAAGCCCTGACTTTCAAGAAATCGAATTTTGGAAATGGTGACGTCGGGAAACTCTTCGAGCAGCAACGCCAAAACCTCGCCGATCGACAAATATCCTCGGGCCGTGCTCATCGCGATTTCGTCATCGATTTTGTCACGACAATATGTCGGCTTTGCTGAAAAAGATCATTCGATATTTGCCCACCTGGATCTCATCGCCGTGCGTGATCTCAGTCTCGTCGACACGATTTTGGTTCACATAGCTTCCGTTCAGCGACCCAAGGTCGCGAAGAGTAAGCGATGAACCCCGCTTCACGATTTCGGCGTGTCGGCGCGAGACGGTGATGTCATCGAGCAAGATATCGCTGTCTGAATGACGGCCAATTTGCGTCACATCTTTGTCCAGCGTGAACCGGCTGCCTGTGAGTTCACCCGAACGAACCACCAAGACCCCATGCCCTCGAACGTCACCCATCCGAATCGACGCATTGTCGTGCGAACCGGGCGAATCTTGCATCGGGTCCACTTGGGCGATGACTATCGTTCGCTCATCGGGGATGTCTAAGACTGCGCCGCACGACGAACAAAAAGACGAGTTTGGCGGATTGCGATGCCCGCACGCATTGCAGAATACGTAAGTCATCAACCCTCAACCCTCGATTAAGCGTCGATACGAATCGGCGTCGAGCGGACCGTCGAGACTCCGATCGCCGTCTACCCGCACTTCAAAAATCCAGCCGTCGCCATATGCATCTGAATGTAGTTGACCGCGGGCCTCAGCCAGCATTTTGTTGGTTTTGATGATTGTTCCCGCCGGTGGCGGATCCAAGTCAGACACGCTTGTCGAGCCTTCAATTTCGCCACGGGTCCCCCGGCGTCGAATCTTCGAGCGGTGCGCGCCGACTCGACGAACACGACCTTGGCAAGGGCATCTACCGAATAGCACCGACCTGCGCGAATACTCAAAGCCACCACTAGACAAACCTAGCGGTGGCCTGCTATTGCCGTGATGCGCGACCGATCCGCAGGTTCTCTCGCATTTGCGGAATGTAGGCCAACGCCGTGAGATACGACATGACCAGAGCCGGCACGGCGAACACCCAGGCGGCGACACGAACCTGTTGCCAATAGCGACCCTTGTCGGCGGCGAGCAGCATCAGCGGCACGGCGAACATCAACAAGAAGGTATATCGCTTGCCCCAGATGCTGACGGCGAAGCGTTGCATCCCGAACAATGTCGCAATCGCCATCGAACCGGCGACCGCGATTTCACGCGCCAGGACCGCGACAGCCAACCAAATCGGCATCGACTGGTCGATGCCGATCGCAAGAACGCCGACGATGAACAGCCCCCGATCCACGCTCGGGTCGAACACGCTCCCGAAGGTGCTCTGCTGGTTGAAGCGCCTCGCCACCCAACCGTCGACCCAATCGGTTGCCCCGAGTCCGCCCAGCAACCATGCAGCACCCGCCCTGTCGTTCAAGCCGAACAAAACCCACAGGAAAACCGGCAGACACAAGAGGCGAACCAATGTGATCAGATTTGGCACCGTCAAGATGCGAGGCGACGACATTGTTTGAGCGTACAACTCGGCCGATGCCCTACGCTTGCCCTGTGGCATCAACGATTTTCACCCGAATCATCAACTCGGAGCTTCCGGGAACTTTCGTTCATCGCGACGACAAATGCGCGGTGTTGATGACGATTGATCCGATCACCACGGGCCACTCGCTAGTCGTGCCGATTGCCGAAGTCGACCAATGGACCGACCTCTCCGAGGATTTGAATCGGCATTTGTTCAAGGTCGCCCAGACGATCGGCGAGGCGACAAAACGGGCCTTTGGTTGCGAGCGAATCGCCTTGGTCATCGCCGGTTACGAGATTTCGCACTGCCATTTGCATGTCATACCGAGCAACTCGATGGCTGACTTGAACTTCGCCAATGCGCGAGCGAATGTGCCGCGCGCCGAGTTAGAACAAGCGGCCGCTCGGATCATCGCCGAGTTGCGCTGACTCTGGTTTGCCCCGACGCTCGAGACGCGAGGTCGGCTCCGCACGAAGCACCGAGTTTTCGGCCGGCACGAGAAGCTCGAGTGGGGCCTCTGTCGAGTCGCTCAACCACGTATCGACGCCGGACTTTTCGAGCACCACGGGCATTCGATGATGAATCTCGCGCAAATCCGTGTTCGCTCCGGTGGTGATGATCGTGCAGGTTTTCAAAATAGATGAGTCGGGTTGCTTCCATGTCGTCCATAGACCGGCCAAAGTCATTACCTGCGCATCGACCCTCGAGATATAGAACGCCTGCTTCCGCGGTTTTTTTGTCTCAGTCGGCAGATTTTGCCACTCATAAAAGCCCTGAATCGGCAGCACGCAACGATGTTTGCCGATCAGATTTCGAAAACTCGGTTTCTCGGCCAGCGTCTCGGATCGGGCGTTGATCATGCT
>VFZD01000065.1 GCA_016871295.1 Actinomycetota bacterium | reverse complement strand
AACTCTTGTGGGCGAGGGGGGACTTGAACCCCCACGTCCTTGCGAACACTGGCACCTGAAGCCAGCGCGTCTGCCATTTCGCCACTCGCCCGAGTGGAACATGAACGCTAACAGTTGGACATACCTGCGGGGCGTAGAATTGTCGCATGTTTGCGCGTCTGAATGGCTCGACAATCAGGCCGATCAACATCGGACGCGAACTGCTCGCGACAATCGACTCGATTGAGCCGTCTACAGTCGCCGATACCCACTTTGAAATCGCCATGAACTCGGTGGATCTCAAGGTTTTTGCCGAGGTCGAAAGACATTTGGTTCGCGAATTGGCCGAGGCGGCGACCCAGCATGCCGAAAAGATCGGCGTCAGACATGATGCGCCATTCGTCGTCACACTGAAAACCAACGATCAGATCAAGACGGGCCGATTTGAAATTTCTTCCAAACCGAGCGCCCCACCGGCATCTGATGTTGATCAACAAGTCGCCACGACGATTATTTCTGCGACCCCCCAGCTGGTTTCTGCCTCATTGGTGTTGAATAACTCTGAGCGCATAACCCTCGACGGTGACTCTCTGAAGATTGGGCGACAAGCGTCGTGTCGCGTGGTTTTCAACGACAGCAACGTGAGTCGTGAGCACGCGCAAATGCGACGAACCGCCGACGGCTGGAAGATTCTCGATTTGGGCAGCACCAACGGCACCAAAATTAATGGGCGAAAAATTGAGACCGAACAACTTCTGGTCAATGGAGACGAGCTGCTCTTTGGCACATCGGGCGCCCGCTTCGAGATCTCATGAATAGCGTCATTTCAAGGGGAATAGACATCTGATGCAGATCAAATTCGGTGCAAAGAGCGACACCGGGACCCTGCGCGTGCAAAACGAAGACTCTTTTCTGGCCAAAGACAAGATGTTCGTGGTCGCCGACGGCATGGGCGGTCACAACGCGGGCGAGGTAGCCAGCGCAATGGCGATCAAAATGTTGGATGATGCCAGGATAAACGGAATCACAGACGCCGCCCACCTGGCCACGATGATCGAGCAGATCAACACCACTATTTTTCAGGCTTCGGCCAACCAGACCGATCAAAGCGGAATGGGTACGACGCTGACGGTTTTGGCCGTCACGACCAACGAGAAGAACGAGGCCGCGCTTGCGATCGCCAACATCGGCGACTCTCGAACCTATGTGTTGCGCGGTGGCGAATTCAAGCAAGTGAGCGTCGATCACTCGTATGTTCAAGAGTTGCTCAGCGAAGGTTTGATCACCAAAGAAGAGGCTCGAACCCACGTCCGGCGCAACATCGTGACGCGCGCCTTGGGTATCGAGCCGAAAGTCGCCGTCGACACCTGGACAATGCCGATCGTCGACCGCGACCGCTACCTGCTGTGCAGCGACGGTTTGGTCGATGAAGTCGCCGACGACCTGATCGAAAAATGTCTGCGACAGAAAGTCGACCCGCAACAAGTCGCCGATGAGTTGGTCGCACTCGCCAACCAGAACGGGGGCCGAGACAACATCACGGTGATCGTCGTCGATGTGCTCGCCGACGCCAGCGACCCGGTGTCGATCACCAAACCAAAACGACCCGGGGGCCGGAAATCGCTGGTGAAAAGACTCGCTATCGGCATCGCGATCGCGGGCGCATTCACCATCGCCACAACCCTTCTCGCCTCCTATCTTCGCAGCGGATATTTCGTCGCTTATGAGAATTCAAAATCTGACGCGAGAGTTCTCGTTTATCGGGGCAAAAATTTCCTGTGGATTAATCCGACGATCGAGGCCGACAGCACGCTGACCCGCAAAGACTTGAGTTCGGCGTTATCGAAAGAAATTCTCGCCAAACCAGGGTTCTCATCGAGTTCGGATGCCCGAGATTATGTGAATCAGATTCGCGACGTGATCGAAGCGACCAAACCATGAGCGAAAACAATCGACCCGTGATCAACAATCGCTATGAAATTGAAAAACGCATCGGTCGCGGCGGTATGGCGGAAATTTTTCAGGCCAAGGACCTGCTGTTGGATCGCCCCGTGGCGGTCAAAGTGCTGTTCGCAGAATTCGCGACAGACCCGGCGTTCGTCGAGCGATTCAGGCGAGAGGCGCAGGCGGCGGGAAACCTGAACCATCCGAACATCGTCGGCGTCTACGACTGGGGCAAGGTGAACAACACGTATTTCATCGCCATGGAATATGTGAATGGCCGAACATTGGCCGATATTTTGAAACAAAGCGGCACCTTGACGCCGATGCAGGTGTGCGACGTGATGATCGAAGTCGCTTCGGCGCTGAGTTCGGCGCATCAGAGCGGCGTCGTGCACCGTGACATCAAACCCGGCAACATTCTGGTGAGCACCACGGGTCAGGTCAAAGTTACCGACTTCGGAATCGCGCGCGCGCTCGGGGCCGGCGTCGAAGAAGGACTCACCCAAACCGGCGCGGTGATGGGAACCGCGACATATTTTTCTCCCGAACAAGCACAGGGAGTTTTCGCAGATCAACGCACCGACATTTATTCGCTGGGGATCGTGATGTACGAGATGTTGAGCGGGGTCGCGCCGTTCACGGGTGAAAATGCGGTGGCGATCGCCTATAAACAGGTGCACGAGACGGCGCCGGCAATCAAAGACCGCGCGCCAGCCGTGCCCGATGCGCTCGCGGCGATAGTCACGAAGTGCATGGCCAAGTCGCTAGACGACAGGTACTCGAGCGCCGATGAAGTGCGCAACGATCTGCGAAGGTTCGTCGAAGGAATGCCCGTCTCGGCGTTGGTTGATCAAATACAAGAAGAAGTTGCGACGCGCGAAATGCCAAAAATATCGCCCGACAAGGCCGAAGCGAGGCGCGAAGTGTCCAGTTATCCGCCGTACGACGACAGGGGTCAGCAACGAACCGCGGTGTTCGTATTCGGTGCGTTGTTCGCGGCGATTGTTTTGCTGGCGGGAGGTCTGTTTTTGTATCAAACCCTGACTCGCAACTCGACCAACGTCTCGATAACGGTGCCCGATGTGCGAGAACTCACGGTCAAGGAGGCGAGCGAAACTTTGCTCGCGCTCGGTTTCGTGCCGATTCCCTATGCGGCAGCAAAAGACGGCGTCGGCAACGACATTGTCTACTCGCAAGATCCGCCACCGAGCGTGCTCGCCCGAAATGGCGATCAAGTCACGATTACCTATAACCCTGCGAGCACTCCCGTGATCGTGCCCCTCGTGCGCGGCTTGACCGTCAAAGAAGCGACGGCGCTTCTGGCTCCGCTCGGTTTGGTGCTGTCGATCAAGGAAGTCGTCAATGATCCGAAGGTGCCGGAGAACCAGATTCTCTCGCAAGAACCCAAGGTCGATACGCAGGTCAGGTCTGGCTCGGCGATCACCGTGATTGTTTCAGGCGGGCTCGGATTGGCGACGATACCCAACGTGCAAGGTCAAGTTGCGAACGCCGCACAACAATTGTTGCAGGCTTCGCCCTACAACTTCGTCGTGACGCTGATCAATGAAGCCAGCGCGACCATCGAAACGGGGCGCGTCATTCGCACCGAGCCTTCGATCGGCGCCCAGGCTCCCGCCGGTGCGGCGATTTCGGTTTTCGTTTCGACGGGCGGAAACAAGACAGCCGTGCCCCAAATCGAAGGACAGACCGAGACCGATGCGTTGGCCCTGCTCGCCGCTGCGGGGCTTATGCCAGACGTGAAATACCAAGATGTGCCGGCTACCGACCCGAACATCGGCAAAGTGATTTCGCAAGGCACCGATGCGGGCACGCTCGTCGACCCCGGATTCGTGATCAGGCTTACAATCGGCCGCGCGGCGACGACCCCGTAAATCTTTTCAAAGACTCGACCTACAGATTTCGACAAAGTTGACCACCATTTCATGGCCCTGGCGCGTCAACACGCTTTCGGGATGAAACTGCACGCCCTCGACGCTGAGTTTTTTGTGTCGAACACCCATGATTAAACCATCGCTCGTTGTGGCTGTGATTGTAAGTTGATCGGGGAAAGACTTTGAATCGATTACAAGCGAGTGATATCGAGTCGCCACCACCGGGTTTTCTATGTTTCTGAAGACTCCGTTTTGATCGTGCGATATTTCTGATGTTTTGCCGTGCCGAAGTTCGGGTGCTCGCACGATCTGAGCACCGAACGCATGGCCAATCGCCTGGTGCCCTAGGCACACCCCGAAAATCGGGAAAGAATTGGCGCAACTGCGAATCAATTCGCACATTACGCCCGCATCGGTGGGTTGCCCTGGGCCGGGCGACAGCAAAATTCCGTCGGGCTTCATCGCCAGAACTTCACGCACGGAAATTTGGTCGTTGCGCACGACGATTGGCTCGACCCCTTGCTGACCGAGATACTGCACGAGGTTGAACACGAAACTGTCGTAATTGTCGAGCACCAAAATGCGAACGGCCGTTTGATTCATCGCCACAAGCCTGCCTGATGATCGAACAAATGCAAATTGGTTAATCCCCCTACACTTGATGAGGTCATGACAGCCGAAAAGCGTCGCAAGGGTGGTCGAACCACGCCGAAAGGCACGCAGCCGGGCCGGGTGCACGCCACGCATCGACTTGACACCTCCGACGCGCATTCGATGCACGGACAGAACATCGCCGAGGCGTCGTCGCGCTATACGCCACCGGTTTTGCGCGAGCAGCGCGTGAGCCCGACTTGGGTTCCGATCTTGATGTTCGCGTTGTTGGGGCTCGGCACGCTGGTGATTCTGCTTTACTATCTCGGCTTCGTGCCGGGTGGTCGCAACAATTGGTATTTGTTCTCGGGTCTGCTCGCGGTGCTCGGCGGTTTATACACCGCCACGAAATATCACTGACGATTTTCGGTCAGTCGATCGGGGCGATCAGGTCCATGTCTTCCAAACAATGTTTGGGTGGAGGTGGATCTTGGTCAGGCGCCATCGTCAGTCGCAATTCGGTGCCACAACTCGAGCATCGATAGCGCACGTTGATTCTTCGCATCTCGCCCGAGGGCGGAGGGGGTGGCAGCGTCGATGTCATTCCCCGCAGCATGCCGAGGCCGATTTTCCAGATGAAACAGAGCAGCACCAACCCGAGCCCAAACCAGATGATTGAACCGAGCATCGGTATCTGAAGTTTTGTCTAGCCCAGACGCTCGATGATCGTCGCGTTGGCCAAACCGCCGCCTTCGCACATCGTCTGCAGACCGTAACGACCACCTGTGCGCTCGAGTTCGTTGAGCAGGGTGGTCATCAAACGCGTGCCCGAAGCACCCAACGGATGCCCGAGCGCGATCGCCCCTCCGTTGACGTTAACTTTGTCCATGTCGGGGTGCATTTCTTTTTCCCACGCCAAGACGACCGAGGCAAACGCCTCGTTGATCTCGACGAGATCGATGTCGCCGAGTTTCAGGCCCGCCCGCTCGAGAACTTTCTTTGTCGCCGGAATCGGCGCCGTGAGCATGAACCGCGGATTTTCGGCGGCAAGCGCGAAGTTGACGAACCGCGCCCGCGGTTTGAGACCGAGCTTTTTGGCCCGCTCTTCGGACATGATCAACACGGCGGTTGCGCCATCGGTGATTTGCGACGAGTTGCCCGCGGTGACCTTGCCGCCCTCTTCGAGCGGACGATAGGCCGGTTTCAAAGTCGCAAGTTTTTCGAGCGTCGACTCGCGAATTCCCTCGTCGATGGTCATCACCTTGCCTTCGGCGTCGAGTGTCGGGATGATCTCGTTTTGAAATCGTCCTTCTTTTGTCGCGCGCGCAGCGAAGGTTTGGGACCGCAGACCGTAGCGATCCATGTCTTCGCGGGAAATCTTCCATTTTTCGGCGATCAATTCGGCTGAAATGCCCTGGTTGACGAGACCTCCTTCATCGGCATAACGAGCCTGCACGGTTTTGCCGAACGGAAACCCGAACTTGCCCGCGGCGATCGACGAACCCATCGGCACCCGAGTCATTACTTCTACGCCCGCGGCGACGACGACGTCATACGCACCCGAGATGACACCTTGGGCCGCAAAGTGGGCGGCTTGCTGGCTCGAACCACATTGTCGGTCGACCGTCGTGGCGGGAACGCTCTCTGGCCAACCCGCGGCCAAGACGGCGTTTCGGGCTACGTTCAGACTCTGTTCACCGACCTGCATCACGCAACCCATGACCACGTCGTCGATCACCGCCGGATCGATGCCCGTGCGTTCGACGAGTGCCTTCAGGCTGTGCGCCGAGAGATCCACGGGATGCCAATCTTTCAAACGACCATTGCGCTTGCCGCAAGGTGTGCGAACTGCGTCGACGATCACTGCTGTTTTCATGGATGCTCCTGGTTTTG
>VFZD01000064.1 GCA_016871295.1 Actinomycetota bacterium | reverse complement strand
CAACTACAACCGTCGCCCCAGTTACGACCGAGGCGACAACTACAACCGTCGCGCCATAACCTCGCCGCGACAACCGTCGCGCCTTGAATCCCTCGCGAGAGTTCGCGCGGGTTAACGGCGTTTGAAGTTCTCGGCCAAATTGATCAACAGCCGCGTGCCATAAGCGGTCGCACCGCGCTGCAACCAGCCCGCATCGGCGTCAGACCACATCGGCCCGGCGATGTCGATGTGCGCCCACGGCCTACCCGCGGTGAACTCGTCCAAAAACAACGCCGCCGTTATCGCTCCGGCATCGGTACCACCGACATTTTTCATGTCGGCGATATACGAATCGATCATCGTTCGATATTTTCGCTCGAGCGGCAACTGCCAAGTCTGCTCGTCGGTCGCCGCCGCCGCCGCCACAACCTGATCGATAAATTTCTGATCATTGCCCATCACACCCGACATCTGCGGGCCAAGTGCGCGCGCGCAAGCGCCAGTCAACGTCGCAATATCGACGATCGCATCGGGCTTCGATTCGGCGGCCAGCGACAAACCGTCGGCCAGAATCAACCGACCTTCGGCGTCGGTGTTGTGGATCTCAACCGTCTTGCCGTTGCGCATCGTCAACACGTCGCCCATCGCCAGCGCGCTACCCGACGGCAGATTGTCGGTGCACATCATGTATGCGGTCACCTGGTTTTTGCAGCCGAGCGACTTGAGCGTGCTCATCGTCGCCAACACCGCGGCCGCACCGCTCATGTCGGCCTTCATCATCGCGTGATCCGGGTTCGACGGCTTCAAACTGATGCCGCCCGAGTCATACATCACGCCCTTGCCGACCAAAATCAAGTGAGGCAGTTTCACCGCGGTCGATTTTTTCGTCGCGGATTTCTTTGCGCCCCGACGCGCCCCACCCGGACGATACGAAATCTTCACCATGCGCGGGGGGTTGACGCTGCCACGATTCACGCCGATTATTCCGCCGCAACCCATCGCCAACAGTTGATCCTTGTTGAACACTTCGACTCTCACGCCCGTTTCGGCGCCGATTTTTTGGGCGCGCTCGGCGATCATTTTTGCCGTCAGATGCGCGGGTGGCATGTTCGCCAAGTCGCGCGCCAAACAAACCGCGTCGGCGATCGTCTCGCCACGCCTCGATCCCCTGGCAACTGCCGCGTTCGTCGCGCCGGGCGCCACAAGCGTCACCGATTCGAGTTTCGAGGTGGCGTTCTTGTCGCTCTTCAAAGCGTCATAACGATGCGTCGCCAAAATCAATCCTTCGGTCACCGCCTGGGCGTTGGCGACGCGGTCACCGCGTCCCGACACGGCGAGATTCGTCGAGAGGCTGACAACTTTCGCACTCGCGCGTGCCAAAGCCGCTGCCGCCGTGCGCAAGACATCGGCAGTCGCTTTCGCCGACTCACCGATGCCAACCAGAATCGTCAATTGCTTTTTGTTGTTCGGCAGAATCAGCGTCTGGCCAACCTTGCCTTCAAAGCCGAGTGCCTCGAGTTGCTCGCGCGACATGCCGATCTCGCGGGCGATCGTGCCGTTGCTCGCCACGGCGACGCCGACACTCTTGGCCGAAGAGTCGTTCGATTTCGAGACTTTGATTGTCAACTGATTGGCCTTCATGATTTGCTCCTTGTCAATCGGATTTACGAGTGAAATGTACGAATGGCTCGACTACCGATCAACGCTCTTCACTGGCAGCGACTCGCCCTCTTGCCAGCGGGCGATCGTCCACAACAAATCTGAAAGTCGATTCAGATACGGGCAAGCCTGCGACGGCGCGGGGGCCGCGGCCAGCGAGTGCCTTTCGGCGCGACGCACGACCGTGCGACCGACATCGAGCAGGGCGGCAATTTTGTTTTGCCCGGGCACGACGAATTCTGATGGCGGGTCGAACTTCTCGTCGAGCGAATCGATCAACTTTTCGAGCTTCGTCACCATTTCGGCCGTCACGCGAGATTTTCCGTCGACCAACTTGCCGCGATTCTCGGGCAAAGTCGCAAGTTCGGCCATCAGCACCCACAAATCGCGCATGATGTGCACGAGCAAATCGTCGAGTTCGGTGCCCTTGCCCGCCTCGGCTCGCACCAAACCCAAAATCGCCTGCGCTTCGTCGACCGCGCCGTAGGCACGCGGCAGCGCGCTGTCTTTGTTGACTCGCCCGCCGAAAAGAAGGCCGGTCGTGCCGTCGTCGCCAGCCCGTGTGTAGATCTTCTGCCGCGCCATAGCGAGTCATACGCTACTTGCCCTTGCTCATCTGCACCTCACCCCACAACTACCCTCAGGTGATGGCGCTCAACAAACCTCGCACGCTTCAGGGCGAAATCGCCGCTCTCGCGCGCGAGGTCGACCAACACCGACGCGACATGGCCGCGATCGAAGCCGTCGACGGCGTCGCCCACGGCAACGTCTCAGACTGGCTGATCACCAGCGGACGCACGCTTGTCGACAGAGGCGACGAATTGCTCTCGCTGCTCACGCTCGACCCCGATTTTGCCAAACATCGCGACGCGTTCATGCGCGAACTCAAAACTTTTCGCAAATATTACAAAAAGTGGGCCGACAAAAACGCCACTGGGCAAAGCGCGGGTTGATTCGGGCGAACCCGGGCGAACGCCCGCAGAGCGCCGCACCAACTACAAACTAGCGATACGGCTTGTCGCCCAAAATCGTCGCGCGGTGCATCACGCGACGATGCGGCAGATAATCGGCGAACGCATAGTGCTGGGTCAACCGATTGTCCCAGAACACAAGGTCATATTGCTTCCACTTCCACCGCACCGTGAACTCGGGGCGCGCAACATGCGAAGTCAAGAAACCCAAAACCTCCGCGCTCTTGTCCGGTTCGAGTTCGATTATCCGCGTGGTGAAATTCGCGTTCACATAAATGCCCCGCTTGCCGCTCACCGGGTGCGTGCGCACGACGGGGTGTCTAATCGGCGGATTCTTCTTTCGCGCCGCCGCAAGTTGCGCTCTCGCCTCCGGCGTCTTTCCGTAATGCGACTCGGGAAACGCCTTGGCCAGGTCGTGCTCGGCGGTCAGGTTTTCGATCAGCGATTTGTATTCGTCATCGAGAGCGTCGTATGCGGCAATGCAACTCGTCCACATCGTGTCGCCCCCGCTCGGCGGCAACAGGCGCGCCGAGAGCAGACAACCCATCGGCGGCGACTCGATAAACGGCACATCTGTATGCCACGAATCATTGTCGGGTGGGTTGTCGACCCCCGTGTCGAGCACGATGATCTCCTCGACCTCGGCATCGTGCGGATACACCGGGTGCACATGCAACTTTCCGAAGTTCGCCGCGAGGTCGCGATGTTGGCGCGGGGTCACCGGTTGATTCTCGAAAAACAACACATGGTGCTCGACGAGCAGCGACTCGATCCCGGACCGCTGCTCGGGGTTCAACGGCTCGCAAAGATCGATCCCCGAAACTTTCGCGCCGATTGCTGGCGTTAACTGCTCTGCCTGCATGTTCTAAAACTACCCGCACTAGCCTGAGGCTGGTTCGCATCCACCACGAGAGCAAAGGCGCGATATGCAGGCACAAAAATACGAAAAAATTTATGTAAACGGCAAGTGGGTCGCCCCGCAAGGCGCCGACAAAGCGATCGAAGTTTTCGACTCAACCAACGAGGAGGTCATGGCGACGATTCCGTCATGCAATGCCCAAGATGTCGACGCCGCCGCCAAAGCCGCGCGCGCGGCGTTCATCGGTTGGTCGAGTCTCGATGTGCAAGAGCGCGCCAAATATATGAACCGCATCGGCGACGGCATCGCCGCCAGAACGGACGAACTGGCCACGGCGATCTCGCGCGAAACCGGCATGACCAAGTTTCTCAGCCAGATGATTCAGGTCGGTCTGCCGATCAACTCGTTCAAACAAGCCGCGATCGTCGCCGAAAATTTTGAGTATTCACACGAACTCGGCAACTCGCTCGTCGTGCGCGAACCAATCGGCGTCGTCGGTTGCATCACCCCGTGGAACTACCCCCTGCACCAGATCGTCGCCAAAGTCGCGTTCGCGATGGCGGCAGGTTGCACGATCGTGCTCAAGCCGAGCGAGATCGCCCCGATCGACGCCTTCGTTCTCGCCGAGATCATCGATGAAGTTGGTCTGCCCGCGGGCGTGTTCAACCTCGTCACCGGCACCGGCCCCGTCGTCGGTGAGGCGATCGCCGCGCACAAAGAAATCGACATGGTCTCGTTCACCGGTTCGACTCGCGCGGGCCGACGAGTTTCGCAAGTCGCGGCCGACACCGTCAAAAAAGTTCACCTCGAACTCGGCGGAAAATCGGCCAACATCATCTGCGCCGATCTCGACGCCGAAACCTTCGCCAAGGCCGTCAAGCGCGGCGTCGGCGACGCGTTCTTGAATAGCGGACAAACCTGCCTCGCCATGACCCGCATGCTCGTGCCAAAGTCGCGTCTCGCCGAAGCCGAAACTTTGGCCGCCGACGCGGCAGCCGCGATGAAGGTGGGCGATCCGTTCGAAAAGACAACCGCGCTCGGGCCACTGGCCTCGGCGGCGCAACGCGATCGCGTCAACGGTTACATTCAAAAAGGCATCGACGAGGGCGCGAAGTTGCTCGTCGGTGGCGTCGGTGTGCCCGAGGGTTGCGGCAAGGGTTACTACGTCAAGCCGACCGTGTTTTCAAATGTGAAAAATTCGATGACGATCGCCCAAGAAGAAATTTTTGGTCCGGTGCTGAGCATCATCGCCTACGAAGACGAGGCCGACGCCGTGCGCATCGCCAACGACACCGTCTACGGTTTGTCGGGCGGCGTATGGGCTTCGACCAAAGAAAAGGGTGTCGCCATCGCCCGTCAACTTCGCACCGGTCAGGTCGCGGTCAACGGCGGCGCGTTCAATGTCAACGCCCCGCTCGGCGGCTACAAGCAATCTGGTGTCGGCCGCGAATACAGCGAATACGGTTTCGACGAATTCCTCGAGATCAAGAGCATGCAGCTCTAGTTCTGAAGAGTGCCGCCCGTTCAATCGCGGGTCGCTAAAAACAGGTTTTTGGTACTTCTGACCGAGTCTCTTTTCGCCACAGCAATTTCGAAATAATCACGTCTTCAGGTGTCGAAACCCAAGTAAGGCATCGACACTCTGTCGGGTGATAACCGCCGCGATATCGATGTCTCGGGTCGATCAAGCAACTAGCGCATTGCCTGAAGCAAGCATTCTGTGGCCAAGTTCATCGCCATAGCGCGGCCGAACCAACTCGACGAGAATCTGACCGTCATCGAACTCTGGGTATCGGCGACGCATCGCCGACTCTTCCATGATCGCGAACTCTCGCTGCAACTCTTCCCAAATTGCTACGCGTTGCTCGACAGTCATCATTGCAACTGCCTTCATCTGAGCGCGCCAAACACCTGCACTCGTGTCTGCCGGCACGGCATCTTGATTATCTTCGATCCCGACTTAATCGCGCATTCGACCTATCACGCAGATTTGCGGGTGAGGCGGGTGGCCCAGGCGATTAGGCCGACGCCCAACACCGCGGCGACGATCAATGGCGCGATCGAACCGTCGGTCAGCGCATTCGTCAGAACAACCGCCCAGACTCCGGTCGAGACGGCCGTCGCCGCCGACATCATCGCCTCGCTGCGTCGATAAGAGAACAAAAACAGACCAGCCGAAAGCGCCAACCCAACGACGGCGATCACATCGACTCCGAATGAGTTTTGCGCGACACAACCCCAGCCGATCACGATCAACGACGCCACGAGCGGCGGCAGGCTCGGCCTCAACCGTCCAAGAATTGCGACGATCGCAACGGCGACGCCCAGCACGCACAGAGCGGCCCCTGTCGTTTCATCCGACACGTTACCCACCATTTCGCCGATGGCGATTATCGCCCCGCCGAGTTCGAGCACCACGGCGCTGATCGCCATGCCGCTCTTCGTGCGCCTGAACCAGTAACCCGACCAGAGCGCGGCGACAAAAAACCCGAGCGCCAGTGCTCCGGAGTTCGGTTCACCGGGCAGCAAAACGCCGAGACTGAAACCCAACGGAAGCGCGGCGAATGCGCCGATGACGCCGGCCAAAAAGGTCAAAACTTTCGCGCGTTGCACGAGGCGCGCAATCGTCTCGGCGATTATCGCCACAACAATCAGCACCGCCGACACGAGCAATTCAGACGGGTCTTCGCCCAAGACGCGCACCAAAACTGCGAAGCCGGCCGACAGCAGCAAAATCGCACCGAGCACGAACAACGCGATGCGCATCGGAAATTTGCCACTAGGCGTCGCGCGCTCGAACTCGAGTGACGACAATCGCTCGCGCGTCGTTTCGTCGATCAACCCGCGCTCGCGGGCGACTTCAAGGCCTCGTTCCCACTCACCCATCAGATTTCTCCATCGCGGCGGCCACTTCGTCGACCGACGTCACCCCCAACCTTACGCCACCT
>VFZD01000063.1 GCA_016871295.1 Actinomycetota bacterium | reverse complement strand
CCAGCAGCGTCGATGACACCCTCGTCGGCGCGTCGGTCGACGAATCAGTGGCGATGATGACCGAGGTGCACGAGACGACCACGCAAGCCGACGGCAGCATGGGCATGCAAGAAATCAAATCGCTCGATCTCAAGGCCGGTGTCAAGACCGAACTCAAGCCGGGCGGCTATCACATCATGCTGATGAACCTCGCCAAACCCCTGGTTGTCGGCGAGACAATTTCGGTCACTCTGACGTTCGGTTCGGGTGCGACACAGGTCGTGGAAGTGCCGGTACTTGAAGAAGCCCCATAATTCACTTTCAATCGGGCGCTTGCGCCTCGCTTCGGCGATGCTGCTGCTGATGCTCGGGTTGGTCACGGGTTGCGACCGACCCCAGGTGAGAATCGTCAAACCGACCGGTGTCGTCGCCAATTACGTGATCAAAGCCGGCACCTACCAACGCCTGTTGCGTGGAGAGATTTTTGATGTGTTCCCGCGCGAACTCGAGGTTCACGTCGGCGACGAGATGATCATCGAGAATCAAGACAACGTCAACCACATGATCGGCCCGTTCGGCATCAGGGCCGGCGAAACGCTCCGACATGTTTGGGCCAGCGCGGGCGCGATCGAAGGTGAGTGCACTTTTATCCCCGAGCAGAAAGTGATAATTCGGGTGCTGCCCTGAGTCGGTGACACGCCTCACACGAGCGTGCACCGATTAGCGTTTGGGATCGATGAGTTATTCGGATATCAAGAGGCGCCTGGATGCCGGCGAGATCGTCGTGCTCGACGGGGCGACGGGCACCGAACTGCAGCGTCGCGGCGCGCAAATGGATCCGTCGGCGTGGTGCGGGCCCGCCTCACTGAACAACAGCGAGTTGTTGACCCAAGTGCACCTCGATTACATCAACGCGGGCGCCGATGTGATCACGGCGAACACTTTCGCCTCGTCACGGTTGATGCTCGAGGCCGCGGGCTTCGGTGACCGGGTCGAAGAAATCAATCGGGTCGCCGTCGAGGCCGCCTTGCGCGCCCGCGACCTCGCGCCCGCGGGTCGAAAGATCGCCGTCGCCGGCTCGCTCTCGCACATGGTGCCCCTTGCCGCCGGCACGGCGAAAGTCGACCAGGCGCGCATACCAGATAGCGACGAACTGGCCGACAATTTCGGCGAGTTGGCGATGATCCTCAAAGACTCGGGGGTCGACCACATCATGCTCGAGATGATGTACCACCCGAATCGCGCACCGATCGCGTTGAATGCGGCGCTGGCCACGGGTCTGCCCGTGTGGTTCGGCATCAGCGCACGGCGCAACGACAAGGGCGACCTGTTGAGTTTCGAGCAGCACGCAGATGTGCCGATCGATGAGATCACGAAGTTGATCCCGAAATCAGGCGTGGATGTCGCCGGCGTGATGCACACCGGCGCAGAAATCGTCGGCCCGGCTCTCACGGCGATTCGCAAAAACTTCGCCGGCCCGATGTCGGCGTATCCAGATTCTGGGTTCTTCGAGATGCCCGACTGGCGTTTTGTCGACGTCATCTCGCCCGAGCGACTCGAGAACTTCTTTGGTCAATGGATCAGCCAAGGCGCCCGCCTGATCGGCGGTTGTTGCGGTCTGACCGTCGACCACATTCACGCCGCCGCCCGCGCCAAAACCACCGCCACCGCCAAATAATACCTGACCAAAATAGTCGGGTTTAGGGCTAGGCTGGGCGCATGTCGAAACGCTTTCCATTTCCGAATCCCGTCAACGAAACATCGGCCCGACTTGTCGCCGCCGGCGTGGTCGCGATCGGCGCGACCTACCTGCTGACGGGCTCAACGCTCGTGCTGGTCGCACTCGCCTACGGGTTCGCCGTACGCGTCGCCACCGGCCCCGCGTTCAGCCCGCTGGCGCAACTCGCAACTCGCGTGATCACTCCTCGTCTCAAAGTCACCCACAAGTTCGTGCCCGGACCACCAAAACGATTCGCCCAGACTGTCGGCCTGATCTTTGCCTCCGCCGCTTTGGTGCTGGCACTGCTCGACAACTCGGGCGCGGCAAGGATCGTCATCGCCGCGCTGATCTTCGCCGCGGCGCTCGAGTCGATATTGGCGATTTGCCTCGGCTGCATCATGTTCAGTTTGTTGATCAAAATCGGCATGATCCCGCAACGAATTTGCGAGGCCTGCAACGACATCACGCTTCGCGCACCAGCCGAAACGTCAAGTTGATTCTCGCCCCGACGGGTTTGGCCGTCTTGGCAATTTGATGCACCCAACAGTGCTGCGACAGTCCCGACATCACGAGCAACGATCCGTTCTCTAGATCGACTTTCACCGTGTGCTTGCTTTGGCGATGACGCAAATCAAAACGCCGCGTCGCACCCAAACTCACTGACGCGATCGTCGGCTCGCGCCCGTTGACCGCCTCGTTGTCGGCGTGCCAACCCATCCCCACGCTGCCATCGCGATACAAATTCACAAGCACCGAATTGAATTTTGCCCGCGCCGCCGTTTCGCATCGCCGGCGAATCTCGCTCAGCACTTCGTTCATCGGGTGGGCGACGCGCTCGACACCCGAATACACATAATTCACCCCGGCGTCGGAATGCCAAGTGGACAAGCACGCTTGCTTGTGCTTCTTTCCGAACATCACGATCTCGGGTTGTTCCCATGCGGTGTTGTTGTACAGATAATCGAAAGCCGAACGGGTGAACTCTTCGGCAAAGAACTGGTTGAACAAGATCGCGCTGCCGTCGAACGGCAGGAGTTCGCGCGGCTCGGCGAACAGGCTCAAATCTGACATGACGATGCTCATTCTGGCACGACCAAAAGTCGTCGCTGGTCTAGGATGTGGCGCGGAGGAAAAAAATCAATGAAACCAGAATCAGTTTTGCGGGCCACCACGATCCTTGCCGCGGCGGCCAGCCTCGTGCTCAGCGTGTGGCTCTACTTTCAGAGCAACTCGGTCGAAGATCGACTCAACGGCATATACGTAGGTGTATGGGTGCCGTCGATTCTCGCCCTCGGCGCGTTCTTGTTGGCCGGCTCGGGCAAGAAAGGCTGACCATGTCGCTGGCGACACTCTTTGCCTTCGGCAGCGTCATCTTTTTCATCGTGATGACGGGCGCTTTCGTCTACGGAATGACCACGTTGCGGCAAGCGGCCGACCGCGACAACTATCGCTCGGGCACGAACAAAGGCTGACCGAACCTAAACCCGTCGGGGCAAACCGACCCGCACGGGCAGCCCCGGCGAAAACATCACCTGCGCCTCGCCGTTCGCCGCTGGTGTGGGTGCCGCAAAACCGGCCGCTGCGATCAGCGAATCGTCGAGCGAGACAAGTTCGGCGCGGTGAAGTTTCCATGGTTCGTGCGAAATCGGCGCATAGCGCAGACTGCCGCGATGAGTAGTCGTATAAAGCCCCCACCGTGCGCTGAGAAAAACCTCGAGGTCTGACGGCGCGGTGATGCGCTCGCCGATCTTCAAGTGGATTTTCGTGTGCGGTTTCGAGGCTTGTGCGCTTCGGGGCCAGCGCCGCTCGACGGTCGTGTGCAGTTCGTCGCCCACGCGTTTGTTGCTGGCTCGACCAAAGCAATAGGGCAATGTATAGGTCGTGCGCGCGACGATCGTCGGCAACAGCCGATTGATATCCAACGAGCAAAACCAGACGCCCGGCACGCCGTTGTGACGCACATAGGTGCGCACATTTATCTCGGCGAACGAACCGAGATACGGCACCGCGGGCAAACCGGGCACGCCGATTCCGCGCATTGAAAACGGAATCAAACCGACCCACGCCGAACCATCGCAGACATCTACTTCGAGACCCGCCGGCAAAACTTTGGCGACCTCGTCGACGCTGTAGCGAAAGTGAATGTACGCGAGGTCGTACCAACCCTGTTTCATCACCGCGCGTCGCACGGGCTGCGGGCAAACTTCTGAATAACTCATCGCTGCTCTTTACGCACGCACGACCTGCAGCACCATCAACGCACAGACGACCGCGCGCGCCGACCAAGCAAAAGTGCGGGGCCAGTTCGTCACCACCAATCGTCGACCCACATCGACGCTCGGGTTGGTCGCCATCTTGGCGTGCAACGGCACCGACAGAATCATTGTGCTGCCGAGCGCCACGGCTAGCAAAACGGCGGCGAGCCACGGCAAAATCAAACTCACCGCCTCGGGTCGACTCGCGAGCAACCACAGTGTCGTCACGCCTTCGAGCGCCATCGGCAATGCCAAAACTTGACCGGTGCGGCGCTGGTGAACGACCGCCGTCTCGACCGCGCGATCAACCGGCACGGTCGCCAACATCGGATAATGCACCCACTGCACGAACCAAATCACGCCCGTCATCACCACCGTCGCCACGAAATTGGCGATCAAAACAACTTCAGCCATTTGCGCTCACTATCGCAGAATAGCGGCGTTGAATTTGATTTCACCAACGCCGATGCACTCGACAAAAGATAAAGTCTGTTAAGTGACGAAAATCAATTCGCAATCTGCGGGTGACCCCAGCAAGATCTCTTCGAGTCGGGCGTTTACGGTCGGCAAGACCGACTCGGGATGGGCGCGCAGGGTCGTAGACATGCCGATCGATCAACTGGGCGACGGAGACACGCTGATCAAGGTCGCGTACTCGGGCATCAATTTCAAAGATGGCTTGGCCAGCACCGAAACCGGTCGGATCGCGCGCATCGATCCGCTGATTGGCGGCGTCGATTTGGCCGGCACCGTGGTCGAGTCGTCGAACGCGAACCTCAAGGTCGGCACCAGCGTGATCGGCCACGGCTACGACATCGGCGTTTCGCATCACGGCGGATTTTCGCAATTCGCGCGCCTGCAATCTTCGTGGCTCGTGCCGATGCCCGCGGGTCTCGACTCGCGCACCGCGATGATGATCGGCACCGCGGGTTTTACGGCCGCGCTTTCGATTGACGCCCTCGAAAAAGCGGGCCTCAAACCGGGCTCGGGCCCGGTGCTCGTCACCGGTGCGACCGGCGGCGTGGGTTCGGTGGCGGTCGGCATGCTCGCCGTGCGCGGCTACGAGGTCGTCGCCAGCACGGGAAAACCGGAAAACGTCGAGTGGCTCAAACAAATCGGCGCCAGCGAAATCATCGATCGCGCCGAAACTTCGGCCGAATCACCCAAACCCCTCGAACGCGAGCGCTGGGCGGGTGGGGTCGACTGCGTCGGCGGTGCGACCCTCGCCTACATCTTGCGCACGCTCAGATACGGATGCAGCGTCGCCGCGAGCGGCCTCACCGGTGGCTCCGGATTCTCGACAACGGTGATGCCGTTCATTCTGCGCGGCGTCAACTTGCTCGGCATCGACAGCGTGCAGACACCGATCGAACCGCGCAAGGCGATGTGGCAACGAATCGCCACGGACCTAAAACCGACATGGCTCGAAACACGGAGCGCCGAAATCATCTCGCTAGACGATTTGGGCGCACAACTCGACAAGATTCTCGCCGGCAAGATGCGCGGTCGAGTGTTGGTAGATCCGCATTTATAGAACTGCTCGACGCCGAGTTAATATCTAGCCAGTCGCAAAAAGGACTCCCAGCATGGCCCCAATAATCAACGCAGACCAATTGCAAAAGGCGCGCACCGGCAAAGGCTTCATCGCCGCGCTCGACCAGAGCGGTGGCAGCACGCCAAAGGCGCTCAAACTCTATGGCGTCGAGGAGTCAGAATACAAGAACGATGCCGAAATGTTCGACCTGATCCATGCGATGCGAACGCGCATCATCGGCAGCCCTGTTTTCACCAGCCGGCGAATCTTGGGCGCGATTCTTTTCGAGATGACGATGAACCGCACGATCGACGGCAAAGGCACCGCCGAATTTCTCTGGCAAAACAAACAGATTCTGCCGTTCTTGAAAGTCGACAACGGTCTGGCCGACGAGGCGAACGGCGCGCAGATCATGAAGCCGATTCCCGAATTGGGCGCTCGACTCGAGAGCGCCAAGTCGCACGGCGTTTTCGGCACGAAGATGCGTTCAGTGATCAAACTCGCCAACAAGACCGGTGTGGCCGATGTCGTCAAGCAACAGTTCGAAATCGGCAAAGAGATAGTCAGTGCGGGTCTCGTACCGATCATCGAGCCAGAAGTCGATATCAAGAGCCCCGAGAAGAGCGCCGCCGAGGTGTTGCTCAAGGCCGAAATTCTCGGTCAACTCAACTCGTTGAACGCCGACCAAAACGTGATGCTAAAACTCACATTGCCCAACGAGACGGGCCTTTTCGGTGAACTCGTCAAGCACCCGCGGATCGTGCGGGTCGCCGCGCTGTCGGGTGGCTACAGCCGCGAAGACGCGAACAAACAACTCGCAAAAAACCCCGGCGTAATCGCCAGTTTTTCACGCGCCCTGACCGAGGGCCTTTCGGCCAAGCAGACCGAGTCACAGTTCAACGGCGCGCTCGACGCGTCGATCCAAAGCATCTTCGACGCCTCGAACAC
>VFZD01000062.1 GCA_016871295.1 Actinomycetota bacterium | reverse complement strand
CGCGATGCTCGCGTCTCGCGCGACGCAGGCTGGCACCGTGCATCAATCCGCCGACGCTGGTAAGGGCACCGATGCCGATTGCCACGACCAGGAACGTCGTCAAGGCACCGTATGCACCGTAAATCGACGGGGCAACAAACGCCGCCAGCATTTGGCCAAAGACATTGACCGCCCCCGATAGGCCCTGCGCCGCCGAGGCTCGCCCCAACGGCGCCGCCTTGGCGATTGCCGAGAGCGCCGCCGGAATCATCGCCGCCTGCAAGATTCCTTCGACCAAACCGATGCCAAGAATTGTCCACGGATTCTTCATCAAGCCATAGGTCACCGTGACCAGACTGATCGGAATCGCCAACCACAGCACCACCGCGATCGGCGAGCGCTTGTCGATCAGTCGTCCGGCGCGCGCCGACAAGAGCAAGAACGGCAAACTATAGACGGCGATAGTCAAACCCGTCATTGCATTGTTTCCGCCGAGGTCGTCGAGGAAGCGATCCCACAGCGCGTCGAACATCCCCGTTGGAAACGTGACCGCCAGGGTCAGAATCAGCGCGACGCGGACGTCGCGAATTCGAAACAGATCGAAACTCAACCGCTGTGATTCGTCGGTCGATGCAAGTTCAGGAAATTGGCGCGGGGTGACCACAAACAGAGCGAACACCGCGAGGGCGCCGAACGACAAGAATGTCGCGTCCAAACCGAAAGGGCCGATGATCAACGATCCGATCAGCGGGCCCGACACGAACCCCCCGATTTCCATGCCCGAGACCGCGCCGAGTCGCTCGGCGCTGCGACTTTCATCCAGATGTGCGGCCAAGGCGCGCACCGCGGGAAAGGTCAGACCGATCGAAGCGCCGACGATACCCCGACCCAAAATGAAAAAAGCCAGCGAATCGCCGAGGCTGAAAATGATCGAGCCCAGTGCCGCCAGCGCCAAACCGAGTTGGATCAACTTCTTTCCGTGGCCGCGATCGGCAGCGGGCGAGACGAACAACTGCACCAACAGTCCCATCGCAAACCCGGCGCCGGCGATCAGGCCGAGCGCCGAATCGGCGTAAAGGTATTTTTCCTGCAGTTCAGACATCGAGGCGAAGACGACGCTGTTCGCCGACGCGGTCGAAAAGACGCTGAACAACAGCAGCAACAAGTCGGCGCGCTGGTTCGACTTCGAAACAAGCTGCTCGCTCATCGAACTAGTTCATCCAGCACGGCGTCGAAGAAGATCGGCCAGTGATGCAGGGCCCACGCGTCGAACTCGAGTTCGCAAAGCCCGACGCATGAGACGTTCGCCGCCGGGTCATGCCAGAGAAACGAACCAGTGCCGCCAAAGTGGCCGTAGGTTGACGCGCTGTTTCGCGCACCCATCCAATGCGGGTGCTTGATCGAGTGAATCTCGGCGCCGCAACCCCAATTGCAAGGGTCAAAATGGCCGATGCCCGGCACCACACCTTCGAGTTCGGCGAATTGCGTCGTGGTGACGATGGTCGCGCTGTGGCTCGAGATCAATCGCGGTGCACGAAGCTCGCGCACGAACTCGCACAGGTCGTCGACCGATGAGACGACATCTTTGGCGCCCGATCCGTTGAGAAAACTCCTGTGCATGCCCAGCGGTTCTAGCACGGCGTCGCGCAGATACTCGCCAAACGCCATTTGCGTCGTCTGCTCGAGATGCTCGGTGACCATGTCGTAGCCGGTGTTCGAATAGATCCGCCTGCGGTTGACCGCGACGATCGGCACCGCGCCGTCGAAACTGTAACCCCCGGCATGGGCCAACAAATGGGCGAGGGTGCAGTCTTGCTGGCCAACCGCCGTCGAGAGTTCGGTTGAGCCTTCTTCGACGGCCACGAGCGTCGCCCATGCGGTGAGCAATTTCGAGACCGAGGCGACGCGCGAGACGCGCGAAGTATCGCCGAATGTTCTGGTTTCACCGTTGCGATCGATCACGCAAATCGATGTTGTCGAGGCCGGCCACTCGCGAGCCAGATCGAACGCTCGCATCGGGCTATTTTGCGGCGCGGACTAGTTCGGCGACTCGAAATACCAGATCCAGCGACTGGCGCGCGTTCAACCGCGGGTCGCAAACAGTTTCGTAACGGATGTCGAGGTCGTCTTGACCGACCGACTCGGCGCCACCCAAACATTCGGTGACGTTTTCTCCGGTCAATTCGATGTGAATGCCGCCGGGCCAGGTGTTTTCGGCGCGGTGGGCGGCGACGAAGCCGGTTATCTCGCGGATGATGTCGTCGAAGTGGCGCGTCTTCCGGCCGTTCGTCGCCGTGAAAGTGTTGGCGTGCATCGGGTCGCATGCCCAAACCACGGGATGATCGGCGTCGCGCACGGCCCGAATCAACGGACGCAATGAACTTTCGACTTTGTCGGCACCCATTCGTGAGATCAAAGTGAGTCGACCCGGCACGCGGGCGGGGTTGAGAACCTCGCACAACGACAAGACAAAGTCAGTGGTCGTATCGGGGCCGATCTTGCAACCCACGGGGTTGCCGACGCCGCGCAAAAACTCGACGTGTGCGCCGTCTAGTTGGCGTGTGCGCTCACCGATCCACAACATGTGCGCCGAGCAGTCGAACCAGTTGCCGGTCAGCGAATCCTGACGGGTGAGGGCCTCTTCGTAACCGAGCAGCAACGCCTCGTGACTCGTGTAGAAATCGACCTCGTGCAGCGCGCTGTGAATTTCGGTTTCGACGCCGCAGGCGCGCATGAAGGTGAGCGCGCGTTCGACTTCGCCGGCCACCTGTTCGTAGCGCAAACCCTCGGCGCTGGTCGTGACGAATTCTTGGTTCCAGGCGTGAACGCGGTTCAGGTCGGCAAAACCGCCCTTGGTGAACGCCCGCAACAGATTGAGCGTGCTCGCCGACTGGTGATAAGCCTGCACCAGACGCTGCGGGTCGGGCACGCGCGACTCGGTGTGCGGCGCGGGATCGTTGACCATGTAACCACGGAACGCCGGAAGTTCGACGCCGCCGACTTGTTCGGTGTCGCTGGATCGGGGTTTGGCGAATTGCCCGGCGATGCGACCGACCTTGACCACCGGCACGCCCGTCGAATATGTGAGCACGAGCGCCATCTGCAGGATCACCCGCAGTTTTTCGCGAATGTTGACCGCCGTGAACTCCTCGAAACTTTCGGCGCAGTCACCGGCCTGCAACAAGAACGCGTTTCCGCTCGCCACCTGGCCGAGCGAGGCAAGCAACGAACGAGCCTCTCCGGCAAAAACCAGCGGGGGATACGACGCGATCTGTTTCAACGACGAGTCGAGATCGTTCGAGTCGGGCCAGTTGGGCTGTTGTGCAGCCGCGTGATTTCGCCAAGAAGAAGGAGTCCAGCTCTTGGTCATGGTTTAAAGCCTATAAACGCAACGCGCGTCAGACGGTGAGGATTTCTCCGGCGTCGTCGCGAAGCGCCTCTACGGCACGACTTACCAATCGGCGGGCCGCTTCTGCCGTGACGCCGAGTTCTTCGCCGACCTGACGAAAGCTCTTGCGCTCGCCGTCGTGCAGACCGAAGCGTGCTTCGACCGCGTAACGGGCGCGCTCGTCGAGCGTGCCGAGCAGACGATCGAGCAGGTTGGTGTCGACCATGCCCATCACCGCGTCTTCGGGGCTGATGTCCTCGTTGGGCACGAGATCACCCAAAGTCGCGTCGCCGTCTTCGCCGATTGTCTTGTCGAGCGAGACGGGAGTAGTCAAGCGGTGCAGTTCGGCGTTCATCGCGCTCAAACCTTCGGCGTCGCCCGAGCCCTGGCGCAACGCGGCGCGCAACGTCGCCGACCTGTCGCCAGGAATTCGAATCAGACTCGCCTTCTGGTCGAGCGCCCGACCGATGGCCTGACGAATCCAGAAAGTTGCATAGGTCGAAAATTTGAAACCGCGACGCCAGTCGAACTTGTCGACCGCGTGCTCGAGCCCGAGGTTGCCCTCTTGAATCAGGTCGAGCAGATCCATGCCTTGCGGCAACGGATAACGACGGGCGATCGAAACGACCAGTCGCAGGTTGGAACGAATGAACCGATCTTTGGCCCGCGCCGCGTTGCGCATGTCGGCGCGAATCGCCGCACCGCGCTCACCTTTTTCGTGGCGCTTTTTGGCCTCGCGGCCGGCTTCGATCGCCTTTGAAAGTTCGCGCTCATCTTCGGCGTTGAGCAACGCAACTTTGCCGATTTCGTTCAAGTAGATGCCAATTGAATCCGACATGGGGGGTCAGTACTGCTTTCACTTAGGGGGGTATTCGGGGGACTTGACACTCTAGGGCATCGGCAGAAAATGTCAAGGGCTTAGTGAAAATTTTCATCAATTTTTTGGCCTGGTTTATATGGGTTTTGGCGGTCGTTTTGGCTGTTGACCGGCCGCCAACTCATAAACTTTGGTAGTGCCAATGCGTGTCGGTCTGTTCGGGGGTACTTTCGACCCACCGCACCTGGGGCATCTTGTGACGGCGGTCAATGTTCGCCACGCCCTTGGCCTCGATCTCGTGGTGTTGATGGTCGCCAACGACCCGTGGCAAAAGCAGGGCAGACGCGAGGTCGAAACTGCCGCCGACCGGCTGGCCATGGTGCAAGCCGCAATTTCGGGTGTCGACGGATTGATTGCGGGCGACGACGAAATCCTGCGCGGCGGCCCGAGTTTTACCGCCGACACATTGGCAGGTCTCGCCAAGCGTTATGTCGGCGCAGAACTGTTCACGATCGTCGGCGACGACGTTGCGGCGAGTTTCGGCACCTGGCAACGGGCCGACGAGATCGCCAAACTCTCGACGCTCGTGGTCGTCGATCGACCCGGCTCGCCGATGGCCCCGCCGAGTGAGTTCGTCTGGAATCGGGTCGAGGTGCCGCGACTCGAGGTGAGTTCGTCAGACTTGCGCGCTCGGTTCACCGACGGTCGTCCGTTGCAGTTCTTGATCGCCGATGGCGTGATGCAGGTCATTCGCGACCGTGGTTTGTACGGTGTGAAAAAGTGACGGCGATTCCGCAGCGGCAAAAGCAGCGCGCTCTGGTCGCGCTTTGTTGCGGTGTCGCCGCGGCACTTTTGGTTCCTGTTGGTTTGGTGGTCGGTTACAACTCGGCGCTCAATTCGGGCAGCGGCACGAATGTCAACAATGTTCGAACTTTGAGAATTGCCGATACGCCCGTCGCCCTGTTGGCTTCGGTGAACACCGCCAGTGAGATCACGTCGATCAATGTGATTGCCCTGGCGGGCAACAGTTTGGGTGGCACGATTATTTCGTTGCCGGCCAAGTCGATGGCTGCGGTGCTCGAAGGCGAAGAAGCGCGACGGGTATCTGATTCATACACGGGTCTCGATGCGTCCGCCTTCGTCGCCGATGTCGAGGGTTTGCTCGATGTCTCGTTCACCGCCGTCGGAATTTTGGGCCGTTCGGAGTTGCGCGAATTGTTCAAGCCCATCGGCCCCGTCGAAGTGATCTTAGATTCCGACGTGCGCAACACCGAGCCCGACGGCGCAACTCGTTTGGTCGCAAAAACCGGCCGCACGACCGTCGAAACTGCGACTCTGGCCGATATTTTGCTCGCCCGCGAAATCGACCAGACCGAAGACAAGAGGTTCAACCACCAAAAGTCTGTGCTGAATGCGATCGCCAACACCGTCGGCCTGGGTTTGCAACTAGACAGCGACGACACCAGACTCGCACCACCCAGTGACATCGGCTCATTCTTTCGACGACTGATTTCTGGCCCGATTCAGGTTTGGCAGTTTGCCGCCGAGGCGGTGCCGAACGGGGCGGAGAACCCCGATTCGTTAGACATGTATCGCCTCGACGCGGCCGAAGTCACGATGATCATGGCGAGCGTCGCACCGACATCGATAACGGGTTCGGGCATCGCGGGTCAGTTGTCGGTGCAGATCGATAGTCCGTTCAACAATGCCGTGGTCAGCCGCGAGATCGTGCGTCGGTTGCTCGCCTATGGCATGAACGTGGCGATCGTGCGCGAGGTTCCGGGGCCGCCCGAAGTGGTGACGCGGGTGCTTTATGTCGACGGCAATGTTTTGGCGGGAGCGCAAGACCTGACGAGTTTCATCGGCGAAGTTTCGACGGGTCGCACCAATGAACGGGCGCAGGGCATCGACCTGCAGATCGTCGTCGGCGCGTCGTTCGCCAAGTTTGTCGAGAGCAATCCCGAGATTCCGACGACTACGGTGGTGGCTGGCGACGAATGACGGATTTTCAGGTGCAACCCGTGGCGATGCAGTTGGCCAAAGTCGCCGCCCAAGCCGCCGATGAAAAACAGGCCATCGATATCACGGTGCTCAATGTGGGCGAAGTCTTGGCGATCACCGATTTGTTCGTCGTGGCCAGCGCGAGCAACAAGCGACAGGTGCGCACGATCTGCGATGCGATCACCGAGGCGGTTCGCGTGAAAACCGGCGCCACGCCGAATTCAAGCGAGGGCGTTTCCGAGCAGCAGTGGATTCTGCTCGACTACGGCAGCGTCGTCGTGCACATCTTCGACGACGAGACCCGGCGGTTCTACGAGATCGAACGCCTCTATCGCGACGTCAAGCTCATCCCTTGGCGCCTCGTCAGCTGACGGAA
>VFZD01000061.1 GCA_016871295.1 Actinomycetota bacterium | reverse complement strand
GATCATTGGGGTTCAACACCGACCCTGCCCGAGTGGTGGTCGCCACAAATCACAGGCTTCGGCGCACGTCCCGATTGGTCGTACTTCGCTGTCAATGACGACGACGCCATCGTCGGGTATGTCCTAAGCCATCGCTTCGAAAACGACGATGAGTTGCTTGGGGCCAAGTATGCATGGGTCAACAACATCGGCACACTCGTTGAGTGGCGCGGTATGGGCGTGGCGTCGCAACTCATCGCTACGGCACTCGCGAAGTATCGCGCCGAGGGCATGCAGTTCGCCGCACTCGGTGTTGATTCAGCCAACCCGACGGGCGCCTACCGGCTCTACGAGTCGCTGGGTTTCCGCCTCTGGCGCGAATTCGTGACGTACCAGCGCGTCGTCAGCGCTTGTTGATCGCCACGTAGTCGCGTTTGTCGACGCCCGTGTACCACTGGCGTGGGCGAATGATTTTCTGCGCCTCGTCTTTGAGCATTTCGTTGTAGTGACTCAGCCAGCCGACCGTGCGGGGTATGGCGAACAACACGGTGAACATCTCAATCGGGAAGCCGAGCGCCTGGTAGATCAAACCCGAGTAGAAGTCGACGTTTGGATACAACTTGCGAGAGATGAAGTATTCGTCGCTGAGCGCGACCTCTTCGAGTTTGAGGGCGATGTCGAGCATCGGGTTCTTGCCGGTGACAGCGAAGACGTCGTGGGCCGCTTTTTTGATGATCGACGCGCGAGGGTCATAATTTTTGTAGACGCGGTGACCGAAACCTTGCAATTTTCCGTTGCCCGCCTTGACCGATTTGATGAACGATTCGACGTTGCTGATGTCGCCGATCTCGTGCAACATGTTGATCGCCGCCTCGTTGGCGCCGCCATGCAACGGGCCATAGAGCGCCGCGGAAGCCGCCGACATCGCGCTGAACGGATCGGCATGGGCCGAGCCGACGACGCGCATCGCGGTGGTGCCGCAGTTTTGTTCGTGATCGGCATGCAGGATGAACAGAAGATCCATCGCCTTGGTCAGTCGCGGGTCGACCGTGTGATCGTCGCCGAGCTTGAACATCATGTTGAGAAAGTTCTCGGCGTAGCTCATCGAGTTGTTGGGCGAAACGAACGGAAGACCCGTGCTGAATCGATAGCACATCGCGGCAATGGTCGGAACTTTGGCGATCAAGCGAAGAACCTGTTTGTCGAGGGCGTCCGGATCGAAAATATCCTTTGACTCGGGATAAAAAGTGCCCAAAGCCGCGATCGCCGAAACGAACATGCCCATCGGGTGGGCGTCGTAGTGGAACCCGTCGACGAAACGCTTGCGCATGTTTTCGTGAATCATCGTGTGGTGGGTGACGTCGTATGTCCAAGTTCCAAGTTGATCGGCGTTGGGAAGCTCGCCGTTGAGCAACAGATAGGCGACCTCGAGGTATGTCGATTTTTCGGCCAGTTGCTCGATCGGATAGCCGCGGAAGCGCAGAATGCCGGCGTCGCCGTCGATGTAGGTGATCGATGAGGCGCACGCGGCTGTCGACAATAGTCCGGGGTCGTACATCAGAAGTTTGGGATTGAGTTCGCGGAGTGCGCTCGACGGGAATACCCCGTCGCGAATCGGAACCGTCACTTTTTCCCCAGTTCGGTCATCAATAATGGTGATTGTTTCAGCCATTCGGTGTCCTTTGATGTTGCGGGAGCTTCCTATCCCACAGTCAGGCTAGCGGTGCGGCAGGTTACAGGGGGGTGTTGTCGTGTTTACGCGGCTGCAACTTTTCGCGTTTGTCGGCGAGCATCATCAACGCCGAAGCGATCTCGCGACGACTGTCGGCTGGGTCGATGACGCTGTCGACATAGCCTCGCTCGGCGGCGAGATACGGGTTCAAGAGTCGTTCGACATAGTCGCGCTCGAAAGCCTCGCGTTCTGCTTGGGTTGCGCGTCGCTGCAGAATCGCCGCCGCCTGACCCGCACCCATGACGGCGAGTTCGGCGGTCGGCCACGCCAGACAGATGTCGTTGCCCATTCCCTTGGAATCCATGACGATGTAGGCGCCGCCGTAGCTCTTCCGCAAGATCAGACATACGCGCGGCACGGTGGCGCGACCGTAGGCGAACACGAGTTGCGCGCCGTGTCTGATCATTCCGCGCCACTCGAGATCTTTGCCCGGGTAGAAACCCGGCGTATCGACGAGGGTCAAGATGGAAATGTTGAACGCGTCGCAAAAGGCCACGAAACGCGCGGCTTTTTGCGACCCTGGAATATCAAGGGTGCCAGCCAGATTCATCGGTTGGTTGGCGATTACGCCGACACTTTGTCCGTTGATCGTGATCAATGCGGTGACGATGTTGCCGGCCCATCGCTCGCGCAACTCGAGCATGTAGCCGTCGTCGGCGATCAGGCGAATCACGGACTTCACGTCGTATGCGCCAGTAGTCGAATCGGGAATCAACGCGCCTGCCTCGGGGGTGAGGCGATCGATCGGGTCGGTGGTCGAGATCGAGGCAGGGAGTTCGTTGACGTTGTCGGGCAAGAACGAGAGCACATGTTCGACTTCAGCGAGCGCCGTTTTGCGGTCGGCGACGACCAGATGGGCGACACCACTCTGTTTTGCGTGGATGTCGGCGCCGCCGAGTTCGTCGTTGCTGATGACCACGCCAGTGAACTCGGCAACCATCGTCGGGCCGGTGACGAACGCGTAGGCCTCGCTGGTCATGATCACGACATCGCTCAGACCGATCAACAAAGCGGGACCTGAAACGGCCGGCCCCGTGACGACGGTGATGATCGGCACGTATCCCGAACATTTGGCGATGGATTTTGCCGCGACACCCCAGCCATGCAGGGCAGCCACACCCTCGACGATGTCGGCGCCGGAACTGCCGATCGCCATGACGAGGGGCAAACCTTTTTCGCGCGCCGTTTCGGCGGCATGGCTGATGACACCCGAGGCTTCGGCCGAGAGGGCGCCACGACGCACCGTCTCATCGACATCTACCCAGACGACCCGGCGATTGATGTTTTCGAGCCAGCGAACCTCGGCGGCGGCCGCACCTTTGACTGAACGCTGAAGGTGAACCGTCACGGAAGCAAGACTAGTTATGCGGTTCGATTGAGGGGGAATGCGCCTTTGCCGATGTGCACACCCGGCTGTTTGTCGCCGTATTTGCTGATGGTCTCGCGAATCAGTGCGGCGACAGCCACTGTCGACTTGCTCGGAAGCGGGCGGGCGCGTTGAACCAGGCCGACCACCCGGCGCGGCAATTCGGAAATCGCGACCCTTTTGAATTCGCCTTTGATCCAGCTTGGTGCGGCGGTGGCCGGCACGACGGCGGCACCGAAGCCCTCGAAGGCGAGGGATGTCAACATGCGGATACCGTCGATTTCGGCCTGGGGAGTGAGCACCAGTCGTTGCGAGCCTGCCGCGCGATCCAAAATTTTTCGCAACGAATTGTTCTTCGGCGGCAGAAGAAGCGGTCGAGATGAAAGTTCTTTGACGGTGATCTTGTCGAGTTTCGCCCAATCGTGGTTGGAGTGCACCAACAGCACGAGGTCCTCGGCGAACAGCGGTGTCGAGAGCAAATTGTCGTCTTCGATCGGAAAGTGGAGGATCGCGGCGTCGAGCGATCCGTTCAACAATCTGGGCATCAAGTTGAGCGTGCTGCCTTCGGTGATCGTGACGCGGATCTTCGGAAATTGTGTCGCGAGTTGCGGCAGAAACTTTGGCATCAGCCAGCGACCGGTCGTGCCGATGCTGCCGAGCATCGTTTCGCCCTCGACGTCCTGGTCTTTCGAATGAACATCGGCGGCGATGTCTTGAACCTGGTTCAGAACACGACGCGCCCGTTCGACAACCAGCGCCCCGTCCTCGGTGAGGCGACCAGATGAGCGATCGACAAGCGAAGTGGCGAGTTCTTTTTCAAGACGCGAAATATGCGCCGAGACATTGCTTTGAACCGTGGAGAGCGCCCGCGCGGCCCCCGAGAAAGAGCCGTGATCGGCAATAGAAATAAGGACTTCAAGCTGTCGGAGTTCCATATCACTAAAAATGATAGGGGGTATCTTGCCGTTCGCCTTGAGATATGGGTGCTGTATGCCCCATAATTGGAGACATAACAGATACGACCTCCCCAAGTTGTATCTCTAAACGACTAAGGCTCTTCCCCCAAGGGCTTTAGATCCAGGTTGAGAGGCCCCGCCCAGTGCGGGGCCTTTCCCGTTATTTCTTCGTTGCTTTTTTGACGCGCTCGCGCACCAGGTTGAGCGCGCTGCCGGCTTTGAACCATTTGACCTGCTCGGGGGAGAAGGTGTGGTTGGCGTAGAACTCGACATCCTTTTCGCCCGGTCGATGAATGATGCAACGCACCGGCTTGTCGGGCACGGGCGGCATTTCGCGAACGCTGATCTGATCGTTTTCGCCGATCTTGTCGTAATCGGCGGGGTCGACGAAAGTAAGCGGAACGATGCCCTGCTTTTTCAGGTTCGTCTCGTGGATTCGGGCGAACGATCTGGCGAAAATCACACGGGCGCCCCGATAGCGCGGCTCCATTGCGGCGTGTTCTCGCGATGAACCCTCGCCGTAGTTTTGGTCGCCGACCGCACACCACTGAATTTGCATCTTGCTGTAGCGCTTGGCAATCTCGGGGTAGGGACGAGTTTGCCGATCCAGTTTGTCGTAACCCTCGCCGACCGCACCCGTGAACGCATTGACCGCACCGGCGAACAGGTTGCCCGAAATATTTTCGAGATGCCCGCGATATCTCAGCCACTTGCCCGCCGCCGAAATGTGGTCGGTGGTGCACTTGCCTTTCGCTTTCATCAGAACCGGCATGTAGATGAAATCGTTGCCATCCCACTTTTCGAATGGTTGCAGAAGTTGCAGTCGTTCGCTGTTCGGATCGACGATCACTTCGATGTCCGAACCATCGGCCGGCGGCGCGACGAAAGTGTCGCTGCCCGCCTTGTAGCCATTTTCCGGGAGAACTTCACCGAGCGGTTGTGCGAGCGAGACCTTCGTGCCGTCGGGTGCGGTGATCGTGTCTGTGGTCGGGTCGAAGTCGAGACGGCCGGCCAGCGCCAAAGCGATGACGGTGTCGGGACTGGTGACAAAGCTCAGCGTGTTTGCCGAGCCGTCGTTGCGTTTTGGAAAATTGCGATTGAAAGAATTGACGATCGTATTGGTCTTGTCGGTGATCTCTTTTGAACGCTCCCACTGACCGATGCACGGACCACAGGCGTTGGCGAGCACCGTCGCCCCGATCGCCTCGAGGTCGGCGAGCAAACCGTCGCGCTCGATGGTCGCACGAATCTGTTCCGAGCCCGGCGTGATGAGCAGTTCGGTTTGCGCCTTGAGACCTTTCGAGGCGGCGAAACGCGCCACCGAGGCGGCGCGGGTGATGTCTTCGTACGAACTGTTGGTGCAACTGCCGATAAGCGCGGCCGAGATTTCGAGCGGCCAGTTGTTTTCTGCCGCAGCCTTGGCCACGCCGGCACCGACGCGGTGGGCGAGGTCTGGTGTGTGCGGACCATTGATCAGAGGTTTGAGCGAGTTCAGGTCGATTGCGATCGTCTGGTCATAATCCGCGCCCTCGTCGGGGCGAAGATGCTCGGCGACCAAGTCGGCGGCGGCGGCGATGTCGGCTCGACCGGTTGCCCGCAAGAATTTCGACATCTGAGCGTCGTAACCAAACACCGAACACGTCGCCCCGATTTCGGCACCCATGTTGCAAATCGTGGCCTTGCCGGTTGCCGAAATCGTGTCGGCGCCGTCGCCGAAATACTCGACGATCGCACCCGTGCCGCCTTCGACGGTGAGAATTCGGGCGACTTCGAGGATCACGTCTTTCGGGCTCGACCATCCGGAAAGCGAACCGGAGAGTTTCACGCCGATGACTTTTGGCCAGCGAACGTTGAACGGAAAGCCCGTCATCACATCGACCGCGTCGGCACCACCGACGCCGATCGCGACCATGCCCAGACCGCCCGCGTTCGGCGTGTGGCTGTCGGTGCCGATCATCATTCCGCCGGGGAACGCGTAGTGCTCGAGCACCACCTGGTGGATGATGCCGCTGCCCGGCCCCCAGAACCCGATGCCGTATTTGGCCGACACCGAGCGCAAGAATTCGTAGACCTCCTTGTTGGTGTCGATCGCGACGCCCATGTCGATGCGCGCACCAGACTTGGCCAAGATCAGGTGGTCGCAATGCACGGTGGATGGCACCGCGGTGGTGGGCAGGCCGGCGGTGATGAACTGCAACAGCGCCATCTGCGCCGTGGCATCTTGCATCGCGACTCTGTCTGGTTGGAAGTCGGCGTAACTGCGGGAGCGCTCGAGTTCTTGCTTGATCGGCTTGCTGAGGTGGTTGATCAGAATCTTTTCGGTCAAGGTCAACGGTCGGCCCAGGCGTTTGCGACCGAGGGCGACATTTTTGGGGAGTTTGGCGTAGACGCCATTGACCAGTTCGATCGGTGTGCCGGCGCTGACTGTCATGACTTTTTCACGAGGGGAAACGACACTCGATTACCACTTGTCCCAGTGCAGCACTTTCTCGAGCGGCAATCGTTTTGCCGGTTTGAAATCGGTGCCGACCGTGTAGGCGATCGGAAACAAACCACCTTGGGTGATTTTTTCATGGGGGATGCCAAGAACTTCCGCGGCCTTCTTTTCGCCGTCGAGCAAGAGATGAATCGTCGTCCACGCCGAACCCAGGCCGCGACTGCGCAACGCCAACATGAAACTCCAGACGCCGGGCAGAAGCGAGCCCCAGCCGCCCGCGCCCGTGGCGACATCGACGTTTTCGAGACGGCCCTCGATGCACGGGACCAACATCATCGGCGCGCGATGAAACTCTTCGGCGAGAAACATCGCCGAGTCGCGGACCTTGGGCATTTGGGCGATTCTTTGGTCGCCTTCGGCATATTTTCGACCGGGAAGGCTGGCATACAGCATGAAGTTGGCCTTGTAGATTTCGGCGAGGGCCTTGCGCTTGGCGGCGTCTTCGACGACGACCCAATGCCAACCCTGCGAGTTCGACCCCGTCGGCGCCTGCAGCGCGAGGTTGAGGCA
>VFZD01000060.1 GCA_016871295.1 Actinomycetota bacterium | reverse complement strand
AAAAGTTTGCAGGCTCACCTAACAATTGTGTGATGACAAACACCGCGCGTTTTCTCGTCGTCGAGCAGAAGTTGTCGGTACCGTTCTGAGCAGTCAGTCGGTTTTCAAAACAACTTCGGAGGAAACAATGAAACGCAAGACATTAGACATCACAATGAGCGTGGGCGGCATCTTGATTGCCGCTCTGGCAATAGTTTTAGGTTTTGTCTTTCAGGCAAACGCCGATTTTGCGACGACATATGTGCGCGATCAACTCAGCGAACAGAAAATCATGTTTCCCGTCGTCGAGTATCTCTCTGAACAAGAAGCCACCGTGCCGTGCTTGGTCGAATTTGCCGGCACGAGCCTGGACAATGGAAAAAAATCAGAGTGCTATGCCAACGAATACATTGGCAGTCACCTGAAGGGCATTGGCGGGGGCGAGACCTACGCGACTTTGGGCACCCCGCAACGCGAGCTTCAAGCCAAGGTCGCCGACGCCAAAAAGGCCAACGATCCGAACTTGGCCACGCTCGAGGCAGACCTGGCGAAAGTCAGTGGGCAGCGCGATTCGATGTTCAAGGGCGAAACCTTGCGCGGTCTTTTGCTGACGACATACGGCTTCAGCGTGCTCGGTGAAAAAGCGGCTTGGGCCGCGACGATCGCGTTCTTCGCCGCGGCGATCCTGGTCTTGGCATCGATCGCAGGTTTCGCTCACGCGTTCGCAACGCCCAAAGATCAAAAAATCTAAGCAGACAAGAGGAAGATCATGAGCAAAGTCGGAAAAATCGTCGTCGGTGTCGACGGATCACCCAGTTCTTTGACCGCCCTGCGGTGGGCACTCGGTGAAGCGCGATTGCGTGGCGCAGAAGTCGAGGTCATTCATAGCTGGAGCCTGACGCCGATGGTCGACCCGATGGGTTTTGCCAGTTATGTGCCTGTCGAAGAGTTGAGTCTCGCTGCAAAGACCGTGGTCGAGACGGCGATGAAGAGCGTCGAAGAATTCGTCGGCAAAACGAAGGTGTCGACCAAGGTTTCGCGTGGTCCCGCTGCGGCGACGCTGCTCGAGGCGTCGCAGGACGCCGAACTATTGGTCGTCGGTCGGCGCGGCCACGGCGGTTTCATCGGGCTGTTGCTCGGCTCGGTGGCCGAACAGGTTGCGCACCACAGCGCCTGTCCGGTCGTGATCGTCTCCGACGAAAAATAATCAGTAGTCGAAAATCGGTTGGCGCGCCGCGATCGGCTGGTCGGCGATCTGGATCGCGGTCGCCATGCGTCGGGTGGCGTCGTGCGCCGAGTTTTCGTCGGCGGCATGCACGGTCGAAATTGTCTGACCAACTTCGATTCGGTCGCCGACACTCGGGATCGAGGTGATGCCGACACGCAAATCGATGGCTTCTCCCGGTTGTTTTCTGCCACCGCCGAGTCGCACGACGGTGATCCCGACGTGTTTGGTGTCGACATGCTGAACCCAACCAGACTGCGTGGCCTTAACATCTGTGATGAACGGGGCGGGTTGAAGATATTCGTCAGGTGACTCGACGAAATCGGTTGGTCCGCCGAGAGCGGCGACCATCTTGGCGAATTTTTCGGTCGCGGTACCGTCGTGCAATGTGCGTTCGAGTCGGGTCGTCGCCGCCGAAATGTCGGCGGCCAAACCCGCCTCGACCAGGGCCCTGGCGCCGAGGGCCAGGACGACCTGATGCAGTCGCTTTTGGCGTCGACCGAGCAGGTAGTCGATTGTTTCGCGCACCTCGAGACCGTTGCCCGCGACCGACGCGAGCGGTTGATCCATGTCGGTGACCAGTGCGTTGCATCGCAAACCGTCGCCGACCGCCACATCGGTGACCGTCGTGGCCAGTTGGCGCGAAGTCTCGAGCGTCTTCATGAACGCGCCACCGCCGGTTTTGACATCCATTACGAGCACGTCGATCCCCGCGGCGAGTTTTTTCGACAGAATCGATGCGCAAATGAGCGGGATACTTTCGACGGTGGCCGTGACGTCGCGAATTTTGTAGAGGCGTCTGTCGGCGGGGGCCAGGTCGTCGGTTTGGCCGATGATCGCGCAACCGATTTTCTTGACGATGCGTTGAAATTCGTCGCGACTCGGCGCGGTCAAATAACCGGGAATCGCCTCGACTTTGTCGCAGGTGCCGCCGGTGTGTCCGAGGCCGCGCCCCGAGATCATCGGCACGAACGCGCCACAGGCCGCGAGCATCGGGGCCAACATCAAACTCACCGTGTCGCCGACGCCACCGGTCGAGTGTTTGTCGGTGACCGGGCCGTCGAGATTCCATTTCAGCGTGATGCCGCTGCGGCGCATCGCGTCGGTGAGTCGAATAGTTTCGTTGGTCGTCATGCCCCGAATCGTGATCGCCATCGCCAGCGCACCAACTTGTGCGTCGCTGAAAGTCGTGTTGGTGATGCCCTCGACCACATCTTCGATCATCTGATCGGTGAACGCGAGGCCATCGCGCTTCAATGCGATCAACTCGGCGACGGTGAGTCTTTCTTTGGACGCAGGTGTGTTGGCCATAAGTTCGAAGGTTTAAGATCAGTTTATGGTGATCGACGAATTGAGGGCCGCGCTCGGCGAGAAGGTGTCGGTCAATGAGACGATTCGCGAACACCACTCGAAGGACGAAAGTTTCCACACGCCGACGATGCCCGAGGCCGTGGTCTTCGCCGCTTGCACCGAAGATGTGGCGACGACGCTCAGAATTTGTAATGCGAACCTGACACCGGTCGTGGCTTGGGGCGCCGGCACATCGCTCGAAGGCAACAGCACGCCCGTCGGTGGCGCCGTCACCCTCGATCTTTCGCAGATGGACAAGATCTTGCGCGTGAGCAGCGAAGATTTGGACTGCACGATTCAGCCGGGGGTGCGTCGCAAACAACTGAACGAATATCTCTCTCGTTACGGTTTGTTTTTTCCCGTCGATCCCGGTGCCGATGCGACCTTGGGTGGCATGGCGTCAACCGGTGCATCGGGCACGACGACCGTGAAGTACGGGGCGATGAAACAACTCGTGATGAGCCTGACGGTCGTGACGGCCAACGGTGAAACAATCAAGACCTCGCGGCGGGCGCGAAAAACCTCCGCGGGTTACGACCTCACGCATCTCTTTGTCGGCTCCGAGGGTACGCTGGGCGTGATCACCGAACTGACGCTCAGGGTTTTTGGAATCCCCGAGGTGATCGCCGCCGCGACGATGCAGTTCGACAGCGTGCGACAGGCGATCGACGGGGTTATCGAGACGATTCAACTCGGCATTGGTGTGGCCCGAATCGAACTGGTCGATCGCGACGCGGTGGTCGCGGTGAACCGATATTCGGGCACCGATTTGCCGCGCAAAGACCTGTTGTTGCTCGAATTTCACGGCACGAAGGAGTCGACGGCGATCGATGTCGCCGCGGCTCGCGAGGTGCTCGAGCGTCACGGTGGCGGCGGATTTTTGCAGACCACAGACGAAGCCGAGCGCAGAAAGTTGTGGCAGGCCCGTCACGACGCCGGTTTGGCCTGCCGTGCCCACCAGCCGAACGGAAGAATTTTCGCCACCGACGTGTGCGTGCCGATTTCAAAACTCGCCGATTGCATCGAGCAAACCCAGCAGGATCTCGCGGACTCGAAAATTTATGGTCCGTTGGTGGGGCATGTCGGCGACGGAAACTTCCATGTGTTGTTGACGGCCGACCCCGACGATCACGAGATGATCGAACGGCTCGAAGAGTTTCACACCCGATTGGTGAAGAGGTCGCTGAGTTTCGAGGGAACTTGCACCGGCGAGCACGGCATCGGAGTCGGCAAGATTCAGTACTTGGTCGAAGAACTCGGCGTCTCGGCGGTCGAGGCGATGGCGGCGATCAAGGCGGCCCTTGATCCGAATTGCATCATGAATCCGGGAAAGGTGATCGCTCGGGTCGGCTGAGCGCCGCGCACTTCTAGACTGTCGTCATGGCGAAAACGGATCTTGTGATGTACAGCACGCAATGGTGCGGTTATTGCAAACGGCTGAAGGCGATGCTCAACGCCGACGGAATAACGTTCACCGAAATCGACCTGGAGCAAGATCCCGAAGCCGCGAAAATCGTCGAACGCGTCAACAACGGCAATCAGACCGTGCCGACCCTGGTTTTTTCCGACGGTGAATCGATGACCAACCCTTCGGTGGCCAAGGTCAAAGAAAAACTCACCGCTCTGGCCTCGGGCTAGTTTTTTTCTGCACGGGAATCACGACGGGGCCCGTATCGTCGTTGACCCCGATCACTTCGATTTCGTGTTCGTAGATCGCGCTCAGAGTCGAGGCGGTGAGGGTTTCGCGGGGCTTGCCCGAGCCGAGTTGTTTGCCGTTTTGCAACAGAACCACCCGATCGGCAAAAGACATCGCCACGTTCAAGTCATGAAACACGCTGATCACCGTGCGGCCTTCGTCGACCAGTGTGCGAATGATGCCCATCAGTTTTTCTTGTTGACCGATGTCGAGAACCGCGGTCGGCTCGTCGAGCAGCATCAACTGCGTGTCTTGCGCCAAAATTCGAGCCATTGAAACCCTGGCTTGTTCGCCGACCGACAAAGTTCGATAGAGGCGCTTGCGCATGTCGGTGATCTCGAGGCGTCGCATCGCCGATTCGACCAGACCCTCGTCGCCGTCGGCCAGGCGGGGGCCTCGACCCATCTCGACGATTTCTTCGACGCTGTATGGAAACGAGATCGTGACCCGCTGCGGAAGCACCGCACGAATTTTCGCCAAATCACTTTGCGAAAACTCGGAGGAGTTCTTGCCGCCATAGTAAACGGTGCCGGTCTCGGGGATCAGATCGCCGGCGAGAACGCCGAGCAGCGTCGATTTGCCCGCGCCGTTCGGCCCGAGAATCGCGACCAGTTCGCCCGTGGTGGCTTCGAGCGTGATGTCGTGCAGGATCTGTTTTTTTGTGCGAATAACCGAGACGTTCTCGCATTTGATTATCGAGGTCATGATCGCCTACGACCAGGTGCTCTCGCCGGTACGCATTTTTCGCAACAGCCACAAGAAAAATGGGGCTCCGATCAGCGCGGTGAGAACGCCGAGCGGAAGTTCTGCCGGTGAAAGCAAAGTTCGTGCCGCGAGATCGGCCAGCAGGGTGACGATCGCCCCGAGCAGAGCCGAAGACCACAGCAAGTCGCGATGTTTGGGCCCCATCGCGAGACGCAAGATGTGGGGCACGATCAAACCGACGAAGGCGATGATGCCGGTGGCGGCGACGGCGCTGGAGGCGAGCAAACCGATGATCGCGATCGTCTGCAGACGCACCCTTTCGACCGGCACGCCGACGTGTTCTGCAGGTCGGTCGCCCAGCGACATCAGGTCGAGAGTGCGTGAAAATCTTGTGCTCATCGCGATGCCGATAATCGCCAGCGGAAGAACCATCGCCACGGCGCGCCATGTGGCCAGGCCGAGCGAGCCCAAACTCCAGAAGGTGACCGTGCGAATTTGGTCGTCGTCGGCGACGAAAACCGCGAGGCCGATCAGCGCACCCGAAAGCGCGTTGATCGCGATGCCGGTCAAGATCAGCGTGACGATGTCCGTCTTTCCGTCGACCCGCGACAGCCCGTACACGACCGCGGTGGCGAGCGTGCCACCGATGAACGCGAAGACTTGCACACCCAGTGTGATTCTGCTGAGTCCGAGTGTTATCGCGATGACCGCACCCACGGCCGCGCCGCCCGAGACGCCGACAGTGGCAGGTTCGGCGAGCGGGTTGCGAAAGATGCCTTGCATCACCACGCCCGCCACCGCGAGCGAGGCACCGACGACGATCGCCAGGGTGACACGGGGCAGACGCACATTCCAAAAAACGGCGTGGGCCACGCTGTCGCCGCTCGCATCTCTGGCAGGACCCTGAAACAAAACCCGGATCAGTTCGCCGAGTCGAATCGTGTATGCACCCGTCGAGAGCGCGTTGAAAATTACGATCACGAAAGCGATGAGCAAGACAACCGCCACGATCCTGGGGTTGAGTCGACGCAGGTCGCTGGTTGGATTCGTGGTCATCGGACGGCTCAGTTTTTTGTCGCCAACATTTTAAATGCCTTCGCCATGCGAACGATCAGTTCGCCCGTGCGAGGACCGAAAGAAAGAAGCAGGTCGTCATCTATCGACACGACCGCGTTGTTTTTCGCCGCCGGCGTCTGGGTGACCCCGGGCAAATCGAGCAATCCGGTCAAACCACCGACCGACGCCAACCCGCGTGTGGTGACGACGATGATGTCGGGGTTGGCGTTGACGATCGCCTCACTCGTCAACGGCGTGAACGCGGCGAGACCCAGGTCGGTGCCGACATCGACGCCGCCCGCGCTGCGGATCATTTCGTCGGCGCCCGATTCTTTTCCACCCAACAGAAACACCGAGGCGGTGCCACGCACGTAGACGAACGCGACACGCGGTCGAACTGCTGTGCCATCAAGCGTCGACAGCGCCTCGTCGATGTCAGATTCGGTTCTGTCCGTGAGTTTTTTGCCGAACTCTCGTGCGCCGAGCGCCGCAGAAATCAAATCGATGCGCGGTTGAATGTCTGAAAGTTTCCAAACTTCGGGGGCAAGCACGATCGGCACCCCCGCCCCGCGCAATTGTTGGATCGCCTCGGGCGGCCCAGACCGAGTGTCGCCGATCACGAGCGTGGGCTTGAGTTCGAGGATGCTTTCGGCGCTGATGTCGTGCCCGCTGCTGACCTTCGGAATTGCCGTCAGCGATTCGATGGTCGTGGTCGCATCGCGACCGATGATCTTGTCGATGAAGCCGAGCGAAATGACGATCTCGGCGATCGCCTCGTTGAGCACGATGATTCTCGATGTATCTGTCACCTTGACTTCGACGTCGTCGGCCGACTTGACAACGGTCGGTAGCTTTGATGCGCCGTCGCCGACGATGGGCAGATCGAAGTCGGCGGCCGAGACGACTATCGGGCGGGTCGAGTCGGGGTTCGGCGACGAGGGGCTCGAACAACCCACGATGAGCACAGTCACTGAGAGAACCAAAGCAGGTGCGCCGAGTTTGAAGCGCGACTTGCTCTCAGTGACCATGGTCATTTCAATCTACTAGTGGAGGTTCTGTCGTTAGAATTCGCGAGGTGAAAATTCGCATCGCGATCATCGCGACGATGTTGATCACCGGTTGCACTGACGCATCAGCCGATTTGTCGACCGAGCCGACGAGTGGTTCGCTCGAAGTTGCGACGACGATGACAACCGATATGACTAGCGGCACAAC
>VFZD01000059.1 GCA_016871295.1 Actinomycetota bacterium | reverse complement strand
TTGTCGCGATCGCAGAATTTCTCGTGTCCAGCCACCTTGTTCGGGATGATCGCTGAATGCTCGATTGTTGACCGTGATCCAGGCGTCGTCGTCGATGCCGACGCGAAACGGCCGGGTCTCGACTTGGTGCGTGCTCGCGAGCACGGTGCTTGCGAGCGGGAGTGCAACCCGCATCTGCAGAAGTGTTCGACCCGTGTTGAAACCCAGTTTTTTGGCGATCGTGACGTGGTTCGACGAAGGGTCGGAGACCCACCAGTGCACATGCCCGCCACCCTCGATCTTGATGATCCTGATCGCTTCGGTCATCAGAGCCTGGCCGAGCTCGAGAATTTTGTCGCGTGAATTCGGATCAACGACAAGATCGATCGCCCACGAGTCGTTGCCACGCGAAACCTGGCAATAGGCGAGCGGGGCTTGCGAGTCGGCGTCACGCGCCGTCAGACCGGCGAAGCCAGTTCGCCCGCCTTGGCGCAGATCGAGCCACAGATGGTCGTTGAGCGGCTTGCGCCGGTCGTGATCCTCGACGGCCCGCAGAAGTGAATCGATCTCGGTGATGTCGCGTTCGGTCATCGTTCGCTTCACATCGAAATTGACCACATCTGCAGGCTATCTATGCGTGGTGATGGCTAGTGTTTGCGAATGGTGGCTGGCAAAAAAATCGAGATTCAAAATCGTGCGACGAGCGTGCTGGGTTTGTTGAAGCGCGAGTATCCCGTGGCGATCTGCGAGTTGACGCACGATTCGGCTTTTCAACTGCTCGCCGCCACGATTCTTTCGGCGCAGTGCACAGACGCGCGTGTGAACATGGTGACCCCCGCGCTGTTCGCGGCGTATCCGACGCCGGAGAAATTGGCCGCGGCCAGTTTGTCGCATGTCGAGCAACTCGTGCGAAGCACGGGCTTTTATCAGTCGAAGGCGAAAAATTTGATCGGCATGGCCAACCAGGTAATGACCCAGTTCGGCGGTGAAGTGCCGAAAGAGATCGAGGATTTGATCACCCTGCCCGGCGTGGGCCGCAAGACGGCCAATGTGTTGCGCAGCGTCGTGTTCGGGCTTCCGGGTTTGCCGGTCGACACGCATGTCGGGCGGCTGTCGAGGCGGCTGGGTTTGACGAAACTCGAAGACGCGGTGAAGGTCGAATACGAATTGAACGCTCTGTTGCCACCCGCCGAATGGGGCGAGTTCAGTTTGCGATTGATACTGCACGGGCGACGAGTGTGCGATGCGCGCAAGCCCAAATGTGACGAGTGCTTGCTCGAGTCGCTGTGCCCGAGTTCGTCGTTGCCGACCAAACGCAAGCCGAAGAAAGTTGCGGAGAAGCGGGCGAAGCGAGTCGCAAGAAAGTCCACGAAGAAAGTCGCAAGAGAGCCCGTGAAGAAGGCGAAGCGAAAGTGAGCGACTCGTCGCGACGCGCGAGCACGCTGGCTGAATTGGCGGCGTTGACCGAAAATGTCGAGCGCTGTCGCGAGCGGATCGCGGCGTTGGCCGAGTCGCAACGCCTGGCGATGGCCAACCCCGAACAAGCCGATGAAGATGACGGCTTGTTGATGGCGATCTACGAAGCCGAGCGCGGGTTGACCAACGCCGTTCGACTGTTGCAGCGCGCGACGCGGGGTCGATAGGGGTTTTTCAGGCAGAATATATGGGTGCCTGAAGCAAACACTGCCAGAAAAGCGAACGCATCGGCCGGCTCGAGTGCGCGTCCGTTGGTCGCTGTTTTGGATTACGGCATCGGCAACTTGCGCTCGGCGCAAAAAGGTTTGCAGTTCGTCGGCGCCGATGCCCGCCTGACAAACGACGTCAAGTTGATCGCCGACGCCCACGCCGTGGTTTTGCCCGGCGTCGGAAATTTCGGTGCGTGCATGAATGCCCTGCGCGAGGGTGGTCTGGAACAAAGCGTGTTCGCCGCCGTCGAAACAAACCGCCCGTTTCTCGGAATCTGCGTGGGTATGCAGATGCTGTTCGAAACGAGCCAAGAGAGCCCGGGGGTCAAGGGTCTGGGTTTGCTGCGGGGCGAGATCAAGTGGTTGCCCGAGGGCGTGCAACGACCGCAAATGCAATGGAATCGTTTGAAAGTCTTGAGTGCCGATGAACTGTTCGATGGCTTGAGCGAGAATCCGTGGATGTATTTCGTGCACTCGCTTTCAGCCGTGCCGACCGAACGATCGGTGGTGGTGGCGACATGCAGTTACGGCGAAGATTTGGTGGCCGCCGTGCGCCACAAGAACATTTTCGCAACGCAGTTTCACCCCGAGAAGTCGGCGACCGAGGGTCTGCGAATTCTCGAGAACTTCGTGAAGTCTTGCGCCGTCGTTGCCAGTCGTTGACCTGAATCGCGACTCGATGAAAATTTCGCCGACCCGCGCAGAGTTTCATGAATTGGCCGGTCGCAACACGGTGATACCGGTGTGGGCCGAGGTTTTGGCCGATGTCGAGACACCGGTCTCGGCCTACATCAAACTGGTTGGCGACCGACAAGGTTTTCTGCTCGAGTCGGTCGAGCACGGTGAAAGATGGAGTCGTTTTTCGTTCGTGGGCCGCGACCCCGTGGCGACGCTCGTGTTGCGCAACGGAAAGATCTCGACGACCGGCGCCGTGCCGACGACGATGCCTCGCGACAAAGGAATCTTGGCGGCGATCGAAAGCCTGCTTGCGACCTACAACGCGCCGTTGCACCCCGACTTGCCGCCTTTGCAGGGTGGACTGATGGGATTTCTGGGTTACGACATCGTGCGTGAAATCGAGAACTTGCCTGGCACACCGCCCGAAGACCGCAACATGCCCGACGCGGTGATGAGCATGATCGGTTCGCTGGCCGCCTTCGACCACTGGCGCCAGCGTTGTTACATGATCGAAAGCGTGCCGACGGCGGGCCTTGATGTTGCGGCGCGCGACGCGGCATATGACGCGGCGGTTGTACGGGTGAAAAAAGGCGTCGCCGATTTGTCGACGCCGATCGCCTTCGTGCCCGTCGAGCCGCCTCACCGCGACGACACGCTGAAAGTCGAGTCGCGATCGACCGCCGACGAATATGAACGCGCAGTCGAGGTGGCCAAGGAGCATATTCGAGCCGGCGATATCTTTCAGGTCGTGCTGTCACAGCGATTCGATCTGCAACTCGAGGCCGATCCGTTTGATGTTTATCGGGTGTTGCGACAAATCAATCCGAGCCCGTACATGTATTTCGTCAAGCACGACGATGTGACGATCGTCGGTTCGTCGCCCGAACCGATGGTGCAGTTGCGCAACGGTCGAGTGATCAGTCGGCCGATCGCCGGCACACGAAAGCGGGGTGCCGATGACGAACAAGATCGAAAACTCGCCGGAGAACTCAAGGAAAACCAAAAAGAGCGTGCCGAGCACGTGATGCTGGTCGATCTTGCGCGCAATGATGTGGGTCGAGTCGCCGAATTCGGTTCGATGAGTGTCGACGAGTTCATGACCCTTGAGCGCTATAGCCATGTGATGCACCTGACATCACAGGTCTCGGGCACGCTGAGAAAGGGTCTCGGCCCCGTCGATGTGTTGCGGGCGACCTTGCCCGCCGGCACCGTTTCTGGGGCGCCGAAAGTTCGGGCGATGCAGATAATCGACGAACTTGAATCGAGCAAGCGCGGACCATATGCAGGGGTCGTCGGATATATCGATTTCTCTGGCAACCTCGACACGGCGATTGCAATTCGCACGATGTTTGTCGGCGCGCACGGCGCGACTCTGCAAGCCGGAGCGGGCGTCGTCGCCGACAGCGTGGCGCGCGACGAGAATCTCGAATGTCGCAACAAGGCGGCGGCGTTGATCGCCGCGATACCCGCCGCGCGGCGAATGACAAGACAGCGAAAGGCGGTCGTCGAAAGATGAGCGGATTCTTCTTTCTCCGCAGCCACGACATGGTCAGCGTTGTCGGCCCCGACGCGCGCAAATTTTTGCACTCGCAATTGGCCAACGATGTCGAGTCACTGAAACCCGGCGAGTCTCGATACAGCCTGTTGCTCGAACCGACCGGCAAGATCACGGCGCTGTTGCGGGTTTTTTGCGAGACCGACGAAAAGTTCGTCTGCGACTGCGAGTCGGGTTTCGGCCAGGTCGTCGCGAATCGGCTGGCGAGATTCAAGATTCGTGTGAGGTGTGAAATCTCGGGGTCGGCGCGGAACTATTTCGCGGTGCGAGGTTTATCCGCCGAAAACTTCGCCGATTTGCTGAAACTCGAGAATGCGTTTGCGGCGTGGCGCGAAAAGGATTTCGCCCTCGACCTGGTCGCCGATGCAAATACCGAGACTCTTTTGGTTCAGCGCGGTTTGAAGCAGGGCAGTTTCGCCGACTTCGAGCGGGCCCGGATCAGGGCGATCTGGCCGCAACTTGGCGTCGACATGGACGATCAGTCGGTGCCGTTAGAAACCGGTTTGATCGATGTGGCGGTGAGTTTCAGCAAAGGGTGCTATCCGGGACAAGAATTGGTCGAGCGAATGCACTCGCGCGGAGCCGTCGCGCCGCGGTCGCTGCGGCTGGTTCGCAACGAATTTGGGGCGCAAGCCGGCGATGCCGTCGTGATCGACGCGCAAGACGCGGGTATATATACGAGTGTTTGCCAAGAATTTGCACTGGCGTTGATCAAACGTTCTGCAGACGCTCGCTCGATTGAGATTGGCGAATAAACTGCGGTATGCAATTTATCTACGCATTTGACCACAGACACCGTCGCGCGCCGATGAGCATGAAAGATCTGCTCGGCGGCAAAGGTGCGAACCTCGCCGAGATGATGAGCGTGTTGAAATTGCCCGTGCCGCATGGTTTCACGGTGACGACCGATGCGTGCCGCGCCTACATGAAGAGCGGCTGGCCAAAATCTCTGGACAAAGAACTTGCCTCGCATGTCGCACAACTCGAGACGAAGATGGGTGCGAAATTGGGCGATCCGGCGAGCCCGCTGTTGGTGTCGGTGCGTTCGGGCGCGAAGTTTTCGATGCCCGGAATGATGGACACCGTCTTGAACCTCGGCTTGAATGATCGAAGCGTCAAGGGTCTGGCTTCGTCGACCAAAGACGAGCGTTTCGCCTACGACAGTTATCGGCGATTTATCGCGATGTACGGGCGAATCGTGCTCGGCATCGATGGCGCCAAGTTCGAACATCCGTTTGAGCAGGCGAAGAAGAACGCCGGCGCGACGAGCGATGCGGCGTTGCCGGCGGCGGCGCTGGTGGCGCTTTGTGAAGCCTTCAAGTCGATCGTCAAGGCCGAGACGGGCAAAGAATTTCCGCAAGAGCCGGCCAAGCAGTTGCGGGGCGCGGTCGAGGCCGTGTTTCGCTCATGGAACGGCGCGCGAGCGATCGCTTATCGCGTGCGCGAAAAAATCAGCCATGATTTGGGAACCGCGGTCAATGTGCAGGCGATGGTTTTCGGCAACCGCGACAACAACTCGGGCACGGGCGTCGGTTTTACGCGCAACGCGGCGACGGGCGAGAACAAGCCCTACGGCGACTATTTGATCAACGCCCAGGGCGAAGATGTCGTGGCGGGTATTCGCAACACCGAAGACCTCGACGCGTTGAAGCGACAGTTTCCGACGGTGCACAGAGAGCTGCTCGAAATTTTCGATCGTCTTGAGCGCCACTATCACGACATGTGCGATACCGAGTTCACGATCGATCAAGGCAAGTTGTGGATGTTGCAGACCCGTGTCGGCAAGCGCACGGGGGCTGCGGCGTTGAAGATGGCCGTCGACATGACTTCGGGTTCGGGAAACGGCAAAAAACCGTGGAAGATCACCAAAAAAGAGGCGTTGATGCGGGTGAACGCCGAACACCTCGATCAGGTTTTGCATCCGCAATTCGTCAACAAGTCAAAGCCGATCGCCAAAGGTTTGGCGGCATCGCCGGGCGCCGCGGTGGGCAAGGTCTATTTCACGGCCGATGACGCCGAGACGGCGGCCAAGGCGGGCCAAGCGGTGATTTTGGTGCGCAGCGAAACGAGCCCCGAAGATGTGCACGGAATGATGGTCGCCAAAGGCATTTTGACCTCGCGCGGCGGGCTCGTCAGCCACGCCGCGGTGGTTGCCCGCGGTTGGGGAACTCCGGCGGTGGTCGGTGCCGATGCGGTGCAGATCGAGGGCAAGCAATTTCGCGTCGGTGAAACAGTCGTGCGCGAGGGAGATGTCATTTCGCTCGACGGTTCGACGGGCGAAGTGATGTTGGGTGAGATGAAACTCACGGCGGCCGAGCCGACGAAAGAGTTTCAAACAATCTTGAAGTGGGCCGACGAGATTCGCAAGGGCAAACTGGCCGTGCGCGCCAACGCCGACACCGCCGAGGACGCGACGAAGGCCCGTGAATACGGAGCAGAGGGCATCGGTTTGTGCCGCACCGAGCACATGTTCTTGGCGCCGGATCGTTTGCCCGTCGTGCGACGCATGATTTTGGCGAGCACGCCCGCCGACGAGGCCGCGGCGCTCGAAGAATTGCGCGTCGTGCAGAAAGAAGACTTCGTGTCGCTGTTGCGGGCGATGTCTGGTTTGCCGGTGACGGTGCGCTTGTTGGACCCGCCACTGCACGAGTTTTTGCCGAATGTCGACGAACTCGAGATCAAGGCGGCGACCTCGGGGCTCGACGAGCAAGAGACCAAGTTGCTGCGGGCGGCGCATGACTGGGCGGAGGTCAATCCGATGCTTGGTACGCGTGGTGTGCGACTCGGCGTGATCAAGCCCGGTTTGTATGCGATGCAGGTGCGCGCGTTGATGCAGGCCGCCGACGAGGTTGCCGCCGAGGGTTATGAACCGATCGTCGAAGTGATGATTCCGTTGACGGTGACGCGCGAGGAGTTGGCGCTCGCACGGTCGTGGGTCGAGAGCGTGCTGGTCGAGCACACGACGCGACCGAAGATCACGGCGCTCGGGCGCGGCAGGCGGGTGAGTCGTCCGAAGGTCACGATCGGCACGATGATCGAAACACCGCGCGCCGCGTTGCGCGCCGACGAATTGGCCGAGCACGCCGATTTTTTCAGTTTCGGCACCAACGACCTGACGCAGATGACGCTGGGTTTTTCGCGCGACGATGTCGAGAGTCGAATGATGCCCGCGTATCTCGAGGCCGGGTTGCTCAAGCGCAACCCGTTTGAGACGATCGACCAGACGGGTGTCGGCGAACTTGTCGAGATCGCCGCGAAGCGCGGTCGCAAGGCCAAGCGCAAGTTGAAGCTCGGTATCTGCGGTGAGCACGGCGGCGACCCCGAGTCGATCGCGTTGTTCTATCGCGCGGGGCTCGACTATGTTTCGTGCTCGCCGTA
>VFZD01000058.1 GCA_016871295.1 Actinomycetota bacterium | reverse complement strand
CTCAGCAGGCGAGCGACGACAATGCCGATTCCCACCACCGCGGCGCCATTCGCCGCCACGAACACCACGCCCAACCAACCGCCGATTGAGGCTCCCACACCGTACAGGACGAACGCAGCAAGGAACAGCGCACCACACACACGCCAGACCATCGTCATGGTGAATCCCCTCGTCGCTTGAACGCCTCCGAATCTTTGTCGCGTTTGTTCAGCGACGAGGCGCGTATGTATCCGACGAGGGACTTCATCCTCCGGATGTTATTCCGGTTTTACCCAAAAACGGTAAACATTCGTGTCGCGGGCGACGAATCCGATGCGTTCGTAGAGCCGATTGGCGGCCTCACGGGATGGTCGCGAAGTCAAATCGACTGTTTTTGCACCGCGACGCTTGGCCTCGGCGATCGCCGCCATATTCAACGCCTCGCCAACGCCATGACCACGCGCCGACGAATCGACGACCACATCCTCGATCCACGCACGCACCGCAGTCGGAATGCGAAAAATTACCAGTGTCAGCAGACCGACGATTTTTCCCTCGACTCGGGCGACGAACAACACGGTCGCATCGCCCGAGACAATTTCTTCGAGTTCTTGTCTCGTCAGAGGCTGTGCCGAAGAGGAAAGTTGCGGGATCAGACGATGACAGGCGCTCAGCAACTCGTCCGACACCTGCACGGCGATATCCACAGGCACCGATGAAGCCATGCCGTTCAGGTTACTGGTCGGATTTGCGCCGACTATTACCTGAGTTGAGAGCGAAATTGGATAGCGTCATAACAAATGTCCGCGATTGAACATGTTCGTTGGTTGTCGAAGCCGTCGCTGAAAAATCCAACCTTCATCACCGCGTTCACCGGATGGAACGATGCGGCCGACGCGGCGTCGAATGCGGTGCGCAACCTGATTGAGGGCTGGGGTGCTTCGCCTCTCGCCGAGATCGACCCCGAACCGTTCACCGACTACGCGACGATTCGACCGCATGTGCGTCTGAAGGAAGGCGGCAAGCGGAACATCGTCTGGCCGACCGTGGGCTTGTGGCACATCAACGGCGCGGGCGGCGATGTAGTGCTCTCGCTCGGGCCCGAGCCGAGTCTGCGATGGAAACTTTTCTCGCGACAAATGCTGGCTGTGGCGGAGCACTTCAACTCGTCGATGTTTCTGACGCTGGGCTCGTTGCTCGCCGATGTGCCGCACAGTCGACCCGTGCAGATCATCGGCACGGCGACCGACGCCGACTTGATCGACCGCTTCGATCTGCAACGCTCGCGCTACGAAGGACCGACCGGCATCGTCGGTGTGCTGCACGACGCCTGCGACGAGTCGTCGATCCCGTCGGCCTCACTTTGGGCGGCGGTGCCCGCCTATGCGTCACAGGTTCCGTCGCCGAAAGCCTCGTTGGCCCTGATGCGACGCGCGTGCGAAATCATCGGCACGCCGGCCCCGTTGGCCACGGTCATGAACCTGATCGAACGCTACGAAGAACAGATCGATTCACTTGTCAAAGACGACGAAGACTTGGTCGCGTATGTCGAACGGCTCGAAACGATGACCGACAACGGCATGAGTCTCGACGACGAGGCCGATGAAAACCAGCTTCAACTTGATTTCGGCGGCGACTCCGACGAGCCCGCCGACTCAAGCAACTTGATGGATGAAGTGGAGCAGTTCTTGCGCGAGCAGAACGGCAACTAGTCGAAAAATCGACCTAGTAATCTTCCATTCCGCCACCCGGCATTGCCGGAGCAGCCTCTTCTGGTTTGTCGGCGATGACCGCCTCCGTTGTCAAGAACAAAGCGGCGATTGACGCGGCGTTTTGCAAAGCAGAACGGGTCACTTTTGCCGCGTCGATCACGCCAAGTTTGACCAAGTCTGTGTATTCACCGTTGACCGCGTTGAGACCGTCGTTGCCTTTGAGGGCCTTGACCTTTTCGACCACGACACCGCCTTCAAGGCCGGCGTTTTCGGCGATTTGCTTGAGCGGCGCCGAAAGGGCGCGTGCAACCATTCGCGCGCCCGTCGCCTCATCGCCACTCAGCGAGGCGATGATCTTCTCGGTCGCATCTTGGGCGCGAAGCAGCGCGACGCCACCACCGGGTACCACGCCCTCTTCGATCGCCGCTTTCGTCGTGCTCACGGCGTCTTCGATGCGATGCTTCTTTTCTTTGAGTTCGACCTCGGTCGCCGCGCCGACTTTCAACACCGCCACGCCACCCGACAACTTGGCGAGACGCTCCTGCAATTTCTCGCGGTCATAATCGCTGTCTGTGTTCTCGATCTCGGTCTTGATCTGGCTGATTCGGCCCTTGATGTCGGCATCAGAACCAGCGCCCTCGATGATCGTCGTTTCGTCTTTGGTGATCACGACTTTCTTGGCTCGACCCAACAAATCTAGGGTCGCATTCTCGAGTTTGAGACCGACCTCTTCGCTGATCACTTGACCACCGGTGAGAATCGCGATGTCCTGAAGCATCGCCTTGCGACGATCACCAAAACCCGGCGCCTTGACGGCGACGCTCTTGAAAGTGCCGCGAATCTTGTTGACGACCAATGTCGCGAGCGCCTCGCCCTCGACATCTTCGGCGATGATCACCAAAGGTCGACCACCCTGCATGACTTTTTCGAGCACGGGCAACATGTCGCGAACCGCGGTGATCTTGTTCGAGACCAAAAGAATGTAGGCGTCGTCGATCGAGGCCTCCATGCGATCGGTGTCGGTGGCGAAGTAGGGCGAAATGTAACCCTTGTCGAAACGCATACCTTCGACGAGATCCATCTCCAGGCCGAATGTTTGGCTCTCTTCGACGGTGATGACGCCATCTTTGCCGACTTTGTCGATGGCCTCGGAGATCATCTGCCCGATTTCATCGTCGGCCGCCGAAATCGCCGCGACCTGGGCGATTTGTGCTTTGCTGTCGACGACCTTGGCCAACGACTTGATGCTGGCGACCACCGCGTCGACGGCCGCTTCGATGCCTCGCTTCATGCTCATCGGGTTGGCGCCGGCGGCGACGTTGCGCAGACCTTCGTGAACCATGCTCCATGCCAAAACAGTTGCCGTCGTTGTGCCGTCACCCGCGACGTCGTCTGTCTTCTTGGCGACCTCTTTGACGAGTTCGGCGCCGATGCGCTCGTACGGATCTTCAAGATCGATTTCTTTGGCGATCGAAACACCGTCGTTGGTGATCGTCGGTGCGCCCCACTTCTTGCTCAACACGACATTTCGGCCTTTTGGCCCGAGCGTCACACGAACTGCGTCGGCAAGTTTGTTCATTCCGGTTTCGAGTCCGCGGCGGGCCTCTTCGTCGAACGCGATGATCTTGGCCATGGTCTATTCCTCCAAATTGGTCTCAAAAAGTTGGACTTTGAGAGTTAGCACTCTATCTACGAGACTGCTAATTCGAAACTGCGGGTCGCGACCGACCCGAACTCAACCTCCGGCGACGGCCGGAATTATCGAAACTGTCTGCCCGCTGGCGATTTTCGTCTCGAGCCCCTGCATGTAGCGCACGTCGTCGTCGGCGACGAAAATGTTGACGAATTTGTGGAGATTGCCCTCGGCGTCGAACAGCCGACCTGAAAACCCGGGGTGGGCTGAATTCAAACCTCGCAGCACCTCGGCGAGGTTCGAACCCTCGACCTGAACAGTCGATGCACCACCGGAAAGCGGTCGCAAAGTTGTGGGAATGCGAACGGTCACCGACATGGATGAAACGATATCGCCAGATCTAAATATTGCGCGCAACCACGAACTCGGCCAGTTCGACCAACCTTTCGATCGCGGGTTTGCTCAACGACGAAGCGTTGATCGCCGCAACAGCCCGGTCGACCAGGGACCTTATGCGTGATTCAAGCATCCCAAGCGCACCCGACTCGACAATCACTTGCTGAATTTCGAGAACGTTTTCACTAGTCAGAGTCGGGTCGCCTACTCGATTCAACACATCGCGCTGACTCGAGGTTGCGCGTTCAAACGCCAGCGCCAAGAGCGGTGTTGGTTTGCCCTCGCGCAGGTCGTCGCCGATCGGTTTGCCCGTGCGACTCGCCGATTGATCTCCGAACGCCCCAAGAATGTCGTCGCGCATCTGAAATGCGTCACCGAGCGGCAGACCGATCGCCGAGAGTTGCTCGAAGAATTCGTCGGCTTGCTCGGGAGCGAAAATACTCGCACCCAAATACAGCGGCCGCTCGACCGTGTACTTGCCGCTTTTGAAACGACTGACTCGTTCGGCTTTGTCTGGTCTTCGCTCTCGTTTGGCGGTGCCGATTAGATCCAGATATTGACCGATGTTCAATTCGACCCGCATCTCGTTCCAAATTCGTTTTGTCAGTTGATTTTGGTTCGACATCATCTGATCGGCATAGACGAAAGCCAGGTCGCCGACCAGAATCACGGCACCTTCGCCGAATCGCCTCGCTTCACCCGCCCAATTGCTGTCGCGATGTTTGGCCAGATATCGCAAGTGGGCCGTTGGCTCGCCACGCCGGGTCGTCGAGCCGTCGATAATGTCGTCATGCAAGAGAGCCGAGGCGTGCAAAAGTTCCAAGGCTGTTTGAACTTCGAGCAACGCTTTCGAATCTTCATCTCCACCCACGCCGACAAATGCCAACTCGCAGAACGCCGGCCGCAGTCGCTTGCCCCCCGCGCCGACGAGTCGCGCCAACTCGCCGATGGGCTCGCCCAGATCTGAATCGAGTTTCGACCAACGGGCCTGTTCGTCGTTCAAAAAGGCCCCGAGATGCGACTCGACTCGGGCGGCAATGGGCTTCAACCAAACAGGGGCAGTCACTGACACGCGCAAAGGCTACGCCTGCTCACTCTTTGGCTAAACCTTTGACCACTTCTTCGATCTGAAGCTTTGCGTTGCCGATGCGGTCGCGGCAAAGTTCGATCAATTGACTCGCGCGTTGAACATGCCCCGCCAACTTGTCGACATCGACGTCGTCTCCCTCGAGTTCGGCCAGGATCGTCTCGAGTTCCTCGAGCGCCTGGGCGTAGCCGATGTTTTCGTCACTCTTTGGTTTTGCCATTTGATTTGCCTTTCGTTGAAACTTCTTGAATCGTGCTGGTGGTCGTGCCGTTGACGAACGTCGTCACAAGTTTGTCACCCGTTTTCAAATTGCCGACATCTCGCACCACCTTGCCATCGTCATTTCGGGTGATGCTCCAACCCCGCGCCATGGTGTTGACGGGGTCGAGCAACCGCGCTCTTTGGGCGAACTCGTCGAGAGTCTTCGTTTCGAGTTTGAGAATTTCCAATGGCCGATGTCGAATGCGCTGCGTCGTCACGGCGATCAACTTGCTGGCCTCGGCGAGTGCGTCGAGAACTTTGATGCTGATCTTGTTCGCCTGCTCGGACAACCGACTTGCCGAGGCTTCGAGTTCACCAAGCGCAAGAGACTCGATTTCGTCCCAGGCGCTCTCGGTTTTTTCGACGAATTCGCGGACCAATTCGATCACCGCGGTGGCACAAGCGGTGGGTGTTTTGTGCGTCTGGTTGGCGACCTCGTCGGCAACGCTCAGATCGGTTTCATGACCGATGCCGGTGAACACCGGCAACCGACACTTGGCGATCGCAGTTGCAATTTGCAACGAGTCGAAGCCGATCAAGTCGTTCTTCGAACCACCGCCGCGCACCACCATCAACAGGTCGAGGTCATGGCGATTGTCCATCGTTTGAATCGCCGAGACCACCGAGTCGATCGACTCGTCGCCTTGAACCCGCGCATCGTGCACGAAGATCTTGAAACCGAGACCGGAGTCTTCGAAGGTTTTCAACACGTCGGCATGCGCCGCACTGCCGATGCTCGTGATGATGCCGATGCGCAGCGGCACGAGCGCCAATTCGACCGCGCGATTTGCGTCGTAGAGTTCTTTGAGTTTGAGTTGCTTGACCGTCTCCTCGCGCCGGGCAATCAAATCGCCCAGCGTGAACCGCGAATCGATGCGCGAGATCTTGAAGGTGAACCTGCCGTTTCCCGGGTATAGATCGCACTCACCAAACACACGGACCTTCAATCCTTCGGCTAGTTGCAGACCGTTTTCGGCGAGTTTGAGACGAATCGAGGCATGTACGCTCTGCCAAATCGACGCGCTAAGCACGGCTTTCTTGTCGCCGTCCTGTTCGACGAGGGTGAAGTAAACATGGTTGGGAATTCTTAGTTCCTGAATTTCGCCCTGAACCCAAACCCCGCCACCGAATCGCTTCTTGACAACTTGATTGACAGTCTTGATGAACTCGCTCACCGAAAAAGTCTCTTCATCGGTGAGTACGCTTGCGTCGGAATGAGACATCAGCACAACTTTAGACGCAGGGTCTTTGTCGCCCTTTTGGCGCTTGGCCTCCTCGCCGCCGCATGTTCGGAACCGACGATTATCGGATCCTCGCAAGACACGATCGACGACCCGGGCAAGATCTCAGATACGACGCCCGAAAATGCCGAGGATGCCGGCACCGACTCGACGACATCGGTTCCCGCTTCGGGTGCGGCGACAACCGACAGAATCACATGGGCACCGTGCAAGGCCGAACCAACCAGTGAAAACGAGTGCGGTGAATTGGTCGTTCCGTTCGACTACGACGATACGAGCATCGGCTCGTTCACCCTGTTTCTCATCCGTCGCCCCGCAACCGATCAAGCCACCAAGATCGGCTCGATGCTGGTGAACCCCGGCGGCCCCGGGTTCGGCGGCTCGTCGGTCGCCGCTGAGGCGCAGTATTACTTCAGCGCCGAACTGCTCGAACGCTTCGACATCATCGGCTGGGATCCTCGGGGCACCGGCAAATCGACGCCCGCGGTGAACTGCATCGACGAATACGACGAGTACTTCGGCATCGATTCGACCCCGGAGACACCGGCTGAGAAACAGGCGATCGTCGACGCAAGCAAGAAGTTCAACGACGAATGCATGAAAAACAGCGGAGAAATTCTGCCGCATATTTCGACCCAGGCCACCGCGCGCGACATGGATTCGATTCGCCGGGCGCTCGGTGAGGACAAAATCACATACTTCGGGTTTTCATACGGCTCGGAACTTGGTGCCACCTGGGCGACGATGTTTCCCGACACCGTGCGAGCGGCGGTGCTCGACGGCGCGTCTGATCCCAATGCGACTTCGCTCGACCAAGGCTTGGCCCAGGCCAAAGGTTTCGAAAAACAACTTGATACATTTTTGGCCGCCTGCTCGAAGCGCGTCTCGTGTGCATTTCACAGCAAGGGAGATTCTGCGGCGGCGCTCGACAAACTTCTCGCGTCGGTCGATGTGAATCCGCTCATCGTCTCGGCCGATCGAACGCCGGTGACGCAGGGCGTGATGTACACCGCGCTCGCCCAGGCGATGTATTCAGACACGCTCTGGCCGAAACTTGAACGGGC
>VFZD01000057.1 GCA_016871295.1 Actinomycetota bacterium | reverse complement strand
TCGATCGCCACATAGGCCTCGCCCACCGGAACCTTGAAACCCTCGGTGAAAATCTTGAAGTGGTGAATCAACGCCTCCATCGATTCGTCGATGCGACCACGGGGTGGCGGGGTGACTTTTTTGTCCTGAATGCGATAGTCGCCCTGCGGCATCGCCTCCAGAACTTGTCGCACGATCTTCATCGACTCGCGAATCTCATTGAGACGAATCGAGTAACGGTCGAAGGCGTCGCCGAAACTGCCGACAATCACGTCGAATTGAACTTTGTCGTATCGCAGATACGGCATGTCGCGACGCAGATCCCATGAAAGACCGGTGCTGCGCAGAATTGGTCCGGTGGCCGAGAGCGCGATCGCCTCGTCTCGCGTGATGACACCCACGCCCTGCAGGCGTTCGCGCCAGATCGGCTGACCCGTCATCAATATCTCGTACTCGGCCAAGCGCTTGGGCAGCGATTCGAGAAGTTTCAAGACCTCGTCGCGCCAACCCGCCGGCAGGTCGGCGGCGACGCCGCCAGGTCGAATGAAGTTGTGGTTCATTCGCAAGCCGGTGACTTTTTGGAAGAATCGCAGCACCTCTTCGCGGTCGCGCAAACCGTAGATCATCATCGAAACGGCGCCGATGTCCATGCCGTTGGTCGCCAAAAACAACAGATGGCTGCTGATCCGATTCAACTCGGAAAGCAACATACGAATCCACACCGCGCGCTCGGGGATGTCTTGGTCGATACCCAACAACTTCTCGGTTGTCATTGCAAAGACGAGTTCATTGTTCAACGGCGATGCATAATCCATGCGCGTGACATTGGTGGCCCCCTGCAGATACGACAAAGACTCGCCTGTTTTTTCCATTCCGGTGTGCAGATAGCCGATCACCGGTTTGCACCGCAGAACGGTCTCGCCCCTGAGCTCGAGCATCAACCGCAAAACACCGTGGGTGCTCGGATGTTGCGGACCCATGTTGATGATCATCGTTTGATCTTCGCTTTGGACACCGGCGAGCGACGCGACCTCTGCCTCGCTCATGCGAAGAACCGCGCCCGAGCCGCGCAACATCTCTTTGGTCGAGATGTCCTTGCGCAGTTGAAGTTCTTGGCGACCCTCGCCCGTTTCGGCCGCCGCGATCTTAGACTCGCCTGGTTTCGTCTGGTTCTCGGTGGTCGTCATGAGGCGGCCCCCTTGAACTGCACGGGAATGTTTCCCTGCGCGTAGTCCTTGCGCAACGGGTGACCCTGCCAATCTTCGGGCATCAAGATTCGCGTCAAATCCGGGTGCCCTTCGAAACGAATTCCGAACATGTCGAAAACCTCGCGCTCCATCGCCTCGGTGCCCGGATAAAGATCGAAAGCAGAATCGATCGACGCGTTTGCCTCGGCCACCTGAACCCTGAGCCGCACGCGTCGACGCTGCGACAGCGAAAGCAGGTTGACCACGACCTCGAATCTTTCGAGCGCGACGGTGTCGGCAACATCGGCGGGCAAGACTCGGCCCGGATGGGTGAGGTAATCGACCGCCGTCAGGTCCACGCACATTTCGAAACCCTCATCGCGAAGCGCGGCGAGTTGTTTCAGATAATCAGTCTTGGCGACGAACCGAACATCGTCGACTACGCCCCCGCTGATCGTCGTCATGTTTCAACGCGTGGCGATGGCGACCGAAGTCGTCGTTCCGGCAGGGATCTCTTGCATATGAACCTGGGCTCCCGCACCGGTCGTTTCGCGGCGACGCACTATTTCACCGTCTTCGATCAACTGGTGCAAGGTCTCGATCGCGTGGATCAATGTTTCGGGGGTCGGTGGGCATCCCGGCGCATAAACATCTACGGGAACGATCTGGTCGACGCCCTGGATGATCGCGTAGTTGTTGAACATTCCGCCGCTGCTCGCGCAAACGCCCATCGAGATGACCCATTTCGGTTCCATCATCTGGTCGTACACCTGGCGCAAGACGGGCGCCATCTTTTGACTGACCCGGCCGGCGACGATCATGATGTCGGCTTGGCGCGGTGAGGCCCGAAAAACTTCCATGCCGAAACGCGCCAAGTCGTAGTGCGCGCCGCCCGTCGACATCATTTCAATCGCGCAACACGCAAGCCCGAATGTCACGCCCCAACTCGACCGCGAACGAGACCACTTGACGAGTTCCTCGATGCGACCGGTCAAGAAGTTGTGCTCAAAACCACCCAGACCGTCGTCGGCGACATTTTGAATCAAACCCATCAGACCGAAACCTTCTCTCTTGTCTCGCGACCTTCGAAACCCACGCGACGAATGGTCGTCGACACCGAGCGCGATTCCGAGAGTATGTCGCCGTCACGGCTCACCAACCGGCGAGGTTTCTTGACGGGGCCCCAATCCAGGGCGCCACGGGCGACCACATAAACGAAAGCCACAAAAAACACGGCGCTGAAAGCCACCAGTTCCCAAAAACCATAGACGCCGAGCGAGTTGCTCGCCACCGCGTATGGATAGGCGAAAATAATTTCGATGTCGAACATAATGAACAACATCGCCACGACATAAAAACTCACGGGAAATCGCTCGGGAGCCTCGAGGCTCGGCACGATTCCGCATTCATAGGGCGCTCCCTTGGCGGTGTTGGGTCGTCGAGGCGCCAAAAGTTTCGAGGCGATCAGTGAACCGACACCGAACAGAATCGCCAAGATGGCCAGCACGACGATCGGCAGGTATTGGCCCACGAGTCAGCTCTTTACTGGGGAGCGAGCACCCGAATCGCCGGCCACATTCTCGCGCAAACGCAAGTCACGGACGTGCAACATACGGCAAAGCAGCAGGAAAATGATCGTTGACCCGAGGGTGATGAACACGCTCGGCTGGCGCTGCGCGCCCAAATCGCGCAACATATATACGTAACGATGCGGTTGGGTCTCGTCGATCACGGGTCGGGCCGGCGCTCGACCCGGTTCGGTGCGTTGCGGCACTATCGGCGCAACTTCAACCAACGAGTAGTGCGGCTCGTGGAAAAACGCGAAGAAATCGAGCGACTCGTTGATCTTCGGCCATCGTTCACCGCCACGGTCGTAAACCGCGACCGAAACATATTCACCGAGCGCAAACTCTTCGGCTTCTTTCTGGAGGATTTCGTCCGAAGAAGCCACTGCCTGGCCGCGACGCGGGTCGGATTCATCCAACAGCAACCATCCCTCACCCTGCAAAGCCGTCGATGCGATCAACGCATCGGCCACCGCGTTACCCGAGGGTTGCATCGATGTCAGCAAAATTTCGGCATCGTCCAACAAATCTGAACTACGAACGATCGTCGTCGGCTCGGCGGGCTGCCACGCCGGTGCGCGCCCCTTTAGGCCAATTCCGTAAACCCACCAAATTCCACCCATGATCGCCATCCAGCCGAAAAGCCCCGCCAAAACAACCAATAACCCGAGGCGAGCGCCGAGGTTGGTGCCGACGACAAGGTATGTGCCACCAATCAGCACGCCCACGGCAATTGCGACGATGATGATTCCGCGCAACTGCGGTTCAAAATTCACTGCAAGCAGCGCCAACATTTACAAACCTCTCACATAATCGATGACTGCACCGATTTGTTCGTCGGTCAAAACCAAACCAAAAGCCGGCATTCGGCCCGAACCTTGGCCTTGCTGGCCATACTTCTTGCCGAATTCGCTTCCGCCCTTGATGAAATCGATCATCTCATCGCGTTGTGGAAACTGCCGCACCGCGGAACCACCGGTCAAGTTCGGACCAAAAGCTCCACCTCCCGTGATCTCAGGCTCGCCATACGACCAACCCTTCGTATGGCAACGGGCGCAAGAATAATTTCCGCTGCCCAGGTCTAAGTTGAACAATGCCTCACCCAAGGACGAAAATGTGCCCGCTTTGACCAGCCGCTCGGCCTCGGACTGAATCTCTTTTTGTTTCTCGTCGGGCAACTTGCCTTGATCGTCGCGCGGAATCTGGATGCTCTTCAAATATTCGATGACGGTCTGAATCTGCTGCTCGTTCATCGGGCCGCCGCCGACCAAACCCCAGGCCGACATCGGTGAAAACGGTCGACCGTAATCAAGAATGAAACGAACTTCTTCCTCGCTGTAGCGATAGAACACCGTGTTGATCGCGGGCGCCTTCCAGTTGACCTGCTTGACCTGACCGGTTTTCGGATCGGAGATCGCGTATGACGCGACGCCGCCGCCACCCTTCATTCCGCCGTGGCAACCGGCGCAGTTGTAGCCACCGTCGGCGGTCGTGGCGAACAGGCCCGTGCCCCAATCTTCGAACTGATGCTGAAACTCTTTTTCGGCGCCGACCATTCGACCTGGTTCGAGAATCCAATAGAGGGGCAAAGCGATGGTCGTGACGGCGAGACAAGCCAAACCGATCAACTGGGTGCGTTGAATCTTTTCGCCCTCGAGGCGATCGTCGTCGTAATACGGCTTCCGGTTCGCGGCAAGTTTGATCTCCGACCCGATCTCGCGTTTGGATGAACGCAGATTGCCCAGACCATAAATCACCCACCCCAAAACAGAGACGAGCAGAATCACCCATGCGACCGTGGTGGTCGTGTCGGCGACGACGGTCGCGAGGTTCACTCAGTGACCGCCCGTTCCACCCACGCAGTGCGGCCCTTCGGCCTCTTGACCCGTCGTGTTCACGCCGATCGGCGGACCGACGAAAACGGTGCCGGTGTCGATGACGACCATGCCGTTGTTGACCGAAACTCCGAAGCGATCCATGCCTCGCGGCGCCGGACCGCCTTTCTTCTCACCCACGCGGTTGTATTGCGAACCATGGCAAGGACACTCGAACCATTGTGAGGTCCGGCACTCGGGCACTCGACAGCCAAGATGCGGACACTTCTGGTACAAAGCGACGATGCCGGCCGACATTCCCGAGTAAACAGGACCCTGCCCCGCGTAGATCGCTTCGGCTTTTGAAATCGCTTCTTTTGGATATTCGGTCACCCACGAACGGGCTTCGGGCAAATACAAGAAACCTTTGTTCGCGCGAATCTGGCCGATGACATCTTCGAGTTTGCCTGCGTTGATTTTCGAACCAAAACCACCTTCGGCGCCCTTCCACAAAAATGCGATCAGCGCAGCGGCAAAACCACCGAGGCTTGCGCTCAACAGTGTCGTGTTCGCGCGATTCAAGAATGCCCGACGCGACTCGTCGATGGTCTCGGGATCCGGCACAACCCACGGCTCGATTTCCGCGGGTGGCATCACGGCCACCGCGGTGCTGCGGGTGGCGGCGGCCGCTTCGACTTCTTTGCCGATCTTGCGCGCCGATTTTTTGGCGTCACGATCTCGTTTTCGGGTTTCGCGAGAAAGTGCCCCGACACCGCTCATGTCTGAGCGGCGGGTTGCGGTGAGCACGACACCCAAACCCAAAACCGCGAGTACTGCGATTGCGACTGTGATGATCGTGGTTGAACTCATGAGACTTTTATCCGATCACAACTCGAAGAAGATACCTTCGCGCCACGGGAACACGAAGTTGAAACCAGGACCGCGGAAGAACGAACCAGTGATCACGAGTATCGCCCAAAACATGAGGTGAACCGTCATCAAACTGGTCATGATCTTGCGATCTTCGGGTCGATTCGATTCGTTGCGATCTAGATACGGCGCAAGAATCAAGATGATCAAACCCATGCCCGGAATCGTCACACCAGCGATCATCGGATGGAACATCGTCAGCAACTCCTGCAAACCGAGGAAGTACCACGGCGCCTTCGATGGATTGGGTGTTTGGTTGAAGTTCGCCGCCTGCAACAGTGGCGCGTTGACAAACCACGAAAACACGAAGGTGAACGCGGTGCACGCGAGCGCGGCGACGAATTCGATACCCAGCAGGTGGGGCCAAGTGTGAACCTTGTCGACGGGCACGGCCTTGACATCTTGAATCGAACCAGACTTGACCACGGTCAACAACCGCTGGGTGTGACCGCCTGGTCCGGCACCGAACGGAACACTGCCACCCGGTGCAGCCGAGACGACCGCGGCACCCGGCTTTTCGGCGACTGCTACCGCCCCCTTGCTTCGATCAAGAAGGTCGCCGGAGATTCGTGATTCACCGTCGGCGCTCGCTGCCGCCGCGGGGGCGTCGGCGCCTTTGGCCGCTCTCTCTCGGGCCTCCTGCGCCCGCTTCAAAAGATGTTCTGGAATGCCGGCCATCAGAGTGGTCCTGAGATTCCGCCGTCTTTGCGCACGCGCCAAAAATGGATCGCGAGAAAGATGACCGTCACGAACGGAAACAACAAAACGTGCAGCACATACCAACGCAGCAGGGTTTCGGGGCCGATTTCAACGCCGCCGAGCAACACGAATCGAACCTGCGACCCGATCACCGGCGAGTAACCCATCATGTTGGTGCCGACGGTTACCGCCCAAAGTGCGAGTTGGTCCCACGGCAACAGATAACCGGTGAACGAAAGCAAAAGCGTCAAGGTCAAAAGGATCACGCCGATAACCCAGTTGAATTCGCGCGGGGCCTTGTATGCGCCGTGGTAGAAAACTCGCGCCATGTGCAAAAACACCGTAAGGACCATCAGGTGCGCCGCCCAGCGATGCATGTTGCGCACCATCAAACCGAAGGTCACCGAGGTGTGCAACGACTGGATGTCTTGCCAGGCATTGGTCGCCGTTGGTCGATAAAAGAACATCAAGAAGATGCCGGTAATCGTCAAAAGAATAAACAGGAAGAAACTCAGCCCACCCAGGCAAAGCGTGTAACTCACCTTGACCGCGTGACGCTTCACTTTGACGGGATGCAGGTGATAGAGCACAGAGTTCATCACGACATAAGAGCGGTTTCGGGGCGAATCCGAATAACCCTTGCGGAAGATCGAACCCGGCCTGAATATCGAGTTCCAGGCCTGGCTGCCTTGAATCGATTCGTTGGTTTTCGTAATGCGCTGCTTGATCGTCGGACGCGTCTTTTGCTCGAGAACTTTTGCCATCTTTTCTCCGCTCCTAGAATCTCATGCCGTACGAATAGCCGTGGTTGTTCGTTCGCATGTGGGTGTCGCCAGTGGCGGGCGCTGCACCGACCTTGCCAAGGATGATCACGCCCGTCGGGCAACGGTCGACGCACAACGCGCATCGAGTGCAGACATCGTCGTCGATGATGAACACGACCTTGTCAGACGGATCGGCACCCGGAAGCTCGGTACCGCTCGACTCGCTAATCGCGTCGAGGTTGACCATATGGATGCACTTCCACGGGCAGATATCGACGCAACCTTCGCACATGATGCATTCGGACTGGTCGATGTGGATGAACTGTTTCGGCTTGACAGCCTTATTCAAATAATCGGCATCCACCTCGACGAGTTGATAATCGTCGGTGAACGGCATCATCGGCGGATTTGCGTCGGTCTTCGCCATGGCTCAGCTCTTCTTGACCAACGGTCGGCCGTAACTTGACGCAACAACTTCTTTGGTGACGACCACATCGCGTTTTTGCCACCACGCGAACAGATAGATCATCAGACCGATGTAAAAGAAATGTATGCCGACCACAACGATGTCGCGGATGGCTTCATAGTTGATCGTTATCGGGAAGCTTCCACCAACGGTGTCAGATTTGAGGATGTCGAAAGGCCCGTAGACGAGTTTGTCTTTTCGCCAGCCAAGTTCTTTGTCTGCATGGTCGATGAATTGATGCGGAACAACCCCGAA
>VFZD01000056.1 GCA_016871295.1 Actinomycetota bacterium | reverse complement strand
GGTCGTAGGTTCGACTCCTACCAAGGGCGCCATCAAGGCGGGGTTCTAAACGCTTGCGGTTTGATTTCGCAGCGCGGGGTGGATCATTTTTTCGCGCGGCATGCGAATCGGGAGGTATTCACGAATTTTGGAGTCGACATCCTCGGAGATGTGGTTGGGGAAATTGTTGTCGAGAATATTCTTGACCTTGGCGATCGCCACATCGATGATTTGCGGTCGACCGACCTCGTTCCATTCTTTCGGACTCAGACGATCGCCGACAGCAGGGTAGATGTATTCGGTCTGCATGATCTCGAGGGTTTGTTTCGAGCCCAAGTAGTGGCCGGGCCCGCCGATGACGGCGGCGCGAATCGTGTCGATCGACAGCGATTCGTCGGTGACTTCGATGCCCTTGATCGTGCGTTGCACCGCGCCGACGATGTCGTTGTCGAGCACGACGCCCTCGAGCGAGAAGCCGAGAAGACTGCCGTGCATGCCGGCTGATTCGTAAATCAGATTCATTCCGGCGTTGCCGACCAGCGCGTGGTTGTAGCCCTTCTCGGCGCCCGCCTGCGCGTCGGGAATCTTCGCGTCGCTGATGCCCGATGATGTGCCGCCGGTGAGATCGTAGAAATGGGCCATCTGCGCGCTCGCCGCGGAGAGAATCGCCTGCTCGGGGCTGCCTCCCGACATCGCGCCTGATCGCAGATCAGAAACAAAAGACCAGGTGCCGAATATCGCGGGGTGTCCCGGCACGAGAGCGTTGACATATGCCAAGCCCGCCAAAACTTCGGCGACTTCTTGCACCAACGCGCCGGCCAACGCGGCGGGCGCGGTCGCACCGGCTTGACCTGCCGACAAAAGAAGCACGGGCATGCCGCCATAGACGGCGGTTTCGAGGCATCGACACGCATCGGCGGCGAACTTGAGCGGAGGCACGACGAAACAATTCGACTGGCTGACAAACGGACGGGCGCGCCACTTGTCTTCGCCCCCCGCGATGTCGTGCAACATTCGCAACGAGGCGTCGAGATGATCGGGGTGCACCCACGATGTGCCGACATGTTTGGTCGTGCCGCTGACGCTCAGATAGCAGGTGTTGACATCCATTTCGAGGGGGTCGGGCAGGTCGCGCGGCACGACGGCGCGCTGATAAAAGTGGATGTGCTCCATCTGATCGACGAGGCGGGCGATGTCGTAGGCGTCTTGCGATGTCGATTCGCGATATTCGCCCGTCTTCGGATCGACGATATACACGGCGGCACCCGCGGTGCCGAAGTAGACCTTCTTGCCCCATGGCTCCATGTCGTATTTGGGGTCTTGGCCGAACAACGTGAACTTGCGTGCGGCGATGGCGAGGGTGTGCTCGATCAGGCTTCGCGGAAACAGCAGACGACCCTCTGGCGAAAGTTTGCAACCCTTGGGCAACAACGCATCGATGCAGGTCGGTATTGCGTCGGCCAAGCCGATGTTCTCGAGCACGTCGAGCGCGGCGTTGTGAATTCTCAAAATCTCCGCGTCGGTCAACGGCTTGTATCGACCGCTCTCCATGCCCGGGTTGACGGGCCGAACATCGAGCGCCAGCGGCGCCGCGCGCAGTGCACGACGGGCGTCGCGACCCCCGCGTCGAGTTTCATTCTGCGCACCGGTCATGACGCAAGCATATTACGATTTGACGCGCAAACTCTTGGGGTCATAGAACGGATCAAGTTGCGCCGTGGCGGCGAAACGCTCGCCAGCGACCTCGATTTGATATTCGCCGTCTGTGACAAAGTTCTTGTCGGCGACACCGTTCTTGTTCTCGATGTAGCCCATGCCGAGAGACGCATTCACCGTGTGGCCGAACATGCCCGAGGTGATGCGGCCGACCAGTTCGCCGTTGCGCCAGATCGGTTCATTGTGGAACAGAAGTTTTTCGGGGTCGCGCAACGCGAACTGCACCAGCCGTTGGCGCAACCCCGCTTCTTTTTGTTTGAGCAGCGCATCACGACCGATGAACGAGCCCTTCTTGTTCAATGCGACGACGAAACCGAGACCGGCCTCGAGGGGTGTCTCGTCGGGCGAGATGTCGTGTCCCCAATGGCGATAGCCCTTTTCCGTGCGCAATGAGTTGAGCGCGTGGTAACCGCAGTGGCGCAGGCCGAAATCTTTGCCGACCTGGATGATCGCATCAAAAACCCCAGTGGCAAATTCGGTCGGAACATAAAGCTCCCAACCCAGTTCGCCGACATATGTGATTCTGTTGGCGCGAACCCGCGCATAACCCAGGTCGATGACTTTCGATGTGCCGAAGGCGAAGGCCTCGTTCGACAGATCCTCGGGCGTCAGCGACGAAAGCAGGGCGCGAGAATTCGGGCCCATCACGCTGAGCACCGCTTGACCAGAGGAGACATCGATCGCGATCGCTCGCGCGTCGGCGGGAACATGGTCGCGCAACCATGCGAAATCGCGAACCTGCGTGGCGGCCGCCGTGACGATCAAGAACGAGTCTTCGGCTTGGCGGGTGACCGTGAGGTCGGCCTCGATACCGCCGGCCTCGTTCAGCCACTGGGTGTAGACGATTTTGCCGAGGGGAACATCGATGTCGTTGGCGCAAATCTGGTTGAGCACGGGCGTCGCGTCGGGGCCCTGCAGCACGAACTTGCCGAACGACGACTGGTCGAACAGCCCGACGGCGTTGCGCACCGCGTGGTGTTCTTGGGCCGAGTACTCGAACCAGTTCTGCCTGCCATACGTATATATGTATTCAGGTTTGACGCCGGCGGGCGCGAACCAGTTCGTGCGCTCCCAGCCCGCGACTTCGCCGAAACACGCCCCACGCTCGGCGAGACGGTCGTGCAACACCGACTTGCGCACGCCGCGCGCGGTTTCGGGTTGGCGAAACGGCCAGTGCATCGCGTAAAGAAGACCGAGGGCTTCAACCGTGCGGTCGTGCAGATATTTCTTGTTGCGTTGAAACGGCATCGATCGGCGAATGTCGACATCCCAGAGATCCATCGGTGGCTTGCCGTCGAGAATCCAGTCGGCCAAGACCTTGCCCGCGCCCCCCGAAGATTGAATGCCGATCGAGTTGAAACCTGCGGCGACGAAGAGATTCTCGACATCGGGCGATTCGCCGAGCAGATAGCGATCGTCGGGGGTGAACGATTCGGGACCGTTGAAAAACAAACGGATGCCCGTCTTGGCGAGCAAAGGCATGCGATGGGTCGCCGCGGCGACCAAGGGCTCGATGTGTTCGAAGTCTTCGGGCAAAGACGTGAACGAGAACTCTTCGGAGATACCTTTCATGCCCCACGGCTTGGCCACGGGCTCAAACCAGCCGACCAAGAGTTTGCCCGCGTCTTCCTTGAAGTAGCCGCAACCGTCGGGGTCGCGCAACACGGGCATGTTCGGTGAGATGCCGGGCACCGCCTCGGTGACGATATAAAAGTGTTCGGCAGCATGCAGCGGTATGACCGCACCGGCCGCATCGCCCAGTTCGCGCGCCCACATGCCGGCGCAATTGACGACAAAGTCGGCGGTGATTTCGGTTCTTGTTTGCTTGCCGTCGCCGCTCGTGGTTTTGACGCCGACGGCACGACCATCTTTGACGATGATCGAGTCGACTTTCACATTCTCGAATATCTTCACGCCGTGCGAGCGGGCGCCTTTCGCCAGTGCCTGCGTGGTGTCGATCGGGTTGACCACGCCATCGTTGGGCAGATGAACACCGCCGACCAGATCGTCGACCCGGGCGAGGGGCAAAAGTTCGGCGATCTCTTTGGGTGAAACGATATTCACATCCAGACCGAAGACGCGCGCCATCGACGCCCCGCGTTTGAGCTCTTCGAACCGTTCTTGGTTCGACGCGACCAAGACCGAGCCTCGCTGTTGAAAACCCGTGGCTTGACCCGTGACTTGTTCGAGCGTCTTGAAAAGGTTCGTCGTGTATTGCGCGAGTCGGGTCAGATTGTGCGTCGCACGCAACTGGCCGACAAGACCCGCGGCATGCCAGGTGGTGCCGCAGGTGAGCTGTTTTCGCTCCAGCAAAACGACATCTGTGCACCCGCGCAAGGCGAGGTGATAGGCGACACTGCAACCGACGATGCCACCACCGACGATGACTACGCGAGCGTTTTTCGGCAGTTCGGCCATAGCATCGGCAAGGCTACAGTTTGACTCGAAAAACGAACGAGCAGAACTTGGATTTCATAAAGTTTTGAGGCGGGGTTGATGGGCGAGAGAGCAAAAATCGTGATTATCGGCGGCGGCATCGCCGGTTGCAGCGCGATGTATCACCTCGCCAAAATGGGTTGCACGGACGTTCTGTTGCTCGAACGCGACGAACTTACCTCGGGTTCGACCTGGCACGCGGCGGGCAACGTGCCGACATTTTCGACGAGTTGGAGCATCATGCAGGTGCAGAAATACTCGGCGGCGCTATATCGCGAGTTGGCCAAAGACAAAGAGTTTCCGATCAATTATCACGTCACGGGGTCGGTGCGACTCGCCCACAGCGAAGAGCGCATGGCCGAGTTTCGTCATGTCAAGAGCATGGCTCGCGCCAACAACATGGAATACGACATGCTCACGCCGGCGCAACTTGTCGACAGGTATCCGTTGATCAAGACCCACGACCTGCTCGGCGCATTGTGGGACCCTCTAGACGGCGACATCGACCCGTCGCAGGTGACCCAGGCTATGGCGCGTGCCGCTCGCGCACTTGGTGCGAGGGTGCGGCGCAACGAACGCGTCGTGGGTTTGCGCCAACACAAAAATTTTGAATGGACGGTGACGTCGAAGACAGCCGAGGGCGAAACAGAAATCGACTGCGAAATCGTGATCAACGCCGCGGGCTATCGGGCGGGCGAAGTCATGGCGTTGATCGGGCGACACCTGCCGATCATGACGATTTCGCACCAATATTTGATCACCGAAGAAATCGACGAACTGGCGGCTCGCACCGAGCCGTTGCCGCTGTTGCGCGACCCCGACACCTCTTATTACCTTCGTCAAGAGCGCAACGGCTACGTTCTCGGACCATACGAGTGGCAGGCGACACCGATGTGGCTCGACGGCATCCCCGATCAGTTCGCGAACATGTTGTGGCCAGAAGAACTCGAGCGCCTCGAAAGACAAATCCTCGATGCGGGCGAGCGCGTGCCCGTGCTCGGTGATGCGGGCATCGCCAAGGTCGTCAACGGACCAATTCCCTACGCGCCAGACGGCAACCCGTATCTCGGGCCCGAGCGATCGTTGCGCAATTTTTTCCATTGCAACACCTTCAGTTTTGGCATCGCCCAAGGTGGTGGCGCGGGCAAAGCGATCGCCGAATGGGTTTTGAACGGTCGACCCGAATTCGATCTTTGGTCGATCGACCGCCGCCGTTACAAGGCGTATGCAACCACGAGATACACGGTCGACAAAGCGGTCGAGGTCTATCAAAACGAATATGCGATGAGTTTCCCGTTTGAAGAACGACCCGCAGGTCGACCCGCCTATGTCTCGCCGCTTTACGAAAAATTGAAGAAGAAGGGTGCCTCGTACGGGGCGCGCGGCGGGTGGGAGCGCCCGACTTACTTCGACCCGAAAAACGAAGTCACCGACCATTCGTTGTCGTTTTACAGGCGCAACGGCTGGCGCAAAGTTGTGGCCAAAGAAGTTCAGGCGGCGCGCAACGGCGTGGCGATTCTCGATCTGCCGGGCTTCACAAAAATCGAAGTCAAGGGTGCTGGCGCATTTGCCTATCTCGACAATTTGTTGTGCACGAAGATTCCGAAAGTTGGGCGCATCGGCCTGGTCTATGCGTTGCTGCCCGACGGCAAGGTGCTGAGCGAGTTCACCGTCGTGCGCCTGGCGCAAGACGAGTTTTATTTGGTGGGTGCGGCAAGTTCAGAGTGGCACGATCTTGATGTGCTCGAAATGGCCCTGCCAAAAGATGGCTCGGTCACATTGAAAAATGTGACGGCCGATTACGGTTCGCTGATCGTCGTCGGCCCGCGTGCGCGTGATGTGCTCGCTCAGGTCACCACATCGGCGCTCGACAACGGGTCGTTTCCGTGGCTGTCGGTGCGCATGATCGACACGAAGTTCGGCCCCGTGCGGGCGTTGCGCGTCAATTATGTCGGCGAATTGGGCTGGGAGTTGCACGCATCCAACGATCAGATGGTGGCCTTGTACGACGCGATTTGGAAGGCGGGCGAGAAGTTCGGGATCGCCGACATGGGCATTTACGCCGTCGACAGTTTGCGTCTCGACAAGTGTTATCGGGGCTGGAAGGGCGATCTTGAGATCGGGTTTTCGCCGTTCGACGCGTCGCTCGATCGCTTCGTCGATCTCAGCAAGGCCTCGTTCGTCGGCAAAGACGCCCTCGTCGCCGAGAAAGCGGCCGGTTCGAAGTATCGATTCGTGCCGATGGTTCTCGACCAGGACGGCGATGCCGACGCACCTTTTTGCGCCTCGGTCTTCAGCGGCGACAAGCGTGTCGGCATTGTGACCTCGGGCGGATGGAGTTTCACGCTCAACAAGAGCATCGCGCTGGCCTATGTTCGCCCCGAGTTCGAGGCGGCCGGCACCAAACTTGAAATTGAAATCTTCGGTGAGCGCAAATCGGCCACCGTCGGTCAAGAACCGCTGTTCGACCCGCGCAACGAGAGGTTGAGGGCCTGATCCTTTCCGAGTTTTGGTGCGCTGTGGCGTATCCTGAGGGGTCAGATTTAGAGGGGTTTTCGAGTGAAACTTAAGTGGAAAAAGGGTGACACGGTCATCTATCCGCAGCACGGCGCGTGCATCGTGCTGAACATCAAACGCATGAAGGCGTTCGGCAAAATTTCCGAATATCTGATTTTGCGAACAGTGATCAACGAGATGACCCTGTCGATACCCGTCGAGCAGATTTCGGCCGTCGGGGTTCGTCCACCCGTCTCTTCGAGCGAACTGCAAGATTTGGTCTCGGTGTTGGCGAAAGCCGACCCGCGCGTGCCGGCGAATTGGTCGCGACGATTCAAGAACCACCAAGAGAAACTCAAGAGCGGAGATGTCTATCAAGTCGCCGAGGTGGTTCGCAATCTCGCCGCCCGCGATCGAGATTCTGCCCTCTCGGCCGCGGAGAAGACGATGTACGATCGCGCGCGGGTGAATTTGATCTCCGAGATTCAACCTGCGTTGAAGTGCACGCCAGAAGAAGCCGAGGCGTATCTGGACAAGGCGCTGGAAAAAGGGGTGCTCAGGCCGGCGAAGTCGGCCAAGTCGGGTTCGCGGGCCGGCGTGAAACAAGCCGCCAAGTCGTCGGCGAAATCGGCGGCGAAAACGGTTGCGTCAAAAAAGAAGTGATCGAACAGTCGTCGATGGTGAGTTGAAGTCATGAGGACCGGGTTCTTGTGAAGATCGGTTTTTGCGGTCTGGGCGTGATGGGCGCGCCGATGGCGCGACATCTGGCGAACAAGGGTCATCAAGTAACCGTCTACAACCGAAACATCGAGAAGGCAAAAGACTGGGTCGCCAAAAATGGCGGCGGGTTCGCCGAATCTCCGCGCGAGGTCGCCGAGCAAAGCGAGGTCGTCATGGTTTGTGTCGGCAACGACAATGATGTTCGCAGTGTCGTGCTCGGCGAAAAAGGCGCGCTCTCGGGTTTGAAACAAGATTCGGTTCTCGTTGATCACACCACCGCATCGGCGAATCTCGCGCGAGAACTTTCGGCCGCATGCAAATCTTCGGGAGTCGGTTTCATTGACGCGCCCGTTTCGGGCGGTCAGGCCGGCGCCGAGAACGGTGCCTTGACCGTGATGTGTGGTTGTGACGAGCAGAGGGTTTTCGATCGGGTGCGACCCGTGTTCGACGCCTACGCCAAGGCGTGCCAACGAATGGGCGACGCGGGTGCGGGTCAGTTGACGAAGATGGTCAATCAGATCTGTATCGCCGGTGTCGTTTCGGGTCTGGCCGAGGCGCTCAACTTCGCCGTTCGCGCGGGCTTGAACGCCGACCAGGTCGTCGAGGTCATTGCGAAAGGCGCGGCGCAATCGTGGCAGATGGAAAATCGATCGAAGACGATGGTTCGCGATCAGTTCGATTTCGGTTTCGCCGTCGAGTGGATGCGCAAAGATCTCGGCATCTG
>VFZD01000055.1 GCA_016871295.1 Actinomycetota bacterium | reverse complement strand
AAAACCCCGGCGTAATCGCCAGTTTTTCACGCGCCCTGACCGAGGGCCTTTCGGCCAAGCAGACCGAGTCACAGTTCAACGGCGCGCTCGACGCGTCGATCCAAAGCATCTTCGACGCCTCGAACACATAAAACTCGCCCGCGGTTCGGCGGGCAAGATCACGCCACCGATTTTTGTCGAGCGATCGACACCAATTTTCGGGTGTATTCGTGCCGGGGCGATTCGACGATTTCGGCACTCGTGCCCTGTTCGACCAATTGGCCATTTCTTAGCACCAAAATTTTGTCGACGAAACTCGCGATCAACGCGATGTCGTGCGAAACGAGGATCATCGCCACGCCTAGATCTCGCTGCAGGTTCGACAGCGTCTTCATCACGGCCGCCTGCACCGTCACGTCGAGCGCCGAGGTGATTTCATCCAGCAACAACAGGTCGGGGCTCGCCAGCAAGGCTCGAGCCAACGCCACACGCTGTTTCTCGCCTCCCGACATCTGGCTCGGCTGACGGGACAAGAACCTTTCGTCCAAACCCACCGACGACAAGACCGAGACCATCTCCTCTCTGGATGCGTTCGTGTAGCGGCCGAGGGATCGCGCCACCGAACATTTTGGGTTCAACGAGTCGTCGGGATTCTGAAAAACCATTTGAATCGATGACAGCAAATCTGGCGACCTTCGTTTCAGGGTCGTGGCCAAATCTTGATCGCGCCTGAATCGCAGATCGCCCGACTCGATCGGCACGAGACCACAGATAGCCGAGAGCAAACTCGACTTCCCGCTTCCCGACTCACCGATTATCCCGACGACTTCTCCCTTGCGAATTTCAAAACTCAGGGAGTCGATGGCGCGCGTGGATTCGCCGCGAAAGATGGTCAACTCCCGAGACTCGAGCACGGTCTCAACACGATTGTTTTGGGCCTGCCGAACTCGGCGGTCGAGTTTGGGAATCGATTCGACGAGTCTTTGCGTGTAGCCGTTGCCGGGACGCTGCAAGACCTGCGCCGTCTTGCCAGACTCGACGATTTGACCGTGGGCCATCACCACCAGTCGATCCGCAATCTGACTGACGACACCCAAATCGTGACTCACACAAACCAGGGCGAATCTGTGCCTGGTCTGCAGGTCCTTTATCGTTTTGAGAACTTCGTCCGCGATGCTCACGTCGAGAGCAGAGGTCGGCTCGTCTAGCAACAGCAATCTGGGCGATCTGATCAGCGCGAGCGCGAGCAAAACCCGTTGGCGCTCACCCCCCGACAACTGATGCGGGTAACGCTGCAGGTACTTTTCTCCTGCCAAACCCGCCTCGGCCAAGGATCGAAGCACTTCCTCGTTTGCGACACCGCTGCCCACCGTGTCGCGAAAGTGACTGAGCACAGTGAGGTGTGGCGTCATCGACTCGCCGAGCGACTGGGCGACCAATGCCAGGGATTTTCCGTACATCTCTTCGCGCTCCTGCGCCGATGACTCGAGGATGCTTTTTCCGAACACGCTCACCGAACCGCCTTGCAGATGAAGGCCCTGCGAGACAACTCCAGCGATCAGGCGAAGCAAGGTTGACTTTCCACTGCCCGAGCCGCCCACGACGCCAACCGACTCGCCTTGAGCGACCCGAAAATCAACCGACTGCAAAATCGGTCGAGCCCCTTCCCTAACGCCGCGCACCACGACCTCGACACCCCTCAACTCGACAATTTCGGAAGTTGCATCGACGCCCATGGCCAATTTCACTCGTGATCCACGAGTGCCTGGATCGCCAGCACCAAACTCGCCAGCATCAAAATGGGCGCAATCACCAAGATTGGGTTGAGGGTCATGTAAGAACGAGACTCGGCGATCATCAACCCCCATTCGGGTGTCGGCGGGCTGGCACCCAACCCCAGAAACGAGAGCGAACTGAAGGCCAAAAGTATCCAGGTGAACTGCATTGTCACCTCGGTGAACACGACCCGCCAGACATTGGGCAGAACTTCGCCGCCGAGAATCGCCAAGTTTCCTGCACCTTGCAGCCGCGCAACGCGCACAAAGTCGCGGGCGAGCAATGTCTGTGTGGTGCTTCTGGCCACACGAGCGATCGGGGCCAGGTACATCAGACCAAGGGCCAGACTCAAAATCACGGGATCCTGACCAAAGAAACTCGAAATCAAAAGCAACAGAATCAGCGTGGGCAAGGCAAGCATGAAGTCGATCAGCCTCGACAACGCATCATCAAGCCAACCGCCGGCGAGCGCCGACAAAGAGCCGATTACTATCCCCGTTAATGCCGAGATCAGCGTGGCAATGACGGCGATCAACAGTGAGGGTCGACCGCCGTGCAGAAGACGACTGAAAACATCCCGACCCAAAGAGTCGGTTCCGAGCCAGTGTTCCAGCGACGGTCCTTGCAGGAGAGAGCCCGAATCCTGCGCGTCGGTCGAGGCCAAGGGCAAAAGAGGTGCGAGCAATGCGACAAAAACGTGGAAAACAATGGTGAACAACACGAGCGGCTTGATCCGTTGCGAACGCAAAGATGCGAGCGGGTTACCGAGCATCGCCGTCACTCGGCGTTCCGCTGGCGGGGGTCGAATATTTTGACGAGCGCATCGGCAAGCAACGACGCGATGAGGTAAACGGCGAGCCCGAACAAGATGATGGGCAAGATCAGGGCAGTATCGCGATCAGAGATTGCGTCGATCGCCAACCTGCCGAGACCCTGATAGTTGAACACCGCCTCGGTGACAAAGGTGCCCGTCAACAACCAAGAACCGTCAATCGCGATCACATTCAAGACAGGCGGCATCGCCGCGGGGACAATGTGCCGCCTGACCGTGATTTTTTCTTTGGTGCCGCGCAATCGGGCACTCTCGACAAAGGGCATGCCCTTGACGTTCATCACGCTGGCTCGCATCGTGCGCATCGAGTGCGCGAAGATGACGGCGGCGAGCGTCAGTGCGGGCAACCAAACGTTGGGCAAAAGTTCGAGGATCGTGGCGTTGCTTGGCACGACATTGACGCCCGGAAAAATCGGAATCCATATCGAGAGCACCAACCACAGGACGGTGGCGATGACAAATTCCGGGAGCGTCATCGCAATCACACTGAATTGATTGGTCACACGACCGAGGCGACTCTGAGGAAATCTCCCGAGCCGCAAGCCGACGAGGATCGAGGCGGGGAACGCGATCAACGCCGCCACCACAGCCATTACCGCCGTGTTGCGAAGACGCGGGACGATGACATCTGCAACAGGCAAATCTCGCTTGATCGAATAGCCCAAGTCGCCTTTGATCAAAGCAAGCGACCAATCGCCCATTCGGGCCAAGACGGGCTTGTCCAATTCGTTCGCCCTTCGGCACTCGGCGACTTTTTCCGCCGAGCCGAACCGCCCGAGCAACGCCGTGCACCCGTCGCCCGGCAACGCATCAACGCCGATGAATGAGACGACCGCAAGGGCGACGAAAGTGACGAGAGCGAAAAAAATTCGTCTCGCCAAATTTTTCATGTCAACTTCACTTGACGCTGATCTTTTCCCATCTAACCGCGTCGATTACGATCGGCTCAATACCCTTGACCTTGCTGCTCATCGCGCGAGTCAGAGTCTTGTGGTACGGCAAGAAAATCGCCGAGTTTTCAAACAGCCGTTCCTGGATCTTCGCGTACTTTTTTGTTCGCTCGTCGCGATCGATGGTCGACCTGGCGTCGTCAAGCATCGCGTCGAGTTCGCTATCCGCCTGTCCCGTCGGGTTCCATGTCGCAGTACTGCGGTAGACCTCGTTCAACACCTGGGTTGCCGGACGCTGCCCCCAACTGTCGACGAAAGCGGGTTCTTTCATCCACACATCGTCCCAAAAACCGCTGGCATCGGCGATCTTGATCGACACCCTAATTCCGGCGTCTTTGACCTGGTCCTTATAAGCGGTTACAAGCTCGACCATATGCACCTCGACGTCACTCGTGAAGATTTCGATGTCGATGCCATCTTTGAACCCAGCCTCGGCCAACAAGGCTTTTGCCCCCTCAGTGTCTTTGGGGCACGAGCCCTCCCATCGATAAGGGTCGGCCGACCAGACCGGTGTATCGCACGAGACGACTCCGCCTCCGGCACCGAGCACCGTGTCGGCGATTGCTTGACGGTCGGCGGCGATTCGCAGCGCCTTGCGAACTCGGGCGTCATCGAACGGCTTTTGGTCGACGCGAAAATCAATCGCGTTCCAATCACCGGTCGGAATTTGTTGGAGGGTGAATTTTGCCTTGTCGCCGAACATCGAAGACGACTTTCCGTCAATCGCCAGCAGTAAGTCGACTTGATTTCCCGCCAAGGCCTGCCCGGCCGACTGAGAATCGGCGAAAGTGATGATCTCGATTCGCTCCAATTTCGGTTGGCCGAAAAAGTAGTCGGTGTTCGCCAAAAGCACGGTCGTGCCCGCCGGGTCGAAGGTTTCCATCTTGAACGGTCCCGTGCCGATCGGATTTTTGCCAATGGTCTCCTGCGATCCGACCGGGGTCATCAAAGCCCGATAATCGGCGAGCAACAACGGAAGGTCGGCCTCGCCCGTTGACAACTTGAGTTTTACTTCGTAGGGCGAGACTGCGGTTGCCGATGTGATCACACCGAGCACGGCGCGAATCGGCGAGTCAAATTCGGGATCGATCATTCTGTTGATCGAATACACGACGTCCTCGGCATCGAAGTCACTCCCGTCGTGAAACTTCACACCTTCGCGCAAACTGATCGACCACTCGGTCAAATCTGAGTTCGACGACCACGAAAGCGCAAGTTCGGGGATTGGAGAAAAGTCTTTGTCGACACCGATCAATCGGTCAAAAACCATGTTGATTGTCGGCCAGGTGCGGTTGCCGTCATAAGGGTCCATGGTTTCGGCGCCACCGAATCCGGCGTCGTTGCCGACGCGCAACACGCCGGAAACCGTGGATGTTCTTCCGCACGAACTGATGGCCGTGACCACTGCAAAAAGGGCGACTAAAACGAGCGAAATACGAGGTGCTTTTGTCATGGGCACAAGATTACATGTAGTGTTGCTCGAGCACCAATGAGTTCAATCAGTGTTGCCTCATTCAACATTCAGTATTCGCTTGGCGCCGACAACGCCTACGACATCAAGCGCAGCATCGATGTGGTGCGTGATGCCGACATAATCTGCCTTCAGGAAATCGACCGAAACTGGCGTCGCACCAAGATGGCCGACCAGTTCGCCGAAATACAGGCTCTGCTGCCCGATCGATATGCCGTGTTTGGCCCGTGGCTAGACGTCGACGCGAGCACCATCAATCCAGATGGCTCGGTCGATAACCGTCGCCGACAAGGCGGACAAATGACGATCAGCAGATATCCGATCGCCTCATCACGGGTCATCCACTTGCCAAAACTCGATACGGGGCCGACGATGAATATGTGGAGCATCTTCGTTGAGTCGGTGGTAATGACCCCAATTTCGCCCGTTCGAGTGATCAATCTGCACCTCACCGATAGTTCGGAGTCGAGTCGCATCGAGGAAATTTCCTTCCTGATCGATCAATGCACGAAGGCGACACTCGAAGGTGGCGCATGGAACGGTGAGGCGTGGGATGCCGAGTCGATGGAACATTGGCAACTCAACGACCCCGCGCCCCCGATGCCCGAGGCGATCATCCTTGCCGGCGATTTCAACGCCGAGCCCGACTCACCCGTCATCGAACGGGTTGTTGAAGCGGGATACCACGACACATGGCAGCCTTCGGGTACTTTCCGCCCCGGCGTCACTTTCAAGACGAATCCCGACCAAGGCACCGACAGCGACATGAGAATCGACTACATCTTTGTCTCGTCTCACTTCGATGTGATCGATTCGTCGATTGACGAATCAACGGGGGCCTCCGATCATCAACCGGTCTGGGCACGCCTAAAAGTCAACAAATAGGCTGTTTTTCGTGAGTTTCCGGGGGATTCATCGGCAATCCACCAAATATCCCCGACCATCTAATACCTTTATGGCATATGAAAAAACGTGACCTCATCCAAGCAGTAGCAATCCACGCCGACGTCGACAAGAAAACAGCAACCGCTGTCGTCGAAGGCACCATCGACGTGATCTTGGCCGCAGTCGCCAAGGGCGACGTCGTCAACATCTCGGGCTTCGCGAAGTTCGCCAAGAAGTACCGACCGGCCCGCATGGCGCGCAACCCGGCCACCGGCGAACAAGTGCAAGTGAAGGCGAAGACCGTCGCCAAGATCACCGCGCTGAAAGGCTTCAAGGACATCGCTCTCGGTGTCGCCAAGCCGCCAAAAATCGTGACAGTGCGCAAGCCTGTCGCCCCTGCCAAGCCGGCAGCAAAAAAGAAGCGTTAATCAAAGTCCGACATCGTCGGGCCTATTGATTGACCCGTCCGCTCGGGTGGTTGCGCGCACCCAATTTAGGGCCGTGTTTTTGGCGATTCGGTTCGTCGCGGATCACTGATGATCGCGCCGTCGAGCACTTTGTCGATTGCCTTGAGCGTGTCGGCGTCAAGCACGACGCCGGCGGCTTTGACGTTGTCGTCGAGTTGCTCGGGTCGGGTCGCGCCGACGATCGCCGAGGCGACGTTCTTGTTCTGCAGAACCCAGGCGATCGACATTTGCGCCATCGTGATGCCGGCTTTCTCGGCGATCGGCTTCAACCGTTGCACCCGTGTCAGAACATCGTCGTTCATCCAACGAGCGATGAAGTTTTTGCCGCTGAGTTCGTCGGTCGCGCGCGAGCCTGCAGGTGGTGGTTGACCAGGCAAATATTTGCCGCTCAAAATTCCCTGCGCCATTGGCGACCAGACGACCTGCGACATGCCGGCATCTTGCGAGGCAGGTATCACTTCTTGTTCGATCACGCGCCACAACATCGAATATTGCGGCTGGTTCGAGATGAACGGAACTCGCAGTTCACGCGCGAGCGCCGCACCGCGGGTGATCTGGTCTGCATCCCATTCGGAGACACCTACATATAGGGCCTTGCCTTGGCGCACGATGTCGGCAAATGCAAGCATCGTCTCTTCGAGCGGCGTCTCGACATCGAAGCGATGCGCTTGGTACAGATCGACGTGATCGAGTTTAAGCCGCTTCAGCGATGCATCAATCGAATGCATGATGTGCTTGCGTGAGAGCCCGCGATCATTGACGCCTGCACCTGTCGGCCAATAGACCTTGGTGAAAACTTCGATGCTCTCGCGCGGCACGCCCGCCAGAGCGCGACCCAAAACTTCTTCGGCTCTTGTGCCGGCGTAAACATCGGCCGTGTCGAAAGTTGTGATGCCGAGATCAAGTGCGCGCTTGACGCAGGCGTTTGCTACTTCTTCTTCGACCTGACTGCCATGGGTGATCCAATTTCCGTAACTGATCGCCGAAATCTTGAAACCACTGTCGCCGAGATACCTGAACTCCACTTGCCAAATCTAGCCCAGCGTGTTAGTTTTCAATTGTTAGAAGCCTTCTTGGGGGGGGGTTAAACCATGCGCAGAAATTTTTGGTTGGGTCTTGTTGTCGCGAGCGTGACGGTGATCAGTTTGGGGCATTCGGCATCGGCGGTGTTCGTCGACCCAAGTCAGCTCGCTTGTCTCAAAAAAAGATTCGGCACGAAGGTGGCTTCGTCAATCACCAAGGCGAAAAAACTCACGACTGCACAGGCCAAACAACTTGCCGCCTGTCCGATTTCGGGTGGCAAAAGCGGTTCGAGCGGTTCGAGCGGTTCGAGCGGTTCGAGCGGCAGCGCGTCATCATCTCTGACGTCTCTGAGTTGGGGTCTGATGTGGTCGGTGGGCTCGAATCAGGCGGGTCTTGGCAACGTCTCCGACCCCGCACTTTTGCAACTCGCCGATGGCTCATTGCGGATGTTCTTCAAGAACGGCAATGAGCCGCAGATACCGCTGAGTGGTTTCGACAACAAGCAGCATTCGTATTACTCGACCGACAACGGTGCAACTTGGTCGCTCGAAAGTGGCGTGCGAATCGATGTCGGCTCACCCGTAACGGTGCGCGTCGCCGAGGCCGGGGGCTACGAGGCCTGGGGATGGACACCAGGCGGCGGCGGCGTCGACAAAATGACGCGCTTCACCTCGTCAACTGGCAAAGATTTCTCCCAAGGATCAGGTTCGCTCGTGCCGACATCGGCGTGCAAGAACGCCGATGGCTCGGCTGCGGGGTTCTTGGGTGATCCGCAAGTTGTCA
>VFZD01000054.1 GCA_016871295.1 Actinomycetota bacterium | reverse complement strand
TCAAGAAAACATCGCCACGGGCTTTTGAGATGTCGAGCAGGCCGATGGTCTGATCGACGATCGATTTGGGTCTTGCCAAAAGTTCGCGCTCCGTCAACTGCCTCTCGCTCGTCGGATCAAGCACCACTCGGTTCGTCACCCTGCCACCAACCTAGTTACCGGGTCGCTGCCGAGGGCGCCGCTGGCCCAGCCGCCGATGATCGCGCTGAACAAACCCGCCGAACCGCCGGCGTGCACCAACAGCAGGCCGCCGGGGCGGAACTTGGGCAGCATCGCGTCTTTGAACGCCTCTTGCACGCCCTCGGCCATGCCGCCGGCGCCGCGAACAATCTCTGATCCGGGCAATTGCAGGCGGTCGTTGATCTCGGTGAGCAACCTTTCGCGACTCCAATTCGCCTCGGCGAAAACTCGCGCATGCTCGGGACCGATCACGAGCATCGCATCGAAAGCGAACGGCAATTTTGGGTGATGCACCGTGCGCAGGCACGTGGCAAAAGTTTGCGCGAGTTGCTCGGGTTGGCGCGCAAGTTGATCGACCACGCAGCGCGGCCCTTCGCCGGCGAAAGTCGTGACGGTGTTCTGGGCAGGGTCGAAGCCGCGCGCCACGGAAAGCGAAGTGAACGGCGAGCCGAGTTCGTCCTCGGCGAAACAAAAACTTAGTTTGCCCGGGTTGCCGTGCGCGGCGCGATCGACCTCGCCGGGTCGACCACCGCCGACATTGCGAATCGTCAACTGCACCGCCCGACCGATCGTGAGGTTCGCCCGGTTGCCCTGCCCGAGCACATTTACACCCGAATTCATGTTGATTTTTCGCGTGCCCGGACCGTTGCACACCACCACGGGACCGACGGGCATCGTCGTGGCGAGCACACCGTGCATGTTGAACTGATCGGTGCAGATCGCTTCGATCGCGGCGACGACCCAGGGAAAGTATTCGGGCAGGCAACCGGCCATCACCGCGTTGATTGCGATTTTTTCGATCGTCAGTTCGACCAAATCGGGCGGAGCGACAGCCACGATGTCGCGCGGGTCGCGCGTCGTGCCCGCGAGCATGCGCATCACGCGCTCGGGCGTGGGTGGCACGACCGGCAAACCGTCGGTGTAGCCGCGCGCGAACATCGCCTCGAATTCGTCCTCGGCCTCGGCGATCTCGACGCGACGGGCGTGCAGAGTCTCGCCGCCATAGCGCACCCGAAGTTTGTCGACGATGTCGGGGTCGACGCTCATCGAGCCGCATCCTGGGCGAAACTCTGGCAATTCGGCCCCGAGATCGGCGATGCCCGTGAGCTCGCGCCACTCTTTGCGCACCCAGCCCGCCGTGCGCGAAACTTCGGCGCCGTCTCGGCGAAAAATCAAGGTCGGCACGGTGTCGATATCGGCGTGCCAACTAGCGGCCAAATCTGAATCGTCGACCGACTCGACACCGTCGGGAAAACCCGGGTCGTCCTGCGAATAGACAGTGAGCGACGGTAGTTCGCGCGCGAGTCGGGCGATTACTGGCACGATCATCGCACAGGTTGCGCATTCGCGCTTGACGATCAGCGACCAACCATCGCTAAGAGGATTTTTCACAACCGATTTGTTGATCGCAGTCATTATTGAGCGGGAGAGTTAGCGGACGATGAAGTCGCAGACGAGTTGATTGACGATTTTTGGTTGTTCCAGTTGCAAGAAGTGCCCGGCAGAGTCGACCATTGCAAACTCGACATTCGCCGGCGCGATTTGTCTCGCCGCTTCGACCACTTCGGCGCCGATGCAGCCGTCGTTGGCGCCATGCAGATACAAGAGTGGTTGTGTCGGCACGCCCGAGCCCATCCGGTTTTGCAGGTCGGCGAGTTGCGGATCTCGATACCCGTCGCCGAGAGTGGCGCGATAGTAACCAAGGGCCGCCCGCAAATTCTTTGGATCAGCCAGCGAGCGCTTGACGAACTCGAGGTCGTGACTTGCGTCGTAGCCGGGCGACCAATCGCGCCACAACATTTCAATGAACGCGTGATCGTTGGCCCCGACCACGAGATCTGCCAATCCGTGTTGAAAAAAGAACATGTACCAACTCTTCTTGATTTGATCGATGTTCTTGATAAACGCCATGCCTAGCGCGGCGGTCGGCGGCACCGCCATGCCGACTACTTTTCGCCATCGACTCGGCGCGTCGAGGGCGGCCCCATAACAACTGGGCGCGCCCCAGTCGTGACCGATGATCACGGCGTCGTTGTTGCCACCGAGTTTTTCGTGCAGAGCGTTGGCGTCGCGTGCCAGCATCGCGGTTTGGTAACAGCCATCTTGCGGCACCGCGCTTGGCGCGTAACCGCGCGTGAACGGCGCCACCGCTCGATAGCCGAGTTCGGCGAGCATCGGCATCAGGTGTCGCCAGGTCTGGGCCGTGTCGGGGAAGCCGTGCAGGAGCAACGCCAACTTGCCCGAGCCACACTCGAGAAATGAGAACTCGGTGCCGTTGGCACTGACGCAGTCGAGTTTGAGTTGCTGTGCGGCCATTGAGTAAAAACTAGTTCTCTGCGACGAAGGTCACCTCATCGGGTCTTCGTATCGATGGCGCCAAAGCAATACCGTTTTGGCGGTGGGGGCACGCAAAGTTTCGGTGACGTTTCATGGCGTGCGCGGTTCGACCGCGTGCCACGACCGCCAGACGCACCGATATGGCGGCAACACATCGTGCGTTTCGCTGCAGACCGAAAATCAAACACCGATAATTTTTGATCTGGGCACGGGTCTGCGTTACATGGACGGGCAAAACATCGAGGCCGAAGCCAAACCATTCGTGGGCGCGTGTCTGTTGACGCATTTGCATTGGGATCATGTGCAGGGGTTGCCGTTTTTCAAATCATTGTTGTGCAAAGAAACCGTGCTCGATGTCTATGCGCCAAGACAGGAAGACGGAAGAGACCTGCGCGAGTTGTTCTTGAAGAAGATTGGCCCGCCGATTTTTCCGATCAGCCTCGATGAGTTTCACGCGCAGATCAACTTTCACGAAATCGGTGATGACGACTTCATGATCGGTTCGACCAAGGTGATTAGTCGATTCGTGCCCCATGTCGGGCCGACGCTCGGATTTCGGGTGACCAACGAAAATGTTTCGGTCACTTACTTGTCGGACCACCAACAACCCGTCGGAAGTTTTTCGATCACCAACGCGGCGCGCCAACTTTGTCAGGGCACCGACCTGCTGATTCACGATTCGCAATACACGCCGGCCGAGTTCGCGATCAAGTCGGATTGGGGGCACTCGACCTTGGAGTACGCGATGTGGGTGGCCGAGACGACCTCGGTCAAAAAGTTGGCGCTGTTTCACCACGATCCGTCGCGTACCGACGACGCATTGGATGCGATCGCACAACGGCTGGCGATCGCGGCGAAGAACCGCGGCTTCGAAGTGTTCGCCGCCGCAGATGGATTGACTGTCGAGGTCTGTGGCGTAGTCTGAAAGCGATGAAATCTCGGTTCGACGGCAAAGAGTTTCGCACCGTCTTGGGTCATTTTCCGACGGGTGTGGTGATCATCTCGGGCTTGGATCGTGCGGATAATCCGTTGGGTTTGACGATCGGATCGTTCAGTTCGATTTCATTGGATCCGCCTCTAGTCGGGTTTTTCCCCGGTCTCAATTCAAAAACCTGGCCGGCGATCGCCGAGTCGGGCGCCTTTTGCGTGAACGTCTTGTCGGTGGCCCAGGGCGAACTGTGCTGGCGTTTCGCCAAAGAAACCGAAGGGCGGTTCGAGGGTGTGAAGTGGTCGGCGTCGCCGCTCAAGTCGCCGATGATCGACGGCAGCGTCGCGTTCATCGATTGCAAAGTCGAATCAAGCGCGCAGATCGGCGATCATCTGTTTGTCGTCGGACGGGTGCATGGTCTGCACCTCGTCGAGGGTGCGCAACCCGCGATGGTCTTTTCAAAAGGATCGGTGGTCGGCACTTCGCCCTTGTCGTGAGTTTTCTGATCTCCCTCGCGGTCGCCGCAGTTTTTGTTTACGCAGGTGTGGCCAAATTCGCCACATTCAACGATTGGACATTCCAGGCCCGTGTCCTCGGCGCGCCCGACCCCGCGGTCGTTTTGGTGCCGTTGGCCGAAATAGCGCTGGCCGTTCTGTTGGTCGGTGGTTGGTGGTTCGGCCCAGCGGTGGCGGCCAGCCTGGCGATGCTCGCGGGGTACACCGTGTTGTTGCTCGTGCGCCTGCAAGACGAAGACCGCTTGCCGTGCTCGTGTTTCGGTGCGACTTCGCATCGCCCGATGAATTGGTGGGATGTCGCGCGCAATGTGATTTTGATCGCCGCGCTGATCGTCGCCCTTTTGACTCGCTAACCTGACCCCGATGCGCGTTTGGATCGACCAAGATTTGTGCACCGGTGACGGCTTGTGCGAAGACCATTGCCCCGACGCGTTCAAGTTGCTCGAAGACGGCATCGCCTATGTCGCCGAACTGGGCGTGCCGAAGAATGATCCGGGTGGCGTGGGGAGCATGGCGCGGGTCGCACCCCGCGATCGGCAAAGCGTTTTGCGCGCGGCCGAAGTTTGCCCGGGTGAATGCATTTTCATCGACGTCAGCGACGAACAGGCTCTGCCGAAAATCTCGCAAGTCGCCTGACAGTAAACTCTTTCAATGAATTGGCGTGTCGCGGTCAACGGGGCGGTGCTCGTGGTTGCGGTTTCGGCGGGCGCGGCCAATGCGAGCATCGGTGAAAGTTCGAGTCGGTTCATTGATTCGGCATCAGGGTCGCGCCGGCTCCTCAGCGAAGACGCTCGAACGGTTTTGTCGTCGATAAAAGTCGAGAACGAATATAGGTCTGGGTATCGGCGCAGTTTTTTCGTGCACTGGTCTGATCTAGATGGCAATGGTTGCGATGCGCGCGAAGATGTGCTGAAACGCGACAGCATTTCAAAACCCCAGGTCGATCCTTATCGCTGTTATGTGGTGGCGGGCGATTGGTATTCGCCATACGACGGCTCGAAGTTGAGCGATCGAACCGATGTGGATATCGACCATGTCGTGGCGTTGAAAGAAGCCTGGGATTCGGGAGCCTGGGCGTGGAGCGACTCGCAGCGCAAGGCCTATGCCAATGACTTGACCGACGGTCGCACTTTGATCGCCGTGCGCGACCGCGTGAATGTTTCGAAAGGCGACAAAGATCCGTCAAATTGGATGCCACCTCTGCGCAGTTACTGGTGCACCTACTTGGGCAACTGGATTTCGATCAAGGCCCGATGGGATCTGTCGATGGATCGAAGTGAGTTTGGTCGAATCAACAACGTCTTAGACCGCGACTGCGCGGGCTTGTCGATCGCTAGTTGGAGCCCTGTTCCTGTGACGACGACACTCAGTACCTCGACGACGACGACAACGACGACAACGACGACAACGACGACTGTGCCGACAACGACGACAACGACGACTGTGACTACAACGACGACTGTGCCGACTGTGACTACAGCGACGACTGCGCCGACGAAAGATATCTACCCCGGCTCGTTTTGCAGCCCGGTCGATGCACTCGGCAGTTATCGAGGAACAAGTTATGTCTGTTCGAAGACGAACGCCGCAGGCACGCCGTATGCGGGTGGTCGAGCGCGATGGCGCAAGTCAACGAACTAAGATCGCCACATGTCAAAAAAGACCAAAAAACGAAAAGCCCGCATGCGTCGGTCGAAGGCCAATCATGGCAAGCGTCCAAACATGGGGCGCGGCTAGCAAGAACTGGCGACTAATCGTCGCGATTGTGGCGACTAATCGTCGCTGGAATCGCGCGCCAAAAATTGTTGGCCGGTTGCGCAGGTCGCGCTCAACGGACACCAGCGACACTGTGGGCCAGGGTTGAGTTTTGGTTCGCGTTCTTGGTGGGTCAACTCATAGATCGCATTTGCGCCGTCGACGACCCGACGAACCGAAGCTTGCAGCACACCTTCACTGACCTCTTCGACATCGGCGCGCGCCGACTCGAGCGAATATGTAGCCAGACGACGGGGCGGTTGACCCGACCGTAGCGCCTCGACCAGGGCGTAAAACCGCAGGTCTTCGCGGTGATTCGAATAGATGCGACCCGTCTTCAGGTCGATGATCACTTTGCTGCCGGGCGCACCCAGCGTGAGGTCGACACGGGTCGACAACGAAATGCGACCGGCAAAAAGTTCGACCCGCGCCGTGCTCTCGGTGACGGGGCGCCAGGCGGCTTTCAGCGGCGGAAAACTTTCGTCGAATTTCGTGTAGAGATCGACGGCGTAACCGCGCAATTGCGCCCGTTCGCCGGCCGAAAGTTGAGCGATGAATTCACCCGGCCCCCGGCCTGCTTCGTCTTCGAGACGCGCCAATGCCTCGTCGACGAGCAGGGCTGGTTCGATGGGCCCGCGCCAGTTGATCGAAAGTTCAACCGCCTTGTGCATGACCGTGCCGCGCGCGTTCGTCAGTGTCCATTCGAAAGAGTCGAGCGACGCCAGGTAATGCGTTTCGCAGCCATGCACGGCCGTCAGACCACCCTTGCTGATGAACAACGGATGATCGGGCGTCAGCTTCTCGGCCAGCGGTGCGAGCGATTCTTCGATCTGATCGCGCACGGCGTCGACGACAGACAGGGGAAGCGGCACCCAGCCAGCGGGTTTTTTCAACACATCGACGACGCTGCGCTGCATCGGATTAAGTTCGCCCGTTGTCATGGCGTAATCACATTACAGAACGGGTGTTTTCGTGTTAACCGTGTCAGACCCTTCGGCAATAATCTGCGTCATGGGAAGCGGCGAAGCGGCGAGCATCAACAAAAAAAGTGTTGCGCATACCCGCGCGCGGGCGCGCTATGCCGAGTTCGCTTGGGCGGCACGAGTTTTGGCCAATCGGGCCCATCGTCACGGCTTGAAACCGCCGGGCTTTCGCACGCCGCCACGAATCGTCGGTGTCGATCGAAGCCTGCGCCGCATCAGGGACGGCGTCGTCGTCTCGGTCGCGTTGCGCGACAGACCATTCTTGGCCGTGCTGAGCGACATGGTCGAAGGGGTAGTCGCCGCCAACCGACTCGTTGGACGCGAAGCCGAAACCGCCCGAACTGTGCTTTGGTCCGGCGTCGAGTCGCTGATGATCGCCGACGAGGCGCGAACGCGCGTAGCCTGATCGTCTGGCCCAGGTGGCGGAATGGTAGACGCGGGGGGCTTAAACCCCCCTGGCGCGAATAGCGCTGTATCGGTTCGAGTCCGATCCCGGGCACGATTGTCCGCTCAAAGTGCAGGATTTCACACTTGATATTGCGCCGAAAATTCGAGAATTGTTATTTCTCCGAAAAACCATCGCGTGCGCGTAGCACAATATAGAGGTGCCGATCACGACGAACTCTCCGACCGCCACCGAACTGCTGGCCGAGATGCGGGCGCGCACGCCCCAAATGGTCGAGCAACTCGGGGCCTTCGTCAACCTCGAGTCGCCGTCGTTGAATCTCGACAAACTTCAGCGCAGCGCCGAATATTTGGCCGGGTTGTTCGCGAGCGTCACGGGCAAGACGGCACAGATCATCCCTTCAGAAAACGGGCCTCACGTGCATTGGAAGGGCAGCGACGAGACCAAAGTTCTGATCGTCGGTCATCACGACACGGTCTTCCCGCTGGGCACCACGGCGACGCGACCGTTTTCGGTCGAGGGCGATGTCGCCCGCGGGCCGGGGGTTTTCGACATGAAGGCGGGCATCGTGCAGGCGATTCATGGTTTGAGCGCGATTCGAGATTCATACCACGTCGAGATGTTGATCACCGCCGACGAAGAAGTTGGTTCTTATGCGTCGCGCGATCTGATCGAGGCTCGTGCGCGGGCGACCGGGGCGGTTCTGGTACTCGAGCCGAGCGCCGACGGCGGGGCGCTGAAAATCGCGCGCAAGGGCGTCGGCACTTTCACCGTGCAGATCACCGGTCGTGCATCGCACGCTGGTCTCGAGCCCGAAAAGGGCGTCAACGCGCTGGTCGAGTTGGTTGCGCAGGTGCCCAGAATCGTGGCGATGGCGCGCCCCGAACTCGGCACCACGGTGACGCCGACGGTGGCCACGGCGGGCAATTCGGAAAATGTCGTGCCCGATGCGGCGATGATCAAAGTCGATGTGCGCGTCGTGTTGCCCGAAGAGAAAGATCGCATCGAGCGTGAAATGTCGCAACTTCAGGCTGTAGTGCCGGGTGCGACGCTGAAGGTTTCGGGCAGCGTGAACCGACCGCCGATGCACGAGTCGGCGGGGCGAAAATTGTTTGGCGTGGCCGAAAA
>VFZD01000053.1 GCA_016871295.1 Actinomycetota bacterium | reverse complement strand
CCGCCGAACGAGAGCGATGTCACGAAACTCTCGGGTGGCGAGCGGCGGCGGGTCGCGTTGTGCCGTTTGCTTCTCAGCAGACCCGATTTGTTGTTGCTCGACGAGCCGACGAACCACCTCGACGCAGAAAGCGTGGACTGGCTCGAGAGATTTCTGCAGGAGTACGCCGGCACCGTGGTGGCGATCACCCACGATCGCTATTTTCTCGACAACGTGGCCAAATGGATTCTCGAACTCGACCGCGGCAAGGGCATCCCGTTCGAGGGCAACTACTCGAGTTGGCTCGAGCAAAAACAAGAGCGACTGGGGCGCGAAGAAAAGGCCAACGAGGCTCGCAAGCGCACGCTGGCGCGCGAACTCGAATGGGTTCGCATGGCGCCCAAAGCGCGTCAGTCGAAGGGCAAGGCGCGTCTCGCCGCCTACGACAAACTGCACGCCGAGGCCGAGGCGGCCGAGCGCGGCGAAAGCAAGCTTGAAATCGCGATACCCCCGGGCCCGCGCCTCGGCGACGTCGTGATCGAGGTGAACAATCTGTCGAAGGGCTACGGCGATCGACTGCTGATCGACAACCTCAGTTTCAAACTTCCCCCGGCGGGCATCGTCGGCATTATCGGCGCCAACGGCGCCGGCAAGACGACGCTGTTTCGCATGATCACGGGTCAAGAAGATCCCGACTCGGGTTCGATCACGGTCGGCGACACCGTCGCACTGAGTCATGTCGATCAAAGTCGCGACACATTGAACCCAGATTCGACCGTGTACCAAGAGATAACCGAGGGCGTCGAGACGATGAAAGTCGGCAACCGAGAAATCAACGGTCGCGCCTATGTCGCGAGTTTCAATTTCAAGGGCAGCGACCAACAAAAGCGGGTCGGCGATCTTTCGGGTGGCGAAAGAAACAGGGTTCACCTGGCGAAACTGCTCAAGAACGCGGGCAATGTGCTGTTGCTCGACGAGCCGACCAACGATCTCGACATCGACACGCTGCGCGCGCTCGAGACCTCGCTCGAAAGTTTCCCCGGTTGCGTCGTGGTGATCAGCCACGACCGCTGGTTTTTGGATCGCATCGCCACCCACGTTTTGGCGTTCGAGGGTGACAGCCAGGTTCGCTGGTTCGAGGGCAACTTCACCGACTACGAGGCGTGGCGCAAAAAAGAACTCGGCATCTCCGCCGACCAGCCCAAGCGAATAAAATACAAGCCGCTGTCCCGCAACTAGGCCCATGAAGAGTTCGTCGATCACCTTGCGCAACATTCGGGTGATCTGCTCGACGATTTTCGTGCTCGGCATCGCCGGCATGATCATCACCTCTGTTGCCGGCAACAACGTCGGTCTCGTCAACACGATCGGCGGCGCGACCGCGATCTCGGCGCTGGTGTTGCTCGTCGCCACGATCACCAGCAACACCGTCCGGCCCGAGGTGTTCGTCGAAGCCGATGCCGAGAGGGTCGAACGGCAAATCTCTCGCCTTGTCGAGGGTGGCGCCGACGAAACCCAAGTCAGAGATCTGGTTCGCGATGCGACCAACCTGGGTCGCAAATCTTGAACCTCGCCGACGACAACGAGTTCGCCGCGTTTCTGGCGACACAAACGGGAAAGCTCCTGGTTGAACTTCGCGATGAACTCGTCGCACGAAACGTCACGGGGTGGGACCTCAAAGACGCGGGCGATGCATTGGCCCAGAAGTTTCTGATGAATCAGTTGCGCGAGCACCGACCGAATGACGCCGTTCTAAGCGAAGAGGCGCTCGACAATGCAAGGCGCCTGGCGGCCGATCGGGTTTGGATAATCGACCCACTCGACGGCACGCAAGAATTCAGCGAACCCGGTCGCACGGATTGGGCGGTGCATATCGCGCTGTGGTCGCGCGACTCGGCGCGGGGCGAACTGACCGCCGCGTCGGTGAGTCTGCCCGCTCTCGAATTGACGCTGAACGCCACGCCGGCGATGCCGTCGCCGCCGAAACACGACGGTCCGCCACGGCTCGTGGTCTCGCGCACGCGCACGCCGCGCGAGGCGATTCGGGTCGCCGAGAAGTTGGGTTGCGAGGCGATGCGACTCGGCTCGGCCGGGGCCAAAACGATGGCGGTCGTGCTCGGTCACTGCGATATCTATCTGCACACCGGCGGTCAAAATCAGTGGGACTCGGCGGCCCCGATCGCCGTTGCGCGGGCCGCCGGCTTGCACGCCAGTCGAATCGACGGCTCACCCCTCGTATACAACGAACAAGACACGTGGTTGCCCGACCTGTTGGTTTGCCGCCCGGAACTCGCCGATTCGGTTTTTGGCGCGCTCGGTTACAAAAACTAGAAACACCATGCGCGTGTTGATCGCTTCGTGCAGCGTCACCTACGAGGGTCGACTGGGTGCGTCGTTGCCGCGGGCGACGCGCCTGATAATGATCAAAGCCGATGGTTGTCTGGCGATCCACAGTGACGGCGGCGCCTACAAACCTCTGAATTGGATGAATGCCCCGAACACGATCGAAGAGTCGCGCGATCGAATCATCGTTCGCAACCCGAAAAACGAAACCCTGACGATCGATATTTTCGAGGTGCTCACCGATTTCTCGCATGAAATGGGCGACGACCCGGGTTTGTCAAAAGACGGCGTCGAAGCGGACCTGCAGATTCTGCTGGCGGCGATGCCCGAATCGATCGAGCCGGGTTTGACGTTGATTCGTCGCGAGTATCCGACGGCAGTTGGCCCCGTGGACTTGCTTTGTCGTGACGCGAGCGGTCAAACGGTGGCGGTTGAAATCAAGCGTCGCGGCGAAATCGACGGGGTCGAACAACTGACGCGCTATCTCGACTGTCTGCATGCCGACACGGCGCTGGGCAAAGTTCGCGGCATCTTCGTTGCGCAATCCATAAAGCCGCAAGCCCGGGTGCTCGCCGAAAGCCGGGATATCGGTTGGTGCGAGGTCGACTACGACGCGCTTCGCGGCAAACGACCCGACGAGTTGAAACTGTTCTGAAAATTTCGGGTCGCGCTCGCGCGGGACTATTTCTTTTGCGGTTGGGGCCAGGTGCCGTCGCGGCCGTCCATGCCGGCGTTCAAACGGGCTTTCGACAACAACTCCTCGACGACCGGCCCGAGTTTCGTCGGGTCGTCGATCGGTTGGTTTGTCGGTCCCCGATGCCATCCTTCGGCAATCGCCAGCACATCACCGCTGGCTTCGAACACGCGGCCTGTCACGCCCGCCGACTCGGCCGAGACCAACCAGGTCACGATCGGTGCGATCCATTTTGGTGAGCGTTGCTCGCGCTCGGCCTCGTTCTCCGGCGCTGGTCCGAGGTTCTCTGTCATTCGTGTCAACGCGACGGGTGCCACGGCGTTGACCGTCACCCCGTAGCGCGCCAATTCGAGCGATGCGATCGTCGTGAACGCGGCGATGCCCGCCTTGGCCGCACCGTAATTCGTCTGCCCGAGATTGCCGTAGATACCCGACACCGAACTTGTGTTGATGATTCGGGCGTCGACCGTCTTGCCGGCCTTGCTCTGGTCTCGCCAATACGCGGCGGCATGCCGCGACGGGGCAAAAGTGCCCTTGAGGTGCACCTTGATCACGGCGTCCCACTCTTCTTCGGTCATGTTGGCGAGCATTCGATCGCGCAAGATGCCGGCGTTGTTGACCACCGCGTGCAGGTCGCCGAAAGTTTCAACCGCCGTCTTGATCAAACGCTCGGCGCCCTCCCATGATGAGATATCGTCGCCGTTGGCGATCGCCTTGCCGCCCATCGCCTCGATTTCTTCGGCGACCTGTCGTGCCGGTGACGCGTCTCCGCCTTTTCCGTCCACCCCGCCACCCAGATCATTGACCACGACGAGCGCGCCGTGCTTGGCCAAACTCAGGGCATGTTCGCGCCCAATTCCGCGACCAGAACCGGTGACAACGACTACTCGACCTTCACACAAGCGACTCATCGGCGAGAACTCTAGCCTGAGGCTCGTGGTCGACGCTATTTTGCGGACAAAATTTGAAAACGAATGCGACGTCTTGGTCGTCGGCGCCGGACCCGCGGGAATCGCCGCCGCCTTGACGCTCGTCGCCAGCGGAAAAGATGTGTTGGTGATCGACAAAGCCTCGTTCCCGCGCGACAAATGTTGCGGCGACGGCTTGACCACCGGTGCACTGCGAATGCTCGAGATGCTCGGGTTTGATCCGACATCGGTAGACAACTACAAAATCTGCACCGATGTCGTGCTCAGGTCGCCGTCGGGTCGCGAGATCGAACTTGAACTGCCGAACGCGGCCGAAGATCTTTCGACGAAGGGTCAATTCGCGGCGATCGCCCCGCGCATCGAACTCGACGACGCGCTCGTCCAACACGCCCGTTCACGCGGCGTTCGAATCGTCGAAAACTGCGCGTTTGTCGGTGTGGTTCGACAGAACACGAATCAAATAACGGTGACGACCGAATCGGCGGCAGTTTTCAAAGAGATCACCGCAAAATACCTGGTCGCTGCAGACGGCATGTGGTCGCCCGTGCGCAAGTCGCTTGGCGCATCGTCGGCCAGTTACCTGGGCGAATGGCACGCGTTTCGTCAATATGTCGGCAACGTCACCGGCCCGGCCGCCGAAAAGTTGTTCGTTTGGTTCGACAAGGATCTGTTGCCCGGATACGCCTGGTCGTTTCCGTTGCCAAACTCGCGCGCCAATGTCGGCTTCGGCATTCTTCGCGGGGCGAACTACTCGGTGCAAGACATGAAGTCACTGTGGGTCGAGTTGCTCGCTCGCCCGCACATCGTCGAGGCCCTCGGAAAAAACGCGACGCTCGAAGGTCGACATACGGCCTGGCCGATACCCGCCCGCGTCACATCGGCAAAACTCTCGGCAGGTCGCGCCCTTTTCATCGGCGACGCGGTCCGTGCCGCCGACACGATGACGGGCGAAGGCATCGGTCAGGCGCTGTTGACCGGGGTGTTGGCCGGCGAGGCGATCATTTCATCGCCGAATTTCAATCAGGCCAGGATCTCTGCGGCATATGAGAAAAAGGTCAGGCGCGAATTCTTCGCCGATCATCGCATCAGCTTCACCCTCGGAAAGATGCTCGCCAGCAGCCTTTTGACTCGTGCGGCGCTGCGTCTTGCCGGGACGACCGGTTGGACTCGTCGCAACTTCGTCAGGTGGATGTTCGAAGACGAGCCGCGCGCGGCGATTTTCACCCCGCGGCGCTGGCATCGCAAGTTTCTCAAACGAGACGGCGCTTTCAACCAATCTCGCTCACCGGTCAACAACTAGGTTTGATTGTCGTGCGCACCCGAATCACAGAACTGTTCGACATCGAACACCCGGTGATGCTGGCGGGCATGGGCGGGGTGTCGTATCACGAGTTGGTCGCGGCGGTGAGCAACGCCGGCGGCATCGGCACCTTCGGCGCCTCGACGATGCGCAACAACGAACTGGCCGATGAAATCAGCGCGCTGAAAAAACTCACCAACAAACCATTCGGCGTCGATCTGCTCACCGCGCTGCCCGACCACCTCGAAGCGGGCATTCACAACGTGATCGACGGTGGCGCGAAAATTTTCGTCGCCGGCCTCGGCGTGCCGCGCGACGCGATCGACTTGCTGCACAGGCACAGCATCTTGGTCGGCTCGATGTGCGGAAAGGTCCGCCATGCAGTCGCCGCCGTGGCGAGCGGTTGCGACTTCGTCGTCGCCCAGGGCACCGAAGCCGGCGGCCACACGGGTCTCGTGGCGACGATGGCCCTCGTGCCCCAAGTTGTCGACGCAGTGTCCGATAGGGTTCCGGTCGTCGCCGCAGGCGGGCTGTTCGACGGTCGCGGCTTGGCCGCCGCTCTCGCGCTCGGTGCCGATGCGATTTGGGTCGGTACCAGGTTCATCGCCACGCCCGAAGCACGGGCGGTCAACGGGTACAAAGACGCCCTGATTGCGAGTCGCGAAGACGACACGGTGATCAGCCGCTCGTACACGGGCAAACCGTGTCGCGTGGTGCGCAATGAATGGACGAACCATCACGAGGCGAACCCGCAAGAAATCAAAACCTTCCCGCTGCAGGCGATCGCCTCGGTGCAGGCGAACGTCAACCATCTTGGGTGGCCTTCGGGCACACAGGTCGACGTTTCGCGCGAGTTTTACCCCGCAGGTCAGGGCACCGGCGCGATTCATGAATTGATTCCCGCCGGCAAACTGGTCGAGCAGATCGTCGATCAAGCCGAACAGATCTTGCGCCGTCTCGGCAACAAATAACCGGATCGATGTTCAAGGTTCTGAAGACAAATCGCGATCTACGCCTGCTGTTCATCGCCCAAAATCTTTCGTTCATGGGTGACTGGTTCACTTTCGTCGCCCTCGCCGGACTGGTGCAAGACTTGACCGGCTCGAAGTTTTTGGTCTCGCTGTTGCTCGTGGCGTTCTCACTGCCATCGTTCCTCGCCTCGCCGATCGGTGGACCTGTCGCCGATCGCTACGACCGCCAAAAAGTGTTGATCGTCGTCTCAATACTTCAAGCGCTAGCGGCGGCCGGTTTGTTGTTGATCGGAGATTCACGAATTTGGATCGCCTTCATCGCCCAGGGCACGATCGCCGCGCTGGCGGCGTTCGTTCGCCCCGCGCTCGAAGCGGCGATTCCCAACTTGGCCCGAAATCCCGACGAACTTCGCCAGGCCAACGCGCTGTTCGGCAGCAGTTGGGGCGTGATGCTCGCCGCGGGCGCGGGCATCGGCGGTTTCTTTTCGCAGACTTTCGGTCGCGAGGCGGCGTTCATCGCCGATGTGGTCACATTCCTGGTGGCCATGGCTCTGATCGCGCTGGTCACCCGACCGATGCAGGAGGATCGCTCGAGTCACCACGCACGACGCGTGCGGCCGCTGGTGGACATGCGCGAGGCCCTTCACTTGGCAAGATCCGACTCGGTGATCATGTCGTTGATCATGTCGAAGATGACCTTCGCCGTCGGCGCCGGCGTCGTTAGTCAGCTCGCCGTGTTCGCCGCCGATTCGTTCAACCGCGGTGACGCCGGCCGGGGCTTGATGCTCGGCCTGCGCGGTCTCGGCAGCGCCCTCGGCCCGATCATCGCCACGCGACTCGTGAAAAACGATCTGTCGAAGGTCATTTTGATCTGCGGCATCGCCGGCTTGGGTTTTGCCGGCGGCTATCTGGCCGCCGCGGCGTCAACATTCTTTTTCGTGGCTTGCGCCTGCATCGGCTTTGCGCATCTCGGTGGCGGCGCGCAATGGACGCTTTCGACCTACGGGTTACAGGTTCGGTGCCCCGATGAAATGCGCGGTCGCGTGCTGGCGGGTGACTTCGCCTTGATCACGCTCTCGCTGGGTTTGAGCAGCCTCGTCGCCGGCGTCGTGTCGGAAGCCCTCGGCGCCCGCGCGACCATCGCCATGTTCGCATTGGTCGCCGCTTGTGCGTCGATCGTCTACCTGGTGGCGACGCGCTCAGCGCGAAAAAGTTTAAGACTCGTCGAGAATTGAGCGCAGGGTTTCGATTTCCCGGACGGGGTCTGGCCCGACGGGGTTGACCTGCAACACCGTCACGCCCGCTTCCTTGAATGCACCGATTCGTTCTTTGATGTAGCCGCGCGGGCCGACGAGGTTCGAAAGTTGCAACCACTCCGCGGGTATCACCGCGGCGGCTTCTTTCTTCTTTCCATCCAGATACAAGTCCTGGATTTCGACGGCCTCTTTCTCGTAGCCATAGTCGCGACACATGTCGTTGTAGAAATTCTTTCCGCGCGCCCCCATGCCGCCCACATAGAGCGCGTAACTCGGGCGGGCGAAGTCGAGCACTTCATTTTGTTTTTGCGGCGTCAGCGACTCGTCGATGTGCAACATTCCGCCGGCCGAAACATCCAGTTGTTTGAGGTTCGACTTTCGCTTGGCCAGGCCCGCCTTCAACGATTTTCCCCAGACGTTTTCGAACTTCTCCGGCAGAAAGAAGATCGGCATCCAACCGTCGGCGATTTCGGCGGTGGCTTCGACGCTCTTGTCTTTCAGCGACGCCCACCAAATCGGAATGTCGGCGCGGACGGGATGGTTGATCAGTTTGAGCGCCTTGCCCAAACCAGTGCCTTGACCGCTCGGCAACGGCACCTGAACCGTCTTGCCGTTGTAATGCAAGGGCTGCTCGCGTCGCCACACCTCGCGACAAACCTCGATGTATTCCTTGGTGCGCTGCATCGGCTTCTCGTAGGGCACGCCGTGGAATCCCTCGATCACCTGCGGCCCCGAGGCACCGAGACCCAGCACGAATCGACCGTTGCTGACATAGTCGCAACCCGCCGC
>VFZD01000052.1 GCA_016871295.1 Actinomycetota bacterium | reverse complement strand
CTGCGACTTCTCATCACCAAACTTTGCGACCGCGCACCGTATGAGTCGTAACGCACGCCGCGAAGCAACTCGCCATCGGTGACACCCGTGGCGGCAAAAAACACGTCGTCGCCACTGCACAGATCATCCCTGGTCAGAACCTTTGCCAGGTCATAACCGGCATCTTTGGCGATCTTGGCCTCGGCGTCGTTCTTGACCCACAACCTGCCGAGAATCTGACCACCCAGACTCTTCAGCGCCGCAGCCGCGGTGACACCTTCGGGGGTGCCACCAATGCCCATCAACACATCGACGCCGACATGGGGCGAAGCCGCGGCAATCGCCCCGGCGATGTCGCCGTCACTGATCAAATGGATGCGACAGCCGCAACTGCGAACCTCGGCGATGAGTTCGTCGTGTCGGGGTCGCTCCAAAATCACGACGACAAGATCGTTCAAAGACTTTTTCGTCGCCTTGGCGATTTCTTTGAGATTCTTCGTGGGCGAAACATTGATGTCGATCGCCGTGGCGGCCTCGCGGGCGACGGCGATTTTCTCCATGTAGACGCACGGCCCCGGGTTGAACATCGTGCCGCGCTCGGCCACTGCCAGAACCGACAGCGCATTGTTTCGCCCCAGCGATGTCAGCGTCGTGCCGTCGATCGGGTCGACGGCCACATCGGTCAGCGGTTTTGATCCGTTGCCGACGCGCTCTCCGTTGAACAACATCGGTGCCTGATCTTTTTCGCCCTCACCGATGACGACGATGCCATCCATGCTCACGGTGTCGAGCAGGTTGCGCATCGCGTCGACCGCGGCGCCATCGGCGGAATTTTTGTCGCCGCGACCGACCCATTTGGACGCGGCGAGCGCGGCCGACTCGGTGACCCGCACCAGTTCAAGCGCCAGGTTGCGGTCTGGGCGTTGCGTCAACGGCATCGCCCAGATATTAGCCCACTAACACCGTTGGTCGACAAACAACTAGCGTTCGGCTTGGGGGCGACTTGAATCTCAACGAACCGATCATCGAGTGGGAGTTGGATGAGTGGTCGAGCGAAGTTCGCGCCGAATTGACGATGATGTTGAACGAAGCAGGCATCGAGCATCGTTGGGAAGAAACTGTCTTGTTGGTCGAGTCAAAAAACGAGACCGAAGTCGAAGAAATTCTCGACGAAATCGAAAACCTTGGAAATGAAGTCGAGGCGCGAGACGAAGTCGATGAAAAAGTTCTGCGACAATTGTTGGACGTGACCCAAAAAATCCAGATAAATCCCACAGATGCACGAGCCGCGGCGGACCTTGCGAGCATCCGCGAAGAGATCGACAACGCGGGCGCACCGGGTGACATTGGTGACTCGGTATGGCGACAGATAAAAGACTTGGCGAGCCAGATCGAGGACGCGCTGGTTGGCGCATCCCGGCCCGACGAAGTTTCGGCGATGGATCTGGCGGGTCGCTTGGGCGCGGTCTTGCGCGCGAATCTCTAGCGCTTTTTCAGAAATGGCAATTAGTCTCTTTGCCTATGACGAGTCAGGGCGAGGTGCTGGCTGAACTTGAAATTTGGCATACGCGACCGTTCACGCCGACTCGCAGATTGTCGCTCGGGTCGTTGATCTTGCCCGTCGAGCATTCGCCCGGCCTGGGCGGAGTGTTGCTCGGCGGCGTGGTGGCAAAACACTTCGGTGAGATAGACGACGAAATCGTGCCCGACATTCATCGTCTGCTGGCGCAGGTTGAACGCGGCGAACGCGTCGTGCAACCCCGGCTGCGACATCGGTTGCAGACCGACCGACACGGACTGGCCAAGAGCGTGCATCGGTTGCGTGGCGACAAGAGCGAACTGGTATTTGATTTCGAGTCGAACGGCAGCGACTTGTTGCAGGTGTTGGGGTCGATATATGCACTCGAGCGACTCGAAGAGTTTTCGCGCCGAGCGCTGAGCCTGGTTATCGGCCGTGCGATGCGTTGGCGCGGACCATTGGACCAGACCTTCATTTCATTTTTGGTCGGTAACGCCGTGACGAATCTTTCGGCGATGACCGATCCGCGCGCATGGGCGCTTGAGCTGCTCGGGTTTCCTGCCGGCACCGTGAAGCCTTCGAAGCGACAGGTGCAAGAGAGGTATCGCGCCGTTTTGCGCACGGTGCACCCCGACCACGGTGGCGACGTCGCCACCGCGTCAAAGTCGATCGAAGAAATTGGAGAAGCCCGCCGAGTGCTGCTAAGGCGGTGATTTCTGGCGTCGTTTTGTTTCCGGGTGCGGGCACGAACGCCGACCACCCGTCACTTGTCGCCATTGAAACTGCGATCAACGGCGCCGACCCGAGGATAAGAGTTGCTCGCGAAGACTTCGAGTATCGCAGGGCCGGCAAGAGTTTTCCGGACAAAGAGTCCGCGCTGATCGGCGCAGTGCGCGCGGCTGTGGCTGCGGCGTCACAAGAGTGGGGCTGTTCGACGGGCGAGATAGTGATCGGTGGTCGGTCGATGGGTGGGCGAATGTGCAGCATGGCTATCGCCGACGATGAGCAAAAACTTGAAGTCGCCGCGTTGGTGTGCGTTTGCTATCCGTTGCATCCGCCAAAACAACCCGAAAAATTGCGCGGCGAACACCTTTCACGAGTCACGGTGCCGAGTTTGTTTGTGAGTGGCACGCGCGATGAATTCGGCACGGTCGACGAACTCACTGCGGCAACTAGACCGATGAAAAACAAACAACACGCATGGCTTGACGGTGCACGACACGACTTGAAAAATCGCGACGTCGCGGTCGGCAAGATCATCGCCGATTGGATTATTCGCCTATAGCGACTTTCGATTCGATCACATCTTGCGGGTTGAGTTCTTCGAGTTCTCGGTGCGCCGACTCGGGAAAAGTCGTGAATACCAAGATGCCGGCGACAAGCGGCCCAACCGCCAGGGTCGCCATTACCAAACCGTAACCCAGGTCGCGGTTCAAAAAATATCCGGCTCCGATCAGACCGATGCTGCCGCCGATCAAAGATGAGGTCATGACCACGCCCGACGCGAAGGATCGATGCAGAGTCGGGAACATTTCACCTCGATATACCGCCATGGCGGGGTAGGCCAAACCCAGACAGATTCCGCCCGAGACCGATGCGAGCCACATCAGTCGACCGCTGGTGTTGAATGCACCGGCGAGCAGGATTGCACCGAGCGGAAAAGTGATCGCCGACAAAATTCGTCGACCACGCGAGTCGGCGACTCGGCCGCCGATCAAAAGCCCGATCGAGGCCGGTGTGCCCGTGACCAAAGTGAACGCGGTGATCATGATCGCCGAGTAGTCGCGCACATCGCGCAAATAGCGAACTTGGAAAACCGAGGACGCGGCGATGAAGACGTTGCCAAAAATCGCGACCAAACTTTGTGTCAACAACCTCCACTTGTCGATGTGCGTCGCCGATTCGAGGTGCAGATCGTGTCGTTCGGTGAACCTCGTCGTCTCCGGCAACTTGCGCTGCACCACGATGGCCAGCAACACCCACACGAGCGAGATGGCATAAATCAATCGCCACGAGTCGGCACCGAGGTCGGCCAGCGGCAATGCCGCCAAGGCGAAGCCCGCGCCAATACCCGCGGCGATCGCCAGCACGCTGATCGCCCACGCCCGCGACTCGCTCGACATTTCTTCCGTGGCGACGATGCCGATCAGGATCGTCATCACCAGCGCCAACGGTCGACCGATCGTTTGCGTCGCGACAAGAACGGAAAAATTCGGCGCGATTCCGCCGAGCGCGGTGATGATCGGTGCACCGAAAGCGCAGATCACGATCAGCTTTCTTCGACCGACACGATCGGCGAGTGCGGCAAGCGGAAGCGAAATCACGACACCCCAGCGAATGATCGCCGCGCCGATGCCCTGTCCCTGTTCGGAAATTGCAAATTCTTGCGCGGCGTATGCCACCGTCTGTGTGAACAAAGTGTTGGCGTAGGTTGCCGGCACACAAGCCAGTGCGAGAAGCCACAAGATGCTGCGCTGGCGGGCGGTCAACGCGGGCGTTCGGGGTTTTCGGCTCACTGCGGGAGCATACTGAAATGTCATGAATAATGAGTTTCCCCGGATAATTGTGCGCCGTTCGGGGCCGCTTTCGGGCAACGTGCAGGTGCCGGGAGCAAAGAACTCGGTGCTCAAGTTGATGGCCGCGACGCTGCTCGCCGAGGGCGAATATGTGTTAACCAATGTGCCGGCGATTGCAGACGTCGACACGATGTCTGACCTGTTGACCGCGCTCGGGGTGAAGAGCAAGTGGCTCGGGCCGCATGAACTCTCGTTGACCAATGCGGGCAACATCTCGACGGAGGCGCCGTTCGAAAATGTCGACAAGATTCGCGCCAGCATCAATGTGCTCGGGCCGTTGCTGGCCCACTACGGCCGGGCGCTGATCAACTGGCCGGGCGGCGACGATTTCGGCGGTCGGCCGATTGACCTGCACATCAGCGGCTTGGAAAAAATGGGCGCGACGATCGAACAGAATCTCTTGGACATCAACGCGTACGCCAAACAGCTGCATGGCGCGGAGATTGAACTCTCGTTCGCCAGTGTCGGCGCGACCGAAAACATTTTGACCGCGGCGATTTATGCCAAGGGCACGACGGTGGTCGAAAACGCCGCGCGCGAACCAGAGATCGGCGACCTGTGCAACATGCTCGTGGCGATGGGTGCGCAGATCGAGGGCATCGGAACCTCACGACTCGTCATTCACGGTTCGAAGAAGGGTTCGTTGCGCGGTGTGCGTCATGCCGTGATCAACGACCGCGTGCAGGCGGCGACATACATCGCGGCGACGGCGATCGCCGGTGGTGACGTACAGGTGCGTGGTGCACGCCCCGAGCACATGGAGATGGTGATCACCAAATGCACGCAGATGGGCGTTTCGATATATCCGCAGCGCGACGGCTTGCGTGTCACGGCCCCGGAAAAACTTTCGGCGATCGATTTCGCGACCTTGCCCTACCCGGGCATCGCCACCGACTACAAGCCGTTGTTGGTGGCGATGAATTCGGTGGCCACGGGCGTGGGCATCGTGACGGAGAACCTGTTTCCCGGACGATTCAGATACATCGAAGAGTTGTGCAAACTTGGCGCCGATATTCGAATCGACGGCCATCATGCTGTGATCAAAGGCGTCGATCACCTGATCGGCACGGCCGTTACGGCGCCCGACATCAGGGCGGGGGCGGCCCTGGTCATCGCCGGTTTGGCGGCGCACGGCGAAACGGTGATCCATGAAATTCACCACATCGACCGCGGGTACGACGACCTGGTCGGCCGACTCAGTGGTCTTGGTGCCGACCTGACTCGCGTTTGACACGGCGCGTCGCCTGCCACAACACGCCGATTATCACGAGAATTGGTCCGGCGACGAGCAGAATTTCGTCCCAACCACCTTGGTGAGCAAGCACCCTCGTATCGTAGATGGTTCAGGATTCAAAGTAGACAGGGCTTCGGGTGTCAATTCGCACACAAGTTGAACAAACGATCGAGGTGATTCGGCCGGCGCTGCAGGCCGACGGTGGCGACATCGTTCTGCGCGATGTCGACGAGGCGACGGGCATCGTCAGCGTCACTTTGACCGGCGCGTGCGGCACCTGCCCTGCGTCGGATCAAACGCTCAAAGCCGGCATCGAGCGCATCATGCGCGATCGCATCGACGGCGTGACGGAAGTTGTCGCGATCTAAATGACCGCGCGCACCGCGAGCACCGAGGCTCTTTTCGAGGACGCTTGCGCCGGCGATCGAGCGGCACTCGCACGGTTGCTCTCGATTATCGAGGGTGGCGGAGACGAGGCTCGCAACGTCGGACGAATGGCCTATCCGCTGACGGGCAAAGGCTATGTCGTCGGCATCACCGGTGCGTCGGGTGCGGGCAAGAGCACGCTGACATCGTCTCTGATCAGCCACCTTCGCGGCAAGACACAGGAAGTTTCGGTGTTGGCAATCGATCCGTCGTCGCCGTTCACGGGTGGTGCGATCTTGGGTGATCGAGTTCGTATGCAGAGCCATGCCACCGACCCCGGTGTTTTCATTCGCAGCATGGCCACCCGCGGTCACCTGGGCGGTCTGAGTTTGGCGACGAGCGAAGCGGTGCGTCTGCTCGATGCCGTGGGTTCACCCTGGATATTGGTTGAAACCGTCGGCGTGGGGCAGGTTGAAGTCGAGATTGCGCGCAACGCCGACACCGTTGCGGTCGTCGTCAACCCGGGTTGGGGAGATTCGGTGCAGGCCAACAAGGCGGGCCTGCTTGAAATCGCCGATGTGTTAGTGATCAACAAATCTGACCGACCTGGGGCCGACCAAACCCAACGCGATTTAGAGCAGATGCTCGAACTCTCGGAGTTCGCGCCAAACGCTTGGCGACCGATGATCGTGCGAACCGTCGGCACGACGGGCCAAGGTGCAGACGAACTTTGGAGCGCGATCACGGCGCATCGCACGCAAACGACCGCCGACGGTTCTTTGGCCAACCGTCGCGATCAACGGTTGCGCAACGAGTTGCGGGCGATCATCGAGCGTCGTCTCGAGCATCGAGCGCGCGAGATATGCACCGGTGATCGCTGGGACGCGATTCAAAACGAGATGCTTTCGAAAACTCGCGACCCCTGGGGCGCCGCCGACGAAATGTTGGCGGGAGTGCTGTAGATACGGTTTCGATTGACGAAGCGGAGTCTGACAATGCGCGGTGACCCCGAGATTCGTCGAGTCGTCGTCTCGAGCCTGACGTTGAGTGGCGCCGTCGGCGTTTTTGCGCTGTCGTTCGGCGTCGCATCGGTCGGCGCCGGTGCCAGCGTTTGGCAGACATGCGCTTTGAGTCTGTTCGTATTCACCGGAGCCTCGCAATTTTCGGCGATGAGCGTCATCGGCGCGGGTGGTTCGATGTTGGCGGCATACGGAGGCGCCGTGTTGCTCGCCATCCGCAACATGGTTTACGGTCTCGCGCTTTCACCCTCGGCGAGATCTTTGGGCAAGAGCCTGCCGCATCGTTTGCTCGCCGCGCAGTTTGTGATCGACGAGACGACCGCGTTGGCACTGGCCGAATCATCGCCGAGATTTCGCAAGATCGCTTTTTGGACGACCGGAATAGGTCTCTTCAGCTTCTGGAACCTCGGCACATTGATCGGGGCGTTGGCGGGAAGCGCGATCGACCCGCAGAAATTCGGTTTGGACATCGCCTTTCCGGCGGCGTTCGTCGCGATGCTGCGACCACACCTGGGCACAAAACTTGGTCGGCAGACGGCGATGTTGGGCGGTGCGTTGTGTCTGCTCTCAATTTCGTTCGTGCCCGTTGGCGTGCCGATCCTGATCGCCGCCACCGCAATTGTTCTGGGGGTGCGCAATGGTCGGTGAGATGACCACGAATCTCTGGCCAATGGTTATCGCCTTGGCGGCAAGCGCATATCTGTTGAAGATGTTCGGTCTGGTCGTGTTGGGCTCGCGCCGGTTGCCGCGCATTTTTGATCGGTGTCTGGCATTGATACCGGCGGCGTTGCTGTCGGCGCTCGTGCTCAAAGACACCTTTTCAGTCGGTCAGAGTTTGGTCGTCGACGTCCGACTTGCGGGATTCGCGGTCGCCGTGGTTGCGACTTGGCGCCGCGCGCCGCTGATCGTGGTCGTTGTTCTGGCCGCCAGCGCGACCGCGATTCTGCGCGCGATCTGATTATTTCTCGCACAGCGCGGCCAGATCGCGCAAATTGCGTTTCCAGATTTGACGCAGAACGATTCTTCCGCCGACGTAGGCGCCCAGTGGGCCGCCCAAAAACCACGGAAAAACCAGCTCTTCTTCCCATTTGAATAGCGTGCGGGTGTTGTCGGCGAGCGGTTCGAGCGTGAAAACGCCGGTGCCGGTGACGATGCCGATGTGTTTGACGCCCATCGCCCTGCCGGGCACCCACTCGGTGATCTCCATCTTGTCGGTCAAACGAATCGGGCCAACTTTCGTGTCACAGAGAAAAGCCGTGCCGACCCCGCGAGTTTGTTCGGAGACGAATCGAATCGCGACGGCGTCATGCATCCAATCGATGTGGCGTTCGATGGGTTCGACGATCCGCCAAACTTTCTCGGGGCTGGCGTCAATTTGAATCGAAACTTTGATAATGCTCATGGCTTGTGAGTGTAGTTAGCCTGTATGCCTGTGGGCTCGCAAAAATCGCACGATCGCAAGGTTGCGGGCAGTATCGCCGCCGAGGCGGCATCGGCCGATTTCGTCTACCTAGATCACGCCGCCAGCACACCGATGCGCCGCGAGGCGGTCGAGGCGATGACTCCTTTCATGAGCGGCATTTATGCGAATCCGTCGGGCTCGCATCGGTTCTCGCGAATCGTCCGCAAAG
>VFZD01000051.1 GCA_016871295.1 Actinomycetota bacterium | reverse complement strand
GCAGTTGTCGGTGTCGGCCGATTTTTGCGAGACTATATAGATGAGTAGCCCCCGGGTCGTGAGGTCGCCGCGCGGCACGCAACTGCATTGCGCCAACTGGCAAATTGAAGCGCCGTATCGGATGCTGCAGAACAACCTCGATCCTGAAGTCGCCGAGCGACCCGACGACCTCGTCGTCTACGGCGGCACCGGCCGGGCCGCGCGAAGTTGGCAGGCCTTCGACTCGATGATCCGCACGATGCAAAATCTCAAGCCCGACGAGACGATGCTCGTGCAGTCGGGCAAACCCGTCGGGGTTTTTCGCACCCACGAATGGGCGCCGCGGGTGTTGCTGGCAAATTCGAATCTCGTCGGCGACTGGGCCACATGGGACGAATTCCGGCGTCTCGAAAATCTCGGACTCACGATGTACGGCCAGATGACCGCGGGGTCGTGGATATACATCGGCACCCAGGGCATCTTGCAGGGCACCTATGAATGTTTCGCCGAGATCGCCCGCAGAAAATTCAAGGGCACGCTCGCCGGCACGATCACTCTCACCGCGGGTTTGGGCGGCATGGGTGGCGCGCAACCCCTGGCGATCACGATGAACGACGGTGTCGCGTTGTGCATCGACGTCGACCCGACCCGCGTGCGGCGTCGCGTCGAAACTCGCTACCTCGACGAGGTCGCCGACTCGCTCGACGACGCCGTCGCCCGTTGCGAGGCGGCGAAAAAAGCGCGCAAAAAACTTTCAGTCGGCGTCGTCGGCAACGCGGCCGATGTTTTCCCGAAACTCTTGGCCCAGGGCTTCGCCGCCGACATCGTCACCGATCAAACAAGTGCGCACGACCCGATGAGTTATTTGCCCAACGACCTCACCGTCGAGGCGGCGGAAAAACTTCGAACAACAAACCCGGGGCACTACATCGACAGATCACGCGCGGCAATGGCGGTGCATTGCCGAGCGATGGTCGGCTTTCTCGATGCGGGCGCAGAAGTTTTTGATTACGGCAACTCGCTGCGTCGCGAGGCGCAACTCGGCGGCTACGACAGGGCGTTCGATTACCCGGGTTTCTTGCCCGCGTACATTCGTCCGTTGTTTTGTGAAGGCAAAGGGCCATTCCGTTGGGTCGCCCTCTCGGGTGACCCGCGCGACATCGCGGCGACCGACCGTGCGGTGCTCGAAGAGTTTCCCGATGACCAGGGTCTCGCAAAGTGGATACGGCTCGCGGGTGAACGGGTCGCATTTCAGGGTCTGCCCGCGCGAATTTGTTGGCTCGGTTACGGCGAGCGACATCGGCTCGGTCTGCGCTTCAACGAAATGGTCAGACGCGGAGAACTGAGCGCGCCGATCGTCATTGGTCGCGACCATTTGGATTCGGGGTCCGTCGCGTCGCCGTTTCGAGAAACCGAGTCGATGCTCGACGGATCGGACGCAATCGCCGACTGGCCGCTGCTGAACGCACTGGTCAATACCGCGAGCGGCGCGACCTGGGTCAGCATTCATCACGGTGGCGGTGTCGGCATCGGTCGCAGCATTCATGCGGGCATGGTTTGCGTCGCCGACGGCACGGATCTGGCGAAAGAAAAACTCTCGCGCGTGTTGTTGAGCGACCCGGGCATGGGTGTGATTCGTCATGCCGACGCCGGTTACGATCTGGCGATCGATGTCGCCGACAAACGCGGTGTGCGTCTGCCGATGCGCGAACAATGAAATCTTTCGTCGCGCAATATGCATGGCTCGGCGGCGAGAGTTGTGTCGCCGATGTGCGTATCACGACCGAGAATTCGTTGATCAAGTCCGTCGAAACCGGCGCCAAACCGACGAGAAAAGACTCGCGAATCGAAGGTGTGGTGATACCCGGCTTCGTCAACAGCCACAGCCACGCGTTTCATCGCGCACTGCGCGGACGAACGCACGGCGGCTCGGGCCTGGGCGACTTTTGGGCTTGGCGCACATTGATGTATCAGGTTGCGAACCGCCTGACCCCCGAGAATTATTTGGCGCTCGCCACCGCGACCTTCGCCGAAATGACCCTGGCCGGCATCACCACCGTCGGCGAGTTTCACTATGTGCACCACCAACCCAACGGCAAGCCCTATCAAGACGCGAACGAGATGGGCAAGGTGATTCTCGAATCGGCGCGAAGGGCGGGTCTTCGCGTCGCGTTGCTCGACGTCGCATATCTGCACGCCGGCCTCAACGGTCAAGAACTTGGCGCCGAACAACGACGCTTCAACGACTCGTCGATCGAAAGTTGGCTCGAGCGAGTCGATGCCCTCGGGGCGTCGACACCGATGCGCTCGATCGGGCTCGCCCCGCACAGCGTGCGGGCAGTGCACGAGGCGGAACTTTCGTACATCGCGAAAAACCGCGGCAACCGCGTCGTGCATATCCACGTCTCGGAGCAACCCGCCGAAAACGAATCTTGTCGTGCCGCCACGGGTCGAACCCCCACGCAACTCTTGAACGACGCCCACCTGCTTGGTTCTTTCACCACCGCGGTGCACGCGACCCACCTCGACAAGCGCGACATCGAATTGCTCGGCCAATCGCGATCGTTCGCCTGCTTCTGCCCCACCACCGAACGCGACCTCGCCGATGGCATCGGCAGGTCAGACCAACTGGTCGGCGCGGGTTCACCGCTGTGTCTCGGCACCGATTCGCACGCGATAATCGACATGTTCGAAGAGGCGCGAGCGGTCGAATCACACCAGCGACTGATCTCCAACAAGCGCGGCGTGCACCGCAGCGGCGACCTGCTCGCTGCGGCGACCCTGCATGGTGCGAGCGCGCTCGGCAGCAAGAAACACGGTCTTGTCGCCGGCGCCAACGCCGACTTCATCGCCGTCGATCTCGATTCTGTTCGCCTGGCGAGTTTCGACCCGACGAATGGCGCCGCCCATCTGGTGCACGGCGCCACGGCCAGCGACGTCAGAGATGTTTGGGTCGGTGGCGAACAGATCGTCAAAGCACGCGAGCACAAGTCGCTGAAGAAAACAACCGACGCTCTGCGCAACGCGATCGAAGCGGTGCTGTAATTACACTTGAGTCACCATGGCTGTTCTTCCAATCGCGACGATCGGGCATCCTGAACTGAGAATTCGCGCCAGCGAGGTCGACCCGAAAGAAATCAAGTCGGCAGAGATGCAAACTTTCATCGACGACCTGGTCGAAACGATGCGCAACGCCAACGGCGCGGGCCTGGCCGCGACGCAGGTGTTGCGGCACCAACGCATATGCGCGGTCGAGGTCAACAACAACCCGCGATATCCATACAAACCTCAGGTGCCGTTGACGATCTTGATCAACCCCGTGCTCACGCCACTCGACGACGACATGTTCGAGAACAACGAAGGCTGCCTCTCGGTGCCCGGCTTTCGCGGCAATGTCTGGCGACACACTTCAATTCGCGTTCAGGCCCTCGATCGAAACGGCAATCGGATCGACGAGGTGGTTCGTGGCATGACCGCCTGCACCTATCAGCACGAGGTCGATCATCTTGACGGCCTGCTGTTCATCGACAAAGTCAAGGACTCGCGCACGTTCACGACATGGGACTCTTTCGACAAGTTCCACCACCACGATTTCGTGATCAGAGTGAAGGACCTCGTCGCAAAGTTCGGCTCGTAATGCTGGCGCTCACCGGCATCGGTGCACTGGTCACCAACGACGTCTCGCTCGAGCGGGGCAAACTCGGCATCATCAACAACGCGGCACTCGTCGTTGGCGACGACGACAAGGTTGCTTTTGTCGGCGAGACTTCCCAACTCCCGCGCGATTATCTGGGCAACTCGATCGACCTCGCAGGTCGCGCGGTGATACCCGGTTTCGTCGACAGCCATACACATTTGGTTTTCGGCGGAGACCGCGCCGAAGAGTTCGAGGCGCGCATGTCGGGCAGGCCGTATTCGGCCGGCGGCATTCGCACGACCATGGCGGCCACGCGCAACAGCACCAACGACGAACTCGTCGCCAACGCGCGACGACTCGCCAACGAAGCGCTGCACACGGGCACGACGACCCTCGAGACAAAATCTGGTTACGGCCTCTCGGTGGTCGACGAGGCGCGCTCGCTGCAGGTCGCCACGGCTGTCACGCCCGAAACCACATTTCTCGGCGCCCATGTCGTGCCCCCAGAGTCGCAGACCGACGACTATGTCGCCCTGGTTTGCGGCGAAATGTTGCAACAGTGCGCGCACAACGCGAAATGGATCGATGTGTTCTGCGACCGCGGCGCGTTCGAAGTCGACCACGCGCGGGCGATTCTGTCGGCGGGGGCAAAGTTGGGTCTGGGCCTGCGGATTCACGCCAACCAACTGCAACATGGTGGCGGCGTGCAATTGGGTGTCGAACTCGGCGCGGCATCGTGCGATCACTGCTCGCACCTGAGCCATGGCGATATCACGGCCCTCGCCGACAGCCATGGCGCAACCGTCGCCACACTTCTGCCGACCGCCGAACTTTGCACCCGGTCAAGATTTCCTGACGCTCGACAACTCATCGATGCCGGCGTAACGGTCGCCCTGGCCTCCGACTGCAATCCGGGCTCGTCGTATACGACCTCGATGCCGCTCGTCATCGCGTTGGCCGTGCTGAACATGAACATGACCTGCGACGAGGCGGTCTGGTCGGCCACCGCTGGCGGCGCAGCGGCGCTTCGACGCACCGACATCGGACACCTCAAAGTTGGTGCACAAGCCGACTTTTCGGTTCTGGGTGCTCCAAGTCACATTCACCTCGCATACCGACCGGGCGTCAAGATAATCGATGCCGTCTTCAACAACGGCAGGCTCGTCGCGGGGTCGTTGCGATAAAATTTGCGGTGATGTCGACCGATGCCAAATCTGTAACTCGGCCCGATCTCGCCGAGGCTCGCACATTGCTAAACGCACGCGGCGATTGGCGCACTCTGGTCGTCGCCGTTCTCGTCTACGCCGGTTGGTTCGCCACGGTTTTCACGCACAGGCAATTGCCGTGGTGGGCGACATTCGCGCTTCTGGTTTGGTTCGGGGCATGGCATTTGAGCCTGCAGCACGAACTGGTGCATGGCCACCCGTTTCGCAGGGCGGGTCTCAACACGGCGATGGCTTCTTTGTCGGTGACGATGTGGGTGCCATTCTTGTCGTTCAAGCGTGACCACCTCAGCCACCACGACACGACGCTCACCCACCCGCAACTCGATTCCGAGAGTTACTACACGACACCCGAGCACTGGCAAACTTCGGGTCGCCTGCTGCGCGCGGTCGCTTGGGCGAACCGCACGCTCGCATTTCGCCTGACCGTTTGGTCGGTCTATAGCGCCGTGCAATATTTCGTTCTCGATGCCTGGCGCGCGATTCGCAACGTCGACAATTCTCGCCGCGCCTGGGTGTTGCATGTTCCCGCGCTCATCGCCGTCACCGTCATCGTGCACCACTTCGCCGGGATGTCGATGTTCGAATACGTGATTGGCGGCGTCTTCGGTTCGCACTCGCTGAACATGATGCGTTCTTTTGCCGAACACAAGACCCTCGCCGATCAAACAAACCGCACGGCGATGATCAACGCGGGTCGAACGATGAGTTTGCTGATGCTCAACAACAACCTGCACATTGCCCACCACGACGAGCCTTCCGCACCGTGGTATGAAATACCGAATGTCGCCGAACGCACGGACGCTTTCGCGAGGGCCGAAAAAATCGGGGCGCTCTACGGTGGCTACGGCGAGGTGATCCGTAGGTTCACTTTCAAACCTTACGATCAGCCCGTCTACGGCCGATCGGTTTAGTTTCCTCGAAACACCATCGACAACTAGAGTTTTGGCGTGTCGTCGTCGCCGGTTGCAATCAACACGAACGGGTTGGACCGTGACTCAGTGGTCGAAGTCGCCCGCAACAACGCCCCTGTCTCGATCACCCGAGGTGCGCTCGAGGCGCTGGCCAAGTCGAGCAAGATCGTCGAAGATCTCGCCAAGTCGAATCAACCCGTCTACGGCATCTCCACGGGCTTCGGCGCGTTGTCGACAAGACACATCGCGCCCAACGACAGGGTCGCCCTGCAGATCTCGTTGATCAGATCGCATGCCGCGGGCATGGGGGCGATCGTCGAAACAGAGGTTGTTCGCGCGATGCAACTGTTGCGCCTGCGTACGCTGTGCAGCGGCGCGACCGGGGTTCGACCGGTCGTCGCCGAGACGATCGCGGCTCTGCTCAATGCATCGATCACCCCCGTCGTTTACGAATACGGCTCGCTGGGCTGCAGCGGAGACCTTGCACCACTCGCGCATTGCGCGCTGACGCTGATCGGCGAAGGTGATGTCTTCGACAAGTCTGGCCGCCGTCGACCAGCGCTCGAGGTGCTGGCCGAAAACAACATCAAACCGATCGTGTTGCGCGAGAAGGAAGGTCTCGCCCTGATCAACGGCACCGACGGGATGCTCGGAATGTTGGTTTTGGCGATCACCGACGTCCTCGAACTCTGCACCCTCGCCGACATCGCCACCGCGCTCAGCGTCGAGGCGCTTCTCGGCACCGACCAAGTTTTCGCCCCCGAGTTGCACGAACCTCTGCGAAATCATTCGGGCCAAGTGGCGAGCGCGGCGAACATTTTCAAGCTGCTCGAAAACTCACCGCTGGTAGCCTCGCATCGGTTCGACGATACGCGCACGCAAGACGCCTATTCGCTGCGTTGCGCACCCCAGGTCAACGGCGCCGTGCGCGACACCGTGTCGCACGCGCTGAATGTGGCGCACCGAGAACTTGCCGCGAGAATCGACAACCCCGTCGTCACCGATTCGGGCGAAATTCGCTCGAACGGCAACTTCCACGGCGCCCCCGTGGCTTACGTGCTCGACTTTCTGGCCATCGCGGTCTGCGATCTGGGTTCGATCAGCGAGCGTCGCACCGACCGCATGTTGGACACAAGTCGCTCGATGGGGCTTCCCGCATTTTTGGCGCACAACGCCGGAGTCGATTCTGGGCTGATGATCGCCCAATACACCCAGGCGAGCATGGTCTCCGAGAACAAGCGCCTCGCCGTTCCGGCCAGCGTCGATTCGATTCCGTCGAGCGCGATGCAAGAAGACCACGTTTCAATGGGATGGAACGCCGCGCGCAAACTTCGTCTCGCGATCGACAATTTGCGTCGCATTCTCGCGATCGAAATCCTCACCGCAACTCGGGCGATCGATTTTCGTGCCCCGCTCGAGGCGTCACCCGCCTTGATGCGGGTTCACGCCGAAGTTCGCAAGGCGGTCGTCGCGCCCGGGCCCGACAAAATTCTCGCCGATGAAATGCGTTTGGTCGACGATCTCGTCAAATCAGGTGCACTTCGCCGCGCCGCCGAAATCGTCGCCGGTCCGCTGAACTGATTTGTCGCAACTAATCTGCGTCGGTCACTTGACGATGTAGGTCAGCGTCTCGATCATTTGGTCGAACTTGGCCGAACCCTCGCTGAAGAGCGTGATTCGGCACTCGCCCGCCTTGCGAAACCTGATTGTCAGATTGGTTGTGCCACTGATCGCACAAATTGAACGGGTCTCATCGGAAAAGGCAACAACTTTTCGCCCCTTTGAACTGACAAGTCTTGCCGCACCGATCACCACGCTCTCGCCGACCTTGTATGACGCACCGTTCTTTTTCAAACCCAGTTTTGCCGGCGAAACGCTTTGCTGCGGTAGAAACTTGAGCGGCACGATCGCATCAAGCGAAGTGTCGGTGATTCCTCGATGGTCGCGATAGACGAAAAGCGCGCAATTCGAGATACCGCAGTCATAGGTCTTGCTCACGTTGTTGGCGTCGACTTTCGTGAACCTCGAGCGCATCATCAAAACCAAGGTGCCGGTTGCCGATTGAGAGCCGCGCGAATTGTCGGTGGTCGCCCAAATCATCGTGCCCGTCTCGGTGACGCTGCCGTTGCAGATCAGCCCCGTCGCCGCGCGTTGACCCAGACTCGGCTTGAAACACTGCGAGATATAGACACCCTGCCCCGCAGGAATACCCGCCAAACTGATCGTTACAACCTCGAGGTCGGCAAGTTTTTCCGACTTGCTGACACTCACTGAAATCGCGGCCGAGACCTGTGTCGGCAACAGCGAAACCAACAAACCACTTGCGGCAACTGCGGCTGCCAAACTTCTAAAAATCAATCGCGACCCGAACATTGAGATTCCTTTTTTGGGGGTAAAAGTCTTAATTCGAAAATGTGATCGGCACAAAAACATCTTGTGATCGATCCGTGTATCGCAAATGGTCGGACCGTGTAACCACACCACATTTCACCACGGTGCAGTCGAGCGCTCCGCTTCTTGCGACGACAACGAGTTCTACAGTAAATGATCCGTCGGGCGAAAACGGTGTCGTGAGACCAACGCCATAACCCGGCGGATTCGATGAAACCCAGACCGAACTCGACGATGAACCGTCGATGTTCACGCCACCGACGCAAGTCGCCTGTGGCCCTGGTGCCGCTTGTGTGCAGACGATCACATATACGCCTTTTGAAATGTCGTAACCCGTGCCACGAACTGTGACTGAAGTCCCATTCGGGTTCAA
>VFZD01000050.1 GCA_016871295.1 Actinomycetota bacterium | reverse complement strand
AAGTGGCGCGTCGCCTCGGCATCGCGACAGGCATATGCAACATGATGAACGCCGCTCTTGAGTTTCATCTCGACCCCAGGCTCTTCAGATTTTCAGTTTCATTCGCGGGCCATCGGGCCCGTCGATCTCGACGATCGGCTCGTCGCGATCATCGAACTCGGTGCGCAAGGCCCGGCTCATCACCGCATGCATGTCGTACATCGCGATGATGTAGGTGAACTCGAGGATCTCCTCGTCGCCCAGGTGTTTTTGCAGGGCCTCAAAGACCCCGTTTGCGACCCTGCCACCGTCATAGACGAGGGCGTCGGTGTAGGCGAGCACGGCGCGTTCGACCGGCGAGAAACAATCGGCGGTCTGCCAACCCGGTATCGCCTGGATTTTTTCTTCGGCGATACCCACCGACCTGCACGACTTGCAGTGCTGAGAAAACACGAACTGGCTGCCACGAGCCCAGCCGACCCGGGTCTGACCGAGTTCGCGAAGTTGTTCGTTGATTTTGCGAGCCGGATTGCGATACAGAGCGAATCCGCGAACCGCGTGGTCGAACACCTCGGGCACCAGGGCGAATACCGTCCACCAATCGCCGGGCGTGCCGGTGGCGGTGCCGGGGTTGGCGACGGGGTCGCGATCGCCGAACAACAGGTCATAGACGGGCAACACCGATTTGTCGGCCTGGTCGCGAGGTACTTGTCGAAGGCGGGGCATCTTTCCTCTGGGCAAGTTCTAGCACCGGCGTTGCGCGGTGGCTAGTCGGTGACCGTGCGCGGTTTGGCGCGTTGCGCGGTGGCTAGTCGGTGATCGTGCGGCGAGGGGTCCAGACGATGTAATTCCAAACCCAATCGGCGAAGATGCTGGTTCGGTTTCGCCCGCCCGAAAGATATGCCAGGTGCAGCGCGAGCCAGGTCAACCAGGCCAGCGAACCTTGAAACCGCAACCACGAACGAATCTCGACCACGGCTTTGCGTCGCCCGATTGTCGCCATCTGGCCTTTGTCGCGATACTCGAAACCTTCGAGCGCCTGTTTCGACTCGCGTCTGCGCAGTTGTCGGGCGACATGCTTGCCTTGTTGAATCGCCACGGGTGCGATCATCGGCAAGGTTCGACCTGTTTTGTCGCCGAAGCTGGCGGCGTCACCGACAACCCAGATCGAATCGTTGAGTCGCAGGTGCGCGTCGACCTTGATGCGATTCGCGCGGTCGGTGTCGCCGAGAAACGTCCAGGTTGGGGGCGCGACGACGCCGGCGGCCCAGATGCGCGTTCCGGCGACGATCTCGGAGCCGTCTTTGAGACGCAGCGAGCGCGGAGTCGCTTCGATCACGGCGGCATCGACGCGCACATCGACACCCATCCGACGAAGCGTCTTGTTCGCGTAGTTGCTCGATCGAGGATGAAAACTCGGCAACAGACGGGGGCCCGCTTCGAGCAGCGTGACCGAGGCTTGCGGCGCGATGTGCTCGAACTCGCGTCGAATCTCACGCTGCAACTCGCTGATCGCACCGGCCAACTCGACGCCAGTCGGCCCGCCCCCGACGATCACGACGTTCAGGTTTTCGAGGGGAAGTATCTCGTCTTCGACGTCTTCATAGGTGCGCAACAGTGAACGGCGAATCTCGCGTGCATCTTGCACCGACTTCATTTGAAGGGTGTGCTCGGCGACACCGGCAATGCCGAACGTCGCGCCTTCCGAGCCCACGGCGAGGACGAGATCGTCGTAGGCGAGTGATTTGCCGTTTTGCAAACTCAGAGTCTTGTTTTGCATGTCGACATTCGTGACCTCGGCGCGCACGAACTGAACTTCTCGATAAGCGGTGCGAACAGGAAACGCGATGTCGTCTTCGGGCAATGACGCCGTGGCGACCTGGTACAAGAGCGGAGAAAAGAGCTGGTACGGGTTGCGATCGACCAGCGTCACCGAAAACGAGGGTGATCGGCGTAGTTTTTTGGCGCAAGCCAACCCGCCAAAACCGGCGCCGACGATAACCACGTGTCGTTTGGGTGTTTTGTCGCCGAATTCAACGAGCACCTGCCCAATATACGACAACAACAATTGGCAATTGGGCTCGGAGGTTTAGAGTTTTGTTGTCATGTCGGGCGTGCCGGAACTCAGCGAATCTAGGTTCTGGGCCGACCCGAATGTCGTTCAGGTCAACCGTCTGCCGATGCGCACGGCGTTTCTTGGTCGGTCGAGCGAGCGTGTTTCGTTGAACGGCGAGTGGAGAGTGAAGCGTTATGCGCACCCGACTCGCGTCGAACTCGCCGATCTGCAACCCGACTATGACGACTCGACCTGGTCAAAGATTCCGGTGCCGAGCAACTGGACACTGTTCGACCTGGGTGATGTGCCGCAATACACGAACATCGTGATGCCGTGGAGCCAGGCGCCCCCGTATCTGCCGCCCGAGATACCGACCCTCGTCTATCGTCGAAGTTTTTTCGTCGACAAGCGTTGGTCGGGCAGACGAATCGTGTTGCACGTGGGTGGTGCAGAAAGCGTGCACGCCGTGCGCGTGAACGGCGAGTTCGCCGGCTACGGCACCGACAGCCGGCTGGCCAGTGAATATGACATTTCAGGTTTTGTGCGAACCGGAGAGAACTGTTTGGCGATCTCGGTGTGCAAGTTTTCGGTGCAGTCGTACCTCGAAGACCAAGATCAGTGGTGGATGGCGGGTCTGCACCGCGATGTTTTCATCGAAGCGCAACAACAGACACGGCTCGCCGATGTGCGCGTCGATGCTACGGTCGATGAAACTTTTGATTCGTCGACGGGTCGGGGTCACTTGCGCGTGCGGGCGAAGATCGAGACCGCCGAATCGTCGAACTATCAGAGGTTTCCGAGCGGTCTGCGAGTCGTCGCCAGTTTGCATGCGACGAGTGAAAACTCGGCAGGCAAACAAATCGGTGCTTCGCACGAGGCGGTCGTGCCGCACTCCGAACGGGTCTACGAATTCTCCGGCCATGTGGGCGATGTTTCATGGCATGCGGGTCGCGTGAAACTCTGGTCGGCCGAAACCCCGAATCGATATGTCGTGCGGATCGCGTTGAAGAACAGCCAAGACGAGACGCTCGATGTGGTCGAGCAGACGATCGGGTTCAGATCGGTGGCGGTCGTAGATGGCGATCTGCTGGTCAACGGCAGGCGGGTCATGATTCAAGGCGTGAACCGCCACGATCATCACCCCGATCGCGGCAAAGCGGTGACGGTCGAGGATATGCGGGCGGATGTCTTGGCGATGAAGCGCCACAACATCAACGCGGTGCGTTGTTCGCACTACCCGAATGATCCGCGATTCTTGGACATCTGCGACGAACTCGGGTTGTATGTCGTCGCCGAGGCCAACGCCGAAAGCCACGCCTGGATTTCGAGCCTGTGTCACGACCCGCAATTTCGATCGACATGGATCTCGCGGATAACGCGAATGGTCGAGCGCGACAAAAACCACGCGAGCGTGATCATCTGGTCGCTCGGCAACGAGGCGGGCTACGGCGATGTGCACGACGCCGCGGCGAAGTGGGTTCGTTCATATGATCCGTCGCGCCCGCTGCATTACGAGGGCGCGGTGTTCAACACGAATTGGTACGACGGGGGCATGACGGCCACGGACATCGTCGCCCCGATGTATTCACCAATCGCCGCGGTGGAGGCCTATGGCAAGAGCAAAAAGCGCAAGCGGCCGTTGATCATGTGCGAATACAACCATGCGATGGGAAATTCGAACGGATCATTGGCCGACTACTGGCGGGTGTTCGACAAAACCCCGGGTCTTCAGGGCGGATTCATTTGGGAATGGAAAGATCACGGCATTCGACAAACTCTGCCCGACGGCAGGCAGCGTTTCGCATATGGCGGCCAGTTCGGTGACGAACCAAATGACGGCAACTTCGTCGCCGATGGCTTGATGCATTCAGATCTGACGCCTCATCCCGCGATGCGCGAAGTTGCGTGGGTGCATCGACCGGTGGCGACCAAAATCGTCAATACAAAGTCGGGCCCGAAGCTCGAAGTGAAGAACCGTCAGGCTTTTCGCGACACCGCCTGGTTGAAACCAAGTTTTGAACTGCTGATCGACGGCAAGGTTGCGAAGCGCGGTGCGCTGACCGTGGCGTCGATCGCGGCCAACAAGACGCGGCGAGTTTCGCTGCCAAAATTCGCGCCAACGAACTCCGAGATGCGGCTCAATGTCTTGTGGCGAACAAGACGCACCGAGTCGTGGTGCGACGCCGGACATCTCGTGGCGTGGGATCAAGTCGCACTGCGAATCGAAAAGCCGCGCCGGGTCGCATTGTCGACCAAACCAGCCTGTGACTACATGGTGCAGCCGCGATTGAACATTTGGCGCGCACCGACCGATAACGACGGTTTCAAACTTTTTCCTGATTTGGCGTGGGTCAAGAAGAGCACATTGAAACGATGGCAAAGCCAAGGTGTCGATGGCGACCCGGAGTCGTTGGTCAAACACAAGTGTCGCCACGAACGGCGCGCAGACGGCTCGGTTCGCTTTGAACACACCGTCGTCGTGCCGAAGAATCTTTCGGACCTGCCGCGAGTCGGTGTGAGTTTCGCTCTTCCCGTGGGGTTTGATTCGCTGCGCTGGTTCGGCAACGGCCCGCACGAGTGTTATGTCGATCGACAATCGTCGGCGATGCTCGGCATCTACGAATCGGCGCCCGACGAGATGCCATATTTGGTGCCGCAAGAATATGGTCTGCGCACCGATTGCCGATGGTTCGAGATCAGCGACCCAAAAAACGGCGGGTCGATCATGATTCGCGCCGACGGTTGTCTGTTGCACATGTCGGCGCTGCCGTATACGACCGAAGACTTGTATCGCGCCAAAGACCAGACCGAGTTGGTCAGGCGCAACTACTTGACGATGTATATCGATATCGCCCATCGGGGACTCGGCACCGCCAGTTGCGGGCCAGACGTGTTGCCGCAATATCAGGTTTCCGCGGGCACCTACAGGTTTAGTTACGTGGTTTCACGCCAGGTGCGCGGCGCGGGCGGCTGAAACTCGCCAGCCCTCGATGTTTGCGCTGTTTTCGCAGAGCGCAACCACGCAACCACCGAACCCGCCCCCGGTCATTCGTGCGCCGAACACGCCCGGGGTTTCCTGCAACTTGGCGACGGCCTCGTCGATGACGCTGCTCGAAACTTCGTAATCGACGGCCAACGACTCGTGGCTCTGGTTCATCAGTCGACCAGCCTCGCGCAGATCGCTGTGGCGCAACGCGCGACGAAAATCGCGCACCCGCTGATTTTCGGTGATCACATGACGGGCGCGGGCACGAATCGTCGGGTCGCTGATTGCGGCAATCGAGTCGGGCTTGGCGAGCCGGAGCGCGCCGACCAGACTCTCGGCGACGGCGCATTGTTGGACGCGCTGCGAGTATTGCGAACCTTCGAGAGTGCGTTTGGCGATGAACTGCACGATCACCTGCGCATCAGACGGAAGGGCGACATGTTCGAGCTCGAGGCTCTCGCAGTCGATCAACATCGCGTGACCCTCGCGAGCCGAGGCGATGCAGAGTTGGTCCATGATTCCGGTCGGAACCCCGGTGGCGCGATGTTCGGCGCGGCGCGCAGTCTGGGCCAGTTCGCTGGCCGAACCGGTGAAACCCAAGGCGAGCAGCGTCGCCACCTCGAGCGCGGCACTCGACGACAGACCGCTGCCGATCGGGATCGTCGTCGAGATCTCGCCCGTGATGCCGTTTACGGCGGCGCACTCGTGGGCCACCGCGGCGATGTATCGAGCCCAGCCCCGCCCCTCGCCACTGGACGGCAATTGCACGATCGCCTCGCTCGGTTCGTCGTGTGAACGCAATCTGATCAACGGCTCGTGCCAGCGGTCGAAGTCGATCGTCGTGAAACGATCGATCGCCATCGGAAAAACCAGCCCGCCCGTGTAGTCGGTGTGGTCACCGATCAGATTTACCCGACCCGGTGCGACCGCGCGCATCACGAGATGAGGTTGCGCAGACGCGCGGCGACATCGTCGGGGTCGACGGGGTTGAAATACTCTTCGGTCGAAATTTCGGCCGCGGCGATGTAACGCTGAACATTCGTCGCCCGCCAAGGCGAGACGATCTCCATGTGCATCCACGGCTCGGTGTAATTCTTGGTCTCGGCGATCTGGGTGATCCACATCATGTATGGCGGCGGCGAGTCGAACAGGTTGTGTAGAGCCTTGAAAGTTCGACTCAGCACTTCGGCGAACCCAAGGCGTTGGTCACTCGTGAGTTCGGCGACGGTGCCCACCCGAGCGCGCGGCGCCACGACCAACGAGACGGGGTGAACCGACGCGAACTGCGCGTAGACGACGAAGTTCTCGGTGGTCAAGATGGCGCGGGCACCGGCGTCGAGTTCGGGTCGCCAGTTGGCCGAGAGTATTCGGTGTTGACGGGCCGGCACATGGTCGAAGGCATAGATCTGACCGTGCGGATGTTGAATCGTCGCCCCGACTTGCGCGCCGCAGTTCTCGAAAACGAGCACATATTCGATGTCGTTTTGGTTCGCCAGGTGCGTGGTTCGCTCGGCCCACAGATCGACGACATCTTTGATTTCGCTCGGCTCGAGCGAGGCGAAAGATGAGTCGTGTTTCGGCGAGTACAACACGACCTCGCAGATTCCGTTTTGCAACGCCGGCCAACGATTGACGAACGACTTCACCCGATAATCGGTGGGCGCCTCGAGGCCGCCAACGCAAAATGGGCAACCTTCGGTCGGTATGTTCGGACGGTTCTGGCGCGAGGCGACGATGTGCACCCGAGTGCCGGTGAACGGGTCGAACCGCTCAATGCCGCTCATGATCTTGCCCTTTCGATCGCGACCACGAACGACGAAGCAGGTAGGAGCGGTGGGCAGACAAAGCCGAGTTGTTCGAGCTGTCGACCGGTGAGCATGAAGGTCGGGTTCGACAACCAGTCGGGAAGTTTTCGATGCAGGGCGAAGTTTCGCTTTTCGCCGAAATAGACGGGGGCGATCGAATAGCGAGCAGTCGGCGGCAGTCCCGCGACGCGGATCGGGTCGATGTGACTGGTCGAACTATTCTGCGTGCGCGTGACCGACACGATGGCGTGTCGGCAATCTTTGTCGCGCACGCCATGCGCGACGATTCGGCTGTCGGGGTGGTCGACGTTGAAATACACGCCCGAATGCAACAGCGGCCGCAACGATTTGTATTTCGTCACGACCTCGCGCAGTTCGGCGATCTCATCTGGCGTCAGCGCGAGCAGGTTCATCTCGACGCCCAGCCAACCGAACAGCGCGGTTGTGGCGCGAAACGCCAATTCGTGCGAGCGTCGCGTGATGCTGTTTGTTTCTGCGCCGATGTGCATGCCGAGAAACTCGGGCGGCATCAGCCGTGACGCACCCCGTTGAATGCCCACGCGGTCGAGCGCGTCGATTGAATCGCTCGTCCAGAAGCGGTCGACATGCTCGAGAACGCCGAAGTCGATTCTTCCGCCACCAGCCGCACAAGATTCGAATTGCACATGCGGGTGCGCCTTTCTGAGCCGCGCCAGCAGATCGTAGGTCGCCCGCGTTTGGGCATGCGCCTTGGCCGCGTGAAGGTCGCGGTTGTGGTCCCATTTGATGAACGAAATCTTGTTCGATGTCAACAGATCGGAGATGCTCTTGAACAGATATTCGACCACCTCGTGGCGCGACATGTCGAGCACGAGTTGATTTCGTCCGGTCAACTGCTGGTAATTGTCGTCGTGCAACGCCCAATCGGGATGCCGGCGATATAGATCGCTGTCTGGGTTGACCATTTCGGGCTCGAACCACAGACCGAAGTCCATGCCGAGGTTCTCGACATGGTCGATCAGAGGTTTCAAACCATCGGGCCAAACTTTCGGGTCGATCGTCCAGTCGCCGAGCCCCGCTTTGTCGTTGCGACGACCCTTGAACCATCCGTCATCGAGAACGAATCTTTCGACGCCGACTTCGGCGGCGATGTCGGCGAGTTTTGTCAGCGTCGTGAAATCATGATTGAAATAGACCGCCTCCCAAGTGTTGAGGATGACGGGACGCGGCGCCGATTCGCGTTTGGCACGTGTTCGAACATGTTGGTGGAACTTTTGTGATGCCCCGTTCAGGCCGAATGTCGAATGCACGGCATAGATTTTTGGCGTCTCGTAACTTTGGCCCGATTCGAGTACGACTTCACCCAAAAACAGTCGCTCGCCGAGGAGAATGTGGCGATGATGGTCGGTGACCGAGTCGGCGACAATTTCATAGTTGCCGCTCCAACCCAGGTGGCACCCCCAGACTTCGCCGACCTCGTCCGAAAAAGCCCTCGTGCCGGCGAACACCAGCGGCCACTTTTCATGCGATGTTTTGCCGCGCAGGTTGGTGACGGTTTCGACGCTGTCAAGCCAAGAGGTGCGACGCTCGCAAAACTCGAGACCCCATCGGCCCGTGTAGGTGAGCAATTCTTCGGCGCTTGCCGGCACTGGCAGCGCGAGACGCAAACTGCCGAGAACAAATTTTTCCGAAGAATTGTTGGTGAGTTTTGCCGAAATGACCAGCACCTCGGCGTCGTTGATCTCAAGGCTCACTTGCGCCGCAAGACCCGTGTGGTTGTCGGCGAGATCAATAATGGCTTTCGTCGCCGAGCAGTCGAAACTTGTGAGCTGCAGATGAGCAAACAGATTCTTGCCGCCGAGATGAAAGCCCTCGAGCCCGGGCAGGCCCGACCAGCCGTCGCGCTGTTGGGGTATCAACCCGAGCGGCGGGTCAAGATCTGAACCGCCGCTGAGCACGGGTCGCAAAAACATCGCCTCGTCGATTGGCCCGTCACCGAGACTCGAGCCCCAATAGACGAT
>VFZD01000049.1 GCA_016871295.1 Actinomycetota bacterium | reverse complement strand
GTGCTCGCGGCGATTCTCGAACTCAACGCGGTCGGTGTGTTCGGTGGCACCGCGGCAACCAACAAGTTGCTGTGGCCGTACGAATCACACAAGAACGCGATGATAACGGGCGGTGTCTTGTGGCTGATCTTGTGGATTGCTTCAGAGGTACTTCTCAAATAATCATCGTTACGATGTAAGCGATGAATGAGAAGTCCAACCCCGAGGACTTTGGCGCCAACTCCTGGCTAGTCGAGGAGATGTACGAGCGTTTTCGCGAAGAACCGCAATCCTTGTCGGTGGCGTGGCGCGAGTTTTTCAGCGACTATAAGCCCGTCGGCTCGCCCAAACCCGACCCGACGGGTGAATTGATTCGACCCGATCTCGATTCGCTTCTTGGTTTGCACGACGAAGCGGCCAACGGGGCGGGCAATCAGGCGACGGTTGCGCCGAAGGTTGCCACTGCGAAAAAGGCGACGGTCAAAGCGCCCGTCGTGAATGCACCGGTTGTAAAAGAGCCGATTTCTCCCGAGGCTCCGCCGCGCGCACCGCGCCCCGTGGTCACGCATGTACCCGTCGAACAGGCGCCCCTCGAGGTTGTCGAGCCAGAGCCGTTGCGCGGAGTCTCGGCGGTCATCGCCACGAACATGGAGTCGAGTCTCGGGGTGCCGACCGCAACCAGCGTTCGCCAAGTGCCGGCCAAACTTCTCGAGGTGAACCGCAAGGTGATCAACGGATACCGCGGGCGCAACGGCGAAAGCAAGATCAGCTTCACTCATCTCATCGGCTACGCCATCGTGCGGGCGATCGTCGACGCCGTGCCGAACATGAAGCATGTTTATTCTGTCGACGAGCAGGGCAAACCGCAGATCAAGAGATTCAGCCATGTCAACATGGGTTTGGCGGTCGATGTCGACAAGGGCAAGGGTCAACGAAGTTTGGTCGTGCCGGTGTTGCGGAACGCCGACACGCTCGACTTTGCCGGGTTTTTGCTGACCTATGAAGACATCATTCGCAAGGTGCGCGCCAACAAACTCACGACCGAAGATTTTCAAGGGGCGAATATCAGCCTGACGAACCCGGGGACCATCGGCACGCAGCAGTCGGTGCCCAGGCTGATGGTCGGCCAAGGCGTGATCGTGGGCGTCGGCACGATCGATTACCCCGCCGAGTTTCAGGGCAGCGACGAACGGGCCCTGGGTCGTTTCGGCGTGTCGAAGGTCGTGACGCTGACCAGCACATACGACCACCGAATCATTCAAGGGGCCGAGAGCGGATTGTTCCTCAAATACGTGCACGAGTTGTTGATCGGCGAGCACGGTTTCTATGCCGACGTTTTCAGCAGTTTGGGCGTGCCCTACGAAAGCGTGAAGTGGCGCGACGACACGAACTCGCTCGACAGCGAAGACGCGCTGCTGGAGAAGCAGATGCAAATCGCGACCTTGATTCGGGTGCATCGCGTGCGCGGACACCTGATCGCCGATCTTGATCCGTTGCATTGGCGCGCGCCACGGATGCCACGCGAACTCGACCCCGCTACATACGGGCTCACGGTTTGGGATCTCGATCGGGAGTTCTTGACGGGCGGAGTCGGTGGCGTGAATCGGTCGACATTGGGTGACCTTCTCGGCGTGTTGCGCGACGCGTACTGTCGCACGATCGGCGTCGAGTACATGCACATCCAGAACACCGATGAGCAGCGGTGGATACAAGAGCATTTCGAGGGCATCAAACGCAACGAGTTTGCAATCGACAAGGCGCGCCTGCTCGAGCGGCTGAACGCCGCCGAGGCGTTCGAGCGGTTCTTGTCGACCAAGTATGTCGGCACGAAGCGCTTCGGTCTCGAAGGCGCCGAGTCGGCGATTCCGATTCTCGACAAGATCTTGAACCTCGCCGTCGACGAAAACTTGCACGGTGCGGTGATCGGCATGGCGCACCGCGGACGACTGAACGTGTTGGCCAACGTCGTCGGCATGGAATACGACCAGATTTTTCAGGAGTTCGAGGGATATGTCGATCCGTCGTCGGTGCAGGGCTCGGGTGACGTCAAATATCACCTCGGCGCGATCGGTGAGTTCGTCGGTGAGAGCGGTGCGAAGATGCACATCGAACTTGTTTCGAACCCGAGCCACCTTGAAACGGTGAACCCCGTCGTGCTCGGCACCGTTCGGGCGATGCAAGACCAAATCGAACCCCCGTTGTCGTATCGGGTGTTGCCGCTGTTGATTCACGGCGACGCGGCTTTTGCCGGCCAGGGCGTCGTCGCGGAATGTTTGGCGATGAGCGACACCTCGGGCTACCGCGTCGGCGGAGCGATTCATTTGATAATCGACAACCAAATCGGTTTCACGACTTCACCCGAATACGCGCGTTCGTCGCAATACTGCAGCGATGTCGCCAAGACGGTGCAGGCCCCGATTTTTCATGTGAACGGCGACGACCCCGAGGCGTGCGTGCGCGTGGCGCAACTGGCCTTCGAATACCGGCAAAGGTTCCACAAAGATGTCGTGATCGACATGATTTGCTATCGGCGCTACGGGCACAACGAGGGCGACGACCCGAGTTACACCCAGCCGTTGATGTACAAGGCGATCGCCGAGAGGCGCAGCGTGCGCAAACTTTATGTCGAGACGCTGGTCAAACGCGGCGACATCACCGTTGAACAGGCCGAGAAGTCGCTGAGCGATTACCGGAACAAGTTGCAGGGTGCGCTCGAGCAAACTCGCGCCAAGACGAACAAAAAGGTAATCGCCGCAAAGCCCCCGAAACCCGTCGGTGTAGTGCCGCATATCCAGACCGGCGTGAGACGAGAAGTGCTCGACAAGGTGCTTTCGCAGTTGCACACGTATCCGCAGGATTTCATGGTTCACCCGAAATTGCTGCGCCAGCTCGAGGCGCGTGACGCGATGATCGCCAAACACGGCGACATCGACTGGGCGACCGGCGAGGCGCTGGCGATCGGCAGTCTGGTGATCGAAGGCTCGTCGGTTCGGCTGGCGGGGCAAGACTCGCGTCGCGGAACTTTCAGCCAACGACACTCGACATTGATCGACTACCTGAACGAGCGAAGCTGGGTGCCGTTGGCCGGGATTCCCGGCGCGACGGGTCGGTTCTGGGTCTATGATTCGCTGCTCAGCGAGTATGCCGCCCTTGGTTTCGAATATGGTTATGCGCATTCGAGCCAGCAAGCGCTGGTGATTTGGGAGGCGCAGTTCGGCGACTTCGTGAACGGCGCACAGATCATCATCGACCAATATCTGGTCGCCGCCGAGGACAAGTGGCAGCAAGCGAACGGCCTCGTGATGTTGTTGCCGCACGGCTACGAGGGTCAGGGTCCCGAGCATTCCTCGGCGAGGATCGAGAGATTCCTGCAACTTTGCGCCGACGACAACATTCAGGTTTGTTATCCGACCACATCGGCGCAATATTTTCATCTACTGCGGCGCCAGGTCAAGCGCAAAAACCTGAAACCGCTGGTGATTTTTTCACCCAAGCAACCGCTGCGAATGAAGCAGAGTCGTTCACCCATCGCCGAATTCACGACGGGAAGTTTCGAAGAAGTGCTCGACGACGCCTCGATCGTCAAGCCCGATGAGGTGACGCGCGTCGTTTTGTGCACTGGCAAAGTCGCTTGGGACGCCGTCGTCGAGCGCGACAAGCGTGGCGCAAGATTCGCGATCGTGCGGATCGAGCAGTTGTATCCGTTTCCGGGCGAGCAGATCAAAAGGATATTGGCGCGCTACAAGAACGCCAAAGAATTGGTCTGGCTGCAAGAAGAACCCGAGAACATGGGCCCGCGATATTTCGTAGACGACCGCATCTGGCCGCTGAAAGAGCAGGGATATTCGTTGCGTTTTGTGACTCGCGTCGAATCGGGAAGCCCCGCCACCGGGTCGAAGACGATTCACGACCAAGAACTCGACGATTTGATGCGCGAAACTTTCGCCGACTAGTTAATCGCGGTCGCGGTGGTTGAATGAAGGGGTGAACAAGAGTTTTACGCATGTGGTGGTCGACGGTTCGAACATCGCCACCGAAGGCCGAGGCGACCCGAGTTTGAGACAGCTCAACGAGGCCGTGCTCGCGTTCATGAAAGAGTTTCCGTCGACGAAAGTGACGGTGGTGGTCGACGCGACGTTCGGCCATCGAATCGATCGTCGCGAGCGAAACGAATTCGACGAGGCGATCAACAACAACGAACTCGTGGCGCCACCCGCGGGCGCCGTGGGTCGCGGCGACGGCTTCGTGTTGACGATCGCCGACAAGGTAAAGGCGAGCATTCTCTCGAACGACAGTTATCAGGAGTTTCACGATCAATACAAGTGGTTGTTCGACGAGGGGCGACTGATCGGCGGCAAGCCGGTGCCGAATGTCGGCTGGGTGTTCATCAGGCGTCTGCCGGTGCGAAAGCAGGCGGGTCGCGAGTCGGCGGCGTCGTTGCGTCGGGCCAAACCGCGAAATCTCGCGGCGAAATCGCCGGTTGCCAAGGTCGTGGCGCCGAAGAGCGTTCATCCAAAACTGAACGAACTGAACCCGTTCTTGAATTTCGTCGAGAAGAACGCGATCGGCACGAAGCTGAAAGGCGTCGTCGAAAGTTACGCGTCGCACGGTGTCTACGTGAAGATCGGCGAGGTTTCCGGCTATCTGCCACTTCGTCTGATGGCCAAGCCCGCGCCCCGCAGCGCGCGCGAGCACGTCAAGTTGGGGGCGACGCTCAGTCTGGTCGTGGCCGGTTTCACGCCGTCACGGCGAAGCGTCGAGTTGTCGGTCGCGGGTGTCGACTTGCCGAGCGAACCAAAAAGCGCCGTCAAAACTCAGGTCTCGCGCAACGCGCAATCAAAGTCTCAGGCCGCCAAGACGGGTCAGCCGAAAAGACCCAGACGTCGCGCGCAACTTCCGAAAACTTCTGCGAAAAGGCCGACGTCGAACAAGAAGCGCTGACGACTTTTTGGATACGGTGTTGTCGTGCTGATCACGACCTGGAACGTCAATTCGCTGAAGGCCCGTCTCGAACGCGTGACCGCATGGGTCAAAGAGAATCAGCCCGATGTGTTGTGCATGCAAGAGACGAAAATGAAAGACGAGGTGTTCCCGGCGCTGACTTTCGCCGAGTTGGGCTACGAGTCGGCGCATTTCGGGCAGGGCCAGTGGAACGGCGTGGCGATCATTTCGAAAGTGGGCCTGACCGACGTGGTGACGAACTTCGCCGCATCGATCGAGCCGGATCACGAGGCCCGAATCATTTCGGCCAAGTGCGGCGATATTCGGGTGGTCAGCGTCTATGTGCCCAACGGCAGGTCGCTCGAAGACGACCACTACAAATACAAACTCGCCTGGATGAAGAAGCTCAGACGACACGCGGCGGCGATCGCCGACCCGAGCGAGATGCTCGTGATCGGCGGCGACTTCAACATCGCGCCAACCAATGACGACGTCTGGGATGTGACGAAGTTCGATGGCGCGACCCATGTCAGCGAACCCGAGCGCAAAGCTTTCGCCGAACTCTGCGAGTGGGGACTGGTCGATGTATTCCGCGAGATGAACCCCGAGCCGAAAGTTTTTTCGTGGTGGGATTATCGCAACGGCAGTTTTCACAAGGGCGAGGGGATGCGCATCGATTTTCTTCTGGCGACGAAATCGACGTTCGCCCGCGTCGAAGACTCGAAAATCGATCGCAATGCGCGCAAGGGGGAGAAGCCGAGCGACCATGCGCCGGTCTCGATGCGGCTGAGCAACGGCCGAGCGAAATGAGCGGCTCGAACGACGAGCAGATGTCGGGTCGGCACTCTGCGAATTCGGCACCCGTTTACGAGAGCGCATTCAAAGGTTTTCATATTCGCACGCAACAGTTGTCGGCCACAGACAGCTTGCGGGTCGCGATCGCCGACGAGTTGCGCTCGGCGATGGATGAACTTTTGGCGACCTCGGCAAATCTCGAAGAACTACAAGAGACGCGCAGAATGATCGGTCAGGCCGTCGCGCGGTTGCGCTCGATACCACACTCGCACGAATATCTCGGGCCAGGCGAGAGTTCGTTGGCGCCGATGAACAGTTTCTTGGATCGCAGCCCGATCATCGGCGGAATAAATCCGTTGGCCGTGCCGATGCGGATGCAGATCGAGGGCGACGGAGGCAAAGACTCGGTGGTTGTCGGTCACGTCAAGTTCGAGGCCGCATACGAGGGGCCACCGGGTTGCGTGCACGGCGGTTTCATCGCCGCATATTTTGACGAGGTATTGGGCATGGCGCAATCGCTGAGCGGCAATCCGGGGATGACCGTGAACCTGACGATCGACTACCGTTCGCCGACGCCTCTGAAACGGCCCGTTGTCTTTCGCGGTTGGGTCGCGTCGATCGACGGGCGAAAAATCAGCGCCGTCGGAACGCTTCACCACGGCGAAACGCTCTGCGCCGAGGCGAGAGGACTGTTTGTTTCGATGCGGCCAGAGGTGTTTCAGCGGCTGATGGAGATTCGCCAGGCGCAAGAGCGCTGAACAGAAAACTATTTTGTGGCGACCGCGCTGAGTCGTTTCTCGGCCCCGGCGACGATCGCCAGCACGTCAGACGCGATTCGGTTCGCCGGCATTTGACCGACGATCTTGGCCAGGTCTGACGGCGTTTTGGGCAACTGGGCGACGATTTGGCGAAGTTCGAACTCGCTCAGAACCGAGGTCGCCGGTTGTTTGATCACGCGGGCTCGACTCGAGCGCCATGCCCGCAGTTCGTCTTCGAGCGACTTGGTTTTGGCGCGTCGCGTCGCGGTCGTTTGTTTTGCCGCGGTTCGATCCGAATTCGTCGCTGCCGCCGCATCGGCGCTCGAATCTAGTTTGGTGACCATTTCGCCGAGCAACTGGCTGCGGCCCGCGCTTCGACCTTTGCGGGTTTCGCACCAAGTAACGAACAGTTGTTGCGAGGCCCGGGTCAGGGCGACATAGGCCAGACGAACTTCTTCGTCGATTTGATCTTGGGAAATGGCCGATGCATGCGGCATCAGGCCGTCTTCGCAGCCGGCGACCACGACACAGTCCCACTCGCGGCCTTTGGCCGAGTGGAAGGTGAGAACTTCGACCCCCTCGGTGCTGCGTTGATCGGCCGCGGTCGCCCGCATCCATGCCGAAAACGATCGGCCGTCGACGCTGCCGGACTGATCGGTTTTCAAGAACGCTTGGACATGTTCGGCGACCCACCGCTGAATGTCTGATTCGGATTCGGCAAGAACATCGGCGGCCCATGTCGCGAGTTCGTCGCGGTTGCGACTTGGCGACGCGTCGGCGATCGCCGAGGTGAGTTCTTTCGAGGGCCGACTGGTGCGCACCGGAATGCCGTGTTTGACCAATGCGTCGACGATCGTTTCGCTTTGAATGTTGGTGCGCACCAACACGGCGGCCGAACGCCACGGGTTGGCGCCACCTTGGTTGGCGTATTGCCACAAATAATCGACGACGCCAAGAGCCTCAGACTCGACATCGGCGAACCCTCTTGCCACCACCGGCTTGGCGCTGGCTTTGATCGCCCGCACGTCGATATCTGGTTCGACGGCTTTGGCAATCGAAATCGCCGCCGACAATATTTCGGGGGTGCACCTGTAGTTGTTGGGTAGTCGCAGAACTGTGGTGCCGCGAATCTTGTCTGGCAGTTCGTCGAAAAGTTTCTTTTCGGCGCCGTTCCATCCGTAGATTGCCTGCATCGGGTCGCCGACGATGAACACATCTTGGCGCTGGCCGCGAATCGCCTCGAACAATTCGTATTGCAGCGGGTTCATGTCTTGGGCTTCGTCGACGAAGATGTGCCGGTAGCGCCAGCGAACCGCCTGGGCGTAGGCGTTGTCGAGTCGCATCGCCTCGACCACGCGCGAGATCAGGTCGTCGAGGTCGAGCGTGTTGCGCTGAAGTTTGAGTTGCTCGTAATTCTTGTAGATCGTGGCGATCTCGTTGTGCGGTGCGATCGTGTAGCGACCGTGACGCTTTGCCGCTTGCGCGTAGTTCGTCGGCGAAACCAGGCGGGCGTGCGCCCAATCGACCTCGACGAGAAGTTCTCGCGGTCGACTCGCCATCGGGTGATCACCGGCGGCCTGAGAAATCAAAACTGAGCGGTTGTGGACGATGGTCGGCATTGGTTTGTGGGTGTCGGCGAGTCGCTGGCGCAACAGCGACAACGAGATCGCGTGAAATGTGCCGACGGTGACCGATTGCGAGTCGCGCGTCACGCCCAACTTGCCGAGTCGTTGGCGCAGTTCGCTCGCGGCTTCGCGGGTGAAAGTTATCGCCAGAACTCTTTGCGGATCGGCCGTCGCAGTGGCGATTCGATAAGCGATGCGATGAGTCAGCACGCGAGTTTTGCCCGAGCCCGCGCCGGCGTGGAGCACGGTGGCGGTTTCGGGGCAGGTCACGGCGGTGCGCTGGTCGGCATCCATGCCGTGGAGAAGTTGGTCGGCGTCCACGGCACAACGCTAGGCGGTGGGTGTCGGCGCGGGAAACTAGGTTTGGAATGTGGGGTATCCGCGAAATTTGTTGAATCGTGGCGAGCAGATTCATTTGGATTTGCACCCGCATTGGGTGGTGTTCGTCAAACCGGTTGCGTTGGTGATGGTGCCTCTGGTCGGTGCGATCGCGGCGCGACAATTCGCCGAGGGTTGGCTCGGGTCGGGCGCGACGCGGGTGTTGTTGGTTTGGCTGCTGTTGCAAATCGTCGGGTTGGCGGTCGCCGTGTTGCGATGGTCGCGCACCTATTTTGTGGTGACTTCGCAGCGCGTGATTTTTCGCGAAGGCGTGTTGGCGCGCCGCGGTGTCGAGATTCCGCTGGAGCGGGTGAACAACGTGAATTTTGCGCAATCGATTGTGGAGCGGATGGTTGGGGCAGGCGATCTGTTGATCGAGTCGGCCAGCGACGACGGCCAGCAGTTGTTCGGCGATATTCGCGACCCCGAGCAGGTGCAGAACATCATTCACGAGGCGATTCACGAGCGCACGGGCAGGTCGGGCGAGGCGAGCCCCGTGGTGACGCAACTCGAGCGGCTCGAGGCGATGCTGATGCGCGGTTCGATCACCAAGGCCGAGTTCGACGCCGAAAAGCGCAAACTTCTAGGCTGAGGTCTGCGGATTGACCGGGACTGCGGGAAGAGACGAGAATTAACAGATGGCAAAAGCAAGGGTTTCACCAGCGATCGAACTTGAATAC
>VFZD01000048.1 GCA_016871295.1 Actinomycetota bacterium | reverse complement strand
GATATCGCAAACATCAATTCAATTGGTCCACGAATCAACGCGTTGAAAGCCGACGATGCGACCGATTGCGACACCGATCGCTTCTTGCAGGTTGTGTTGAAAAGCATCACCACCCTTGATCACGCTCGACCGAGTTGACGACAAACTCACATCGAGACCAACCTCTCTCGCAATCAATTTCGCCCGCAAAAGATGGAACGGGTCGCTAACGATCAACATACGAGAAATCTTCAGCTCATTCGCAACCTGCGAAACAGCCATCAACGACGCATAAGTCGTCGTGCCCGAATTTTCTTCAAAAATCAAATCGCTGGCCACGCCTTTCGACTCAAAGTACTTGCGAGCAGTAGCCGCCTCGGTGAAACGATCGCCCTCTTGTTTGCCGCCAGTAACCACGATGTATGAAGCCAAGTCGAGGTTCCAAAGCTCGAGCCCGTGATCGAGTCGGGCCTGAAACTGTGGCGACGGCTGACCGTCATATTGGGCAGCGCCGAGCACGACAATCGCATCAACCGGTTGACGATCAGCACTACGACCCGTGTTCCAAACTTGAAACAGTGAAACCAAAAAATACGCCACGCCCAAACCGCACACGGCACCGATTATTCGCAGAACGCGTCGTATCGACATCGCTCTGCGTCTGCCTATGTGCGGGTCGCTAATGCCGAGTCGATGCGCTTCAGAACCGCCGCGCGACCAAGCAAGACGAGCGGCTCGAACAATGGCGGACCAACGCTGCGCCCCGTGATAGCCACCCGCAGTGGCGCTTGAAGTTTGCCGAGTTTCAACGAATGCCGCTCGCCGACCGCCTCGACTGTCAACTTGAGTTTCTCGGCGGTAAAAACACAGTTCGCGAATTCGTCGCGAATTTCAACCAAAGTCGGTCGAGCCCACCCTGGCGCGAAGGCTTTGGCGAAAGCGGCTTGATCGATTGTCGGCAGTTCGCAGAACAAAAAACCGACCATGCCCGGCACATCTTGCAACAACTGCACTCGAGTTTGAACCAACGGGGCCATTTCGGCAAAAACTTTGGCGTCGTAAGCACCGGCTTGCCATGGTGCCTTGTCTCCGCGCAACCAGGGCTGGCAGGCATCGATGAATTCACCAACCGACATCGCCCGCAGATATTCGGCATTGAACGACTGAAGTTTGACGATGTCGAAAAATGCGGGCGAATGATTGACGCTCCCCAACTTGAACTCTCTAACGATTTTTTCGAAAGGCACGATCTCTGTCTCGCCAGTCGGCGCCCAGCCGAGCGTCATCAGATAGTTCTTCATCGCTGCAGCGAGAATTCCCTCGTCTCGATACTGCTCGACAGCAACTTTGTCGCGGCGCTTCGAAAGTTTCTTTCGCTGCTCGTTAACAAGCACTGGAACATGAGCCCAACTCGGTGGCTGGTGACCAAGTGCCCGCCAGATCATCTGTTGCTTCGGCGCATTGGGCAAATGCTCTTCGGCGCGCACGACATGGGTGACGCCCTGGGTGATGTCATCGACGACATTGGCGAGCAGGAACATAGGCGTCCCGTTTCCTCGCAGTAAAACGAAATCTTCGATCGTCGCATTGTCGAACTCGACGCTGCCGCGCACCTCGTCTTGCACGGTCGTCGAACCCGGCGGCACCTTGAATCGCAACACCCGCCCCGCCCCGGGCCCGAGTTTGCGGTCACGCGAATAGCCGTCGTAACCAGGTCTGCCCGATTCTTTGGATCGTTTTTGAATATCTTCAGATGTCAAGTCGCAGTAATACGCGGCGCCTTGCGCAAAGAGTTTCTCGGCCGCTTCAACATGCAACGCGGTGTTGGCAGATTGAAAATATGGCCCTTCGAAGTGCGAATCTGAAGCGTCGATACCGAGCCACGCCAGCGCGTCAAGAATGCCTTGCGTCCACTGCGGATTGTTTCGCGAATCGTCGGTGTCTTCGATTCGCAACACGAAAACTCCGCCCGTCTGCAAGGCGAGAATCCAGTTGTATAACGCGGTTCGGGCACCGCCCACGTGAAAATATCCGGTCGGCGACGGCGCAAATCGGTAGCGCGGTCTCTGTGCCATCTGTCATCAGGCTATCTCGGTGGGCGTTGCGGCTCGGGACAGAACTATCGTTGAACTCGTGGCGAAAAAAACCGTCGAGCACGAAGGACACCCCGACCATCGCGCGCTTGCCGGTGGCTCGGCGCGCGCGGGCGTGTTCGGCTTCAGCGACGGTCTCGTCTCCAATGTTTCGCTGGTGATTGGTTTTGCAGCGGGAGGAGTCGACTCGAGCGTCGTCCGCCTGGCGGGAATCGCCGCCGCGGTCGCGGGCGCGGCGAGCATGGCCGCGGGCGAATGGGTTTCGATCAGCGCACAGAACGAACTGGTCAAGCGAGAGATGGCGCTCGAGTTGCGCGAACTCAAAATACATCCCGAAGCCGAAACTTCGGAGTTGGCGGCGATGTATCGCCAACACGGCATGTCGCGCGAGCAGGCCGCCATCTCGGCGCGAGAAGTGATGCGCGATCCCGAGCGTGCCGTGATCGTGCACGCTCGCGAAGAGTTCGGCCTTGACGCCGGCAACCTTCCCAACCCGATTCAAGTCGCGATCATTTCGCTTATGGCCTTCTTTTGTGGGGCGATGTTGCCCGTGCTGCCGTGGATATTCGGCGGGGGCAACAGCGCGCGATACGCGTCAATCATGGTCGCCGTGGTCGCTGCGGCTGTGGCCGGGGGTGCGATCGGTCAACAAGCAGAACGATCAAAAGCAACCAGCGCGGTGCGTCAGGTGGCGATCATGTTGTTGGCGGTCGGCGTCACCTACGTGATCGGTCGGCTCGTGGGCGTAACCATCAACTAGTAGATCGCTCAGATTCATGTCCTTGGGTCAGCAAACAAATGTCTACGGCGAGCCGCTGGAGCCGTGCAACCTCGACCCAGTGACGGGTTTCTATCGAACCGGTTGCTGCGAAACTGGGGGCGACGACACGGGCGTGCACACCGTTTGCGCAGTCATGACCACGGAATTTTTGGAATATTCGAGGTCCGTCGGCAACGATCTCTCGACCCCGATGCCGCAATATGGTTTTGTCGGCTTGAAACCTGGCGATCAATGGTGCCTGTGTGCGAGTCGCTGGCAACAGGCGTTTGAGGCGGGCAAAGCACCCAAAGTCAGGTTGCGCTCAACGCACACGCTGACCCTCGAATTTGTTTCGTTAAAAGACTTAGAAGCGCACGCCATCGACTAAATAATTTTTAGGCACCCGTCAACGCACGCCAACTGCCCGGCATTCCGGTGCGCACCTGTTCGGGTGTCATCAACATCGTGCTCTCCGGCACCATGTCGACGAGCGCGCGCAGTTCGGAATAACAATGCGCGGCATCGCCCAAACCCACGAACAATTCTTTGCGTCGTTTCACCAAGTCGCTCGGCGGATCGAGCAACATCCAGCCCCAGATTCCGAAGGCGATGGTCAGGTCGTGCACGACCGGCGCACGACCGTATCTTGAGGCTCGTCGCAGCGCGATCGCGATGGCACCGCAAATCGCGTCATCGGCCGACTCGCCGGGCTGGACCACGATCGACTCGCGCATGCTCTCGGCGATTTTCAAGGCGAACCCTTGATCGGGCCCCTGATAACCGAGTTTCTGCCCTTTCGGTTGCGACGACTCGATCGACGCGGGTCGGTCGTTGCGCCATGGCGCGGGCACGTGCTTGGGCGACGCGTAGGTTCGCGGTTGATCGGTCGGACTAAGCGGTGTGAATTTCGGGACGGCCATGACGCGATCAGCCTAGAACGTCGAGCCCGCGGTCAGGCGTGCAGATGAAGGAGTCCGAAGACCAACGACTCTTCAAGCGCGTGCCACGAGGCTTCGATGATGTTCGTCGAGACACCGATGGTCGTCCATGTTCGTTCGCCGTCGGTGGCGTCGATCAACACTCGCGTCACCGCACCGGTCGCCGAATCCGAATCCAAAATTCGAACTTTGTAGTCGGTGAGATGCACGCGCTCTAATTGCGGATAACTCGCCCGCAACGCCTTGCGCAACGCGATGTCGATCGCGTTCACCGGGCCGTTGCCCTCGGATGTGTAAACATTTCGGCTCTCACCCACCCAAACCTTGACGGTGGCTTCGGTGGTGAACTCACCCGTCGCCGCCTCGTCGGTGATGACCCGCATCGACTCGACCTTGAAGAACGACTGTTCCCAACCGGCACTGCGGCGCATCAACAGTTCGAGCGAAGCGTCAGCCGCTTCGAAGTGGTAGCCCTCAAACTCGAGCCGTTTCAGATCGTCGATTACCTGGCCAATCGCCGGACCGTCGAGATCGAGCCCCAACTCTTGGGCCTTCATCGCGATCGTCGCACGACCCGCCATCTCCGAAACCAAAAAGCGGGTGCCGTTGCCGACCAGTTCGGGCGACACATGCTCGTATGCATCTTTGGCGCGGGCGATGGCCGAAACATGCAGACCCGCCTTGTGGGCGAACGCCGACACACCGACGTATGGTGCTTGCGGGTTCAACGGTCGATTCAAAACTTCGGCGACATGATTGCTGACCTGGGTCAAGCGTTCGAGGTGTCGTTCGGGCAGACATTTGTAGCCGAGTTTGAGTTGCAGATTCGGGATGACGGTCGTCAGGTTCGTGTTGCCGGTGCGCTCACCCAAACCGTTGAGGGTACCTTGCACGTGCCGCGCACCGCTTTGCACGGCGGCGAGTGAATTTGCCACCGCGCAACCGGTGTCGTCGTGACAATGAATGCCGATCACCACATCGGTGCCGACGTGACGACGAACCTCGGCCACGATTTTTTCGACTTCATTGGGAAGAGAGCCGCCGTTCGTGTCGCAGAGCACGAGATGGGTCGCCCCGCCGATGATCGCGGCTTCGAGAACTCGCAGCGAATACTCGGCGTTGTGCTTGTAGCCGTCGAAGAAATGCTCCATGTCGACGAGAACCCGTTTGTCGTTGCCGACAAGAAATTTCACCGAGTCGCTGACCATTTTCACGCCCTCGTCGAGCGAAGTCTGAAGTGCCTGTTCGACGTGATAATCGGAGCATTTGGCGACGATGCAAACGGCGTCGGTCTGCGCGTCGATCAAATTGCGCAGTGTCGGGTCGTCGTCGACCTTGCCCGACGGTCGACGGGTCGAACCGAACGCCACCAATGTCGATGTCTCGAGTCTTAGTTCGGCGCGCGCACGGGCGAAGAACTCGACGTCTTTCGGGTTCGCACCGGGCCAGCCGCCTTCGATGTAGTGCACGCCCAGAAAGTCGAGTTGCTCGGCAATGCGCAACTTGTCTTGCACGCTCGCCGACACGCCCTCGACCTGCATCCCGTCGCGCAAGGTCGTGTCGAAAACTTCGACAAGTTCGTGTGATCGCGACATGGCGCTCATTTGACCAACTCGCACCACTGCTTGTAGCGATCATCTTCGCCGCGAACCGCCTTGGTATAGGTCGCCGCGATCGTCTTGGTCATCGGACCAGGGCAGGGAATTTTGCGTTCGTCGACCGAGCTGACCGAGCCAACCTCGGCGGCGGTGCCGCAAACAAAAATTTCATCGGCGATGTAAAGATCACTGCGCGCGATGTTGTCGACGCGAATGTCATAACCCAGATCGCGGGCGATGGTCGTCACGCTCGACTGCGTGATGCCCTCGAGCGCGCCGGCCGAAAGTGGCGGCGTCAAAATCACGCCGTTGCGCACGCAGAAAATGTTTTCTCCGGTGCACTCGGCGACGAGACCGCTCGGTGAGAGCATGATCGCCTCGTCATAGCCGGCCTTGAGTGCCTCGACCTTCGCTAGCGACGAGTTCACATAGTTGCCGACCGTCTTTGCGGCCGGGGGCATGGTGTTGTGATCGTGGCGTGTCCACGAAGAAATTTTCATGCGCACGCCCTTTTGCACCGCGTCGTCACCCAGATAGGCGCCCCACGGCCAACATGCGATCGCTACATCGACTTTGCACGGCAATGTATTCAGGCCCATCTCGCCGTAGCCGTAATAGGCGATCGGACGGATGTAGCAAGACGGCAAACCAGTCGATTTCACGGTTTGCTTGGTCGCTTCGACGAGCTCGGCGACCGAATATGGCATCTCCATGCCGATGATCTGGGCGCTGTTGTGCAGACGCTTGATGTGATCGGTCAGACGAAACACCGCGGGGCCGTTTGACGTTTCATAGGCGCGGATGCCCTCGAACACGCCGGTGCCGTAATGCAACGTGTGGGTGAGAACGTGCACTTTCGCCTCGTCCCAATTGACGAACGAACCGTTCATCCATATTTTTGGCGTTGTCTTGATCGGCATTATTGCTCCAAATCGTTGATAGATCAGGCTACAAGCGGGGTTTAGATACTGGCTCTGACGCGTCGGGCGATTTCGTCGCCGACCGCCACGGTTGAGCCGGTTGTCGGCTCGACGCACGCCGCGCGCAGAACTTGGGCCGCTCGGGCCTCGCCGAGAAACTCGAGCATGTGCGCCGCCGACAAAACCGCGGCGACGGGGTTGGCGATGCCCTTGCCCGCGATGTCTGGTGCCGACCCGTGCACAGGTTCGAACATCGATGGCCCGCTGCGCGTCGGGTTCAGGTTCGCCGATGATGCCACGCCGATGCCACCGGAAACTGCGCCACCCAGATCGGTGAGAATGTCGCCGAACAAATTATCGGTGACGATCACGTCGTAGCGATGAGGGTCTTGCACGAAATAGATGCACGCGGCATCGACATGGTTGTATGCGGTGGAGACATCTTTGTATTCTCCGGCGACCCGATCGAATGTGCGCTGCCAAAGATCGCCGGCGAATGTCAGAACATTCGTTTTGTGCACGAGCGTCAAATGTTTGCGGGCACGGGTGCGGGCAAGATCGAACGCGAAGCGCACGCATCGTTCGACGCCCTTTGCCGTGTTCACGCTTCCCTGCGTGGCGACCTCGTCGGGGGTGCCGCGGCGCAACACGCCGCCTTCGCCGACATACGGACCTTCGGTGTTTTCGCGAATGACAACAAAGTCGTGGGCTTTGGTCTGACCGGGTGCGATTCCACTGAACGGACGCAGATTGACATACAGGTCTAGTTCGAAACGCATCTTCAACAACAGGCCGCGCTCGATCACACCCGGCGGAACTCCGGGCGTGCCGACGGCACCCAGCAGGATCGCGTCAAACCGTCGCAATTCGGCCAGGGTCGCGTCAGAGAGCACCTCTCCGTCGCGCAAATATCGCGCGCCACCGAGATCAAAACTCGTCGTCGCAAGTTTGACACCGGTCGCCGCGACGGCCTTCAACGCTTCGGCCAAAACTTCGGGGCCGATCCCGTCGCCACCGATCACCGCGACGCGATGACCCGCCGCAGACCTATTCGCCATCGGTCGGCCCGTGAAATTTTTGCGAAAACATATCTCAAGCGTACGGTGCAAACCCGAGCCAATCCCGCCCATTTAGACGGCGCAATGTAGATAGCATTTTGAGCCAGATGATCCACAAACTTTCCCGAAAAACCTTCGAGCGCCTGCGCGAGGAGCATGCCGACCTGACCGGTCGTGGCCGAATCGCGGCAGCCGAGAAAATCGCGCGCGCCCGCGAGCATGGCGACCTCAAGGAAAACGGCGACTACCACGCCGCCAAAGACGAGCACGGCCAAATGGAGGCGCGCATCCGCCAACTCGAATCGATCATCGAGAATGTCGAAATCGTCGAGGTTTCCCAAGACGGCACGGTGGGCATCGGCATGATCGTCTCGATCGTTTACGACGGCGTCGACGACTCGATGGCCGAAACTTTTCTGATCGGCCACATCGAGGAGCAAAGCGACGCAACCATCATGAGCCCGACCTCTCCCCTGGGTTCGGCGTTGCTCGGTGCGAAAGCGGGCGACATCGTCACCTATCAGGCGCCGAACGGCAAGATGAAGGTCAAGGTTTTGGAGACCCGGGCACAGTGAAGAAAGAAGCGGTGGCACCTCTGCCCGGCTTGCCACCAGGTTTCGAAGTCGAATTACCTGGTCGCGGAAAAACCTTCTACCGAGAAAAGAAAGGCCCCGATGGTGCGCCCACGCTGTTGCTTCTGCACGGGTGGACCGCCACGGCCGACCTGAACTGGTTCACCTGCTTCGACGCGCTTTCTGAAAACTTCAATGTTGTCGCCTTAGATCTGCGCGGTCACGGACGGGGCATCCGCACCAAGTCAAACTTCAAACTCGAAGACTGCGCCGACGATGTCGCCGCGCTCGCCGATCAACTCGGCATCGCGACATTTATTCCTGTCGGCTACTCGATGGGTGGCACGATCGCCCAACTCGTGTGGCAACGCCACGAGGCGCGAGTACGGGGCATCGTGTTGTGCAGCACGGCGAGTCACTTCGTGCAGTCGCGAGAAGAGAAACTGAGCTTCTTCGGCCTCACTGGTTTGGCCGCGCTTTCGCGCTTGACGACGCCCCAGGCCCGCACCTGGTTGACCGACCAGATCTACCTGCAGCGCAAGTCGACCGGATTAGCACCGTGGGCGATACAACAAATCGCGAGCCACGACTGGCGCCATATTCTCGAGGCGGGAAGCGCGATCGGCAACTTCGACTCGCGCGAGTGGTTGCCCCATCTCGACGCACCCGCGTCGGTCGTGATCACCACGGAAGATGGTGTAGTGGCACCCGATCGGCAAACCGAGCTCTATCAACTGGTCGGCGATGTCGAGGTGTTCGAGGTGCGCGGCGGACACAACGCCGTATTCGCCGAAAAAGAGATCTTCGTGCCAATCTTGGTCGAGGCGTGCATGTCGGCTTATCTCCGCTCTACGCGCTGAAGTTTCTTGCCGAAAAACTAATCGACGGTTTCGCGACTGACCACGACTTTTGGATCAAGCCACAAGTTGTTCACCGCGTCGGCCAGACTGCCCCGTGCCGAACCCGCGTCGGTGACAATGTCGTTTGGCGTATCGGCAAAACGCAAGACAGAGGCCACGCCGTTGTCGCACACGCTCACGACCAAACGCACGCGACGACGCTGCGGGTGCTGGCTCGGTGGAACGTCGTCGTCGTGTGAGTTTTCGTCGCGGTCGATCGGTGCGGCCCAGCCGCAGGTTAGAACGACCGCCGCGTCGAACATTCGGGCGATCGCGCTGCTCGGGGCCTCGAGCAATTCGTAGACGTCGCCGTGTTCGGCCAAGAAACTGATGCGAAGCGCGCCGTTTTGATTGGTTCGCACCCCGTCGGCGTCGACGATGCTGACGCCATAAAGTCGGGCCCGCGGCAAATCAAAGCCGTCGAGTGAAGAATGCAGGCTGGCTTCGACACAGGTGGCCAAATCGATCGGCTCAAGTTCTTTTTGCATGCCCCGATGTGTGCCGCTCGCACCGACTCGGCTCGTCC
>VFZD01000047.1 GCA_016871295.1 Actinomycetota bacterium | reverse complement strand
CAACCGACCCAATAGAGATATTCGTGCTTGAGCGGCGCACCCGGATCGAGAATTTCTACATCCAGATTTCTCGCCCATTCACCGCGGTCGGTTTGGCTCATGCCCCAAGGGTTGCTCTGGTTTTCCATCGCGCGATAGGCGTTGCCGAGTTGCGCCGGAAAGTTGCTCTCCATCAGCGACAAATAGCGACGCATGTCGAGAATCTTGTCGAGAATCTCGATGTTCACGGGGCAGATCTCGTCGCAGGCTTTGCAACTCGTGCACGCCCAGATCTCTTCGGCGGTGATGCGCTCGAAGACCGAGTTGGCGTTGATCTTTATCTCGCTGTCGGCGCTCAGAGGCGGCGAAACCTTGCCGCCGGGCGCGTGGCTCGCCGTCGCGGCCATGACTTCTCCGCTCTTGAGAACGATTTCGCGCGGATCAAGGGGTTTGCCGGTGGCGTGGGCCGGGCAGACGCTGGTGCAACGCCCGCACATCGTGCACGCGTCGAGATCGAGCAACTGCTTCCAGGTGAACTCTTCGATGACGTTGACGCCGAAGGATTCGAGCGATGTCTCGGTCAGATTCGGCATCGCCTTCATCGCGCCCTTGGGTCGCTCGCGATCTTTGAGATACATGTTCAGCGGCGAGGTGAAGATGTGGCGCAACATCGTGATCGGCAAGATCGCCAAGAACACGATGAAAGTCAGAACGTGCGCCACCCACCATGCTTGGTGCCAAGTCGTCAGTGTCGACGCGCTCGCACCGTTCACCAACTGGGCGAGCGGATACCCGACGACGCTCCACTTTTCGTGGTCGAGGTTGACGCCCGCCGCCCGACCTTGGGCGATGCGGAACATTTCGGCGCCAAAACCCGTCACGCCGATGGCCAACAGCACGCCGAGAATCAGCGCGTGCTCGGGCTTGGTCTTGATGCGAATTCGGTACGGTCGTTGCACGTAACGGCGCACGATCGCCCAGACGACGCCGAGCGTGAACACGACCCCCGCCACGTCACCGACGAGGGCGTAACCGCGATAGACATCGCCGTGCAGAAATTTCAGGGCTTCGGGCATCTGGTGATCGATCTCGAGCACCGTCGTGACGCCGAGCAGAACCAAAAAACCGAAATAGATCATCGAGTGCATCAAACCTGCGGCGCTGTCGCGCAGCAGCGTGCGCATGTAGACACCCGAGCGATAATCGGCGAGTCGACGCTTGACATTTTTCGGCGTCGTCTTGCGCCGGTCGGGCGCGCCGCGCTCCCAGTTGCGAATGCGGTCGGCGAACCGCAACGAGCCCCAGACCAAGATCATCGGAATAACCGTGTAGAAGGCGACCTGGAACGCGCCGGGAATGCCACCGAAAACCTCGCGGTGAATCGGCGAGGTGCTCTTCCAACCCGTCAACTGCGGCACGATGCCCGAGATCAGCGTGAAGGTGCCGATACCCACGCCGAAGGCGATCGAAAGTTGGTACGGTTTCAACCGCCTCGAAACGGCAGGTTCGCCGGTCGTGTTTTTTTCGAGCATCGCGGTTGTTACCTCGAACTCAGACTAGTTATTTCAGCCGAAATACGCGCGGTCCAAATCGCGAATGCGCAACGAAAGCGAGCCCAATAGTTTGTGAGTTAGTGCGGGCACTTTGTCGGTGAGGCGCAGAAAACTGCCCCGACTGATCACAAGAAGTTGACAATCCGTTTCGCAAACCACGGTCGCGGTGCGCGGGCCGTGGTCGAGCAGTGAAAGTTCGCCGACCACCGAACCGGTGCCGAGCGTCGCGACTTTCTTGCCGCTTTTCTTGACCACGGCCTTCCCGCTCAGAATGATGAACGCCTCTTTGCCCGGGTCGCCCTGCTTGATCATCGTCCTGCCTTTGGCCATCGAGACTCGGTCGCCCGCTTTGGCGATGCGCTCCAAATCTTTCGACGAGCATGAACTGAACAGCGGTGAGTAACGCAGATGTTTGAGAGAGTTCTTTCGATCGGCCATGCCAAAATCTTAGTGTTCCTCGGCCCGGCTCTGCTCGGCCACCTCTTGGATCGCCTTGGCGATCGCCGCGGGGTCGCCGAGGTATGTGACCGACGAAACCTTCATTTGTCCGGTGAATTCGTATCGGCGAGGCACCCCCGTCGGAATGTTGAATTCGGCGATCTGCGCGGGGCTGAGGTTTTCGAGATACATCACCATTGCCCGCAAAGAATTGCCGTGCGCCGTGACCAACACATTTTTGTCGCGAGCCAGTTCGGGCGAGATCGTCCGGGTGTAGAACGGCACCACCCGCGTCACCACATCGAGCAAGCACTCGGTGTCGGGCAGGTCGCGCAGCGCGATGTGTCGATAGCGAGGATCGTTGCGCGGGTGCTCGGGGCTCGTTTCGTCGACTGGTGGTGGCGCGATGTCGTAGCTTCGGCGCCACAGATTCGTCTGCGCTTGGCCGTATCTTTCGGCGGTGGCCTTTTTGTCGAGCCCCTGCAGCGCGCCATAGTGCCGCTCGTTCAGTCGCCAGTCTTGTCGAACTTCGACGGCCGTCTGGCCCATCGCCTCGAGCGCAATTCGGTTCGTCTCGACCGCCCGGGTCAGAAGCGAGGTGAAAACCAGATCGAATCGCACGCCCTCGGCCAACAGTGTCTCACCGGCGTGTTTTGCCTCGAGTTCACCCTGCTTGGTTAGTCCGACATCGTGCCAACCGGTGAACAGGTTGAGTTCGTTCCAGGTGCTCTGACCGTGGCGCAACAACACCAGCACACCCGTCATTGACGCATCACGAATCAAATCGTATGCGCAAAACGCTGCGTGGAATATGTATGAATATATGTATGGTTTTCGCCGCAGCGAACGGTTTTGATGTCGTCGTGGTCGGTTCGGCGAACCTCGATCTGGTCGCCCGTGCGCCGCGGTTGCCCAAGCCCGGCGAGACGGTCACGGGGGCGAACTTCTTCGAGGCGTGCGGCGGCAAAGGAGTCAACCAGGCGATCGCCGCGGCACGGGCGGGCGCCAAGACGGCGTTTCTCGGCGCTCTCGGTCAAGATCACGCGGGCGATGTTTTGCTCGACGCGTTACGACGAGACGGTGTCGATGTCGCCGCGGTGCGCAGGGTCGCCGCACCAACGGGTCGAGCGTTGATCGGTGTCGGCGACGACGGGGAGAACTCGATCATCGTCGTGCCCGGGGCGAATCACGAATTGAATATCGACGACATCGAGCGACACCGCGAGTTGCTCGGATCGTGCAAAGTTTTGTTGTGCCAACTCGAGGTGCCGCTGGCGGTCGTGCGCAGAGCCTGCGAACTCGTCGGCTCGACGACGACCCGCATCTTGAACCCCGCGCCGGCCCAAGTTTTGCCGGGCGACCTGCTCGGTGTCGTCGATATCTTGGTGCCCAACGAGCACGAACTCGGACTGTTGGGCGGGGTCGACGAGTTGCGTCGTCGGGGCGTGGCGACCGTGATCGTGACGCAGGGGGACAAGGGTGCGATGTTGGTGACCGGGGCCGGGGTGGCGCAGGTTGATCCGCATAAGGTCACCGCGGTCGATTCGACGGGCGCGGGCGACGCGTTCTGCGGCATGGTTGCGGCCCGGTTGGCGATCGGCGAGTCGGTGCCCGAAGCCCTGCGCGCAGCCGTGATTGCGGGCGCCCTGGCTACTCAAACCGAGGGGGCAGTGCCCTCAATTCCCTTATGGAATATGGTAAAAGTCAAACTTGAGTCAAAGTGACTAAAGTTTTTTGCTTAAGGGGTTGTAAAGAGATCTAAAGCGCCTTATCGTGCTTTGTGCTTGCCGATACCCCCATCGGCAGGCAACCACAACAAACGGAGAAATCAAATGTCTAAAGCAGTCGGTATCGACCTCGGCACAACCAACTCGGTCGTCAGCGTTCTTGAAGCGGGCGAACCAGTGGTGGTTCCAAACTCGGAAGGCTCGCGCACCACGCCATCTGTGGTCGCGTTTTCGAAAGGTGGAGACGTGCTCGTCGGCGAAGTCGCCAAGCGTCAGGCCATCACCAACACGGAGCGAACATTTCGCAGCATCAAACGGCACATGGGTTCGAACTGGAAATCGGCCGACATCGACGGCAAAAAGTATACGCCGCAAGAAATCAGCGCGCGCACGCTGATGAAGTTGAAGCGCGATGCAGAGGCCTATCTCGGCACGTCGGTGACCCAAGCGGTCATCACCGTGCCCGCATATTTCGACGACGCGCAACGCACCGCGACCAAAGAAGCGGGGCAGATTGCCGGTCTTGAAGTTTTGCGGATCATCAACGAGCCGACCGCGGCGGCCCTCGCATACGGGCTCGACAAGGGCGGCGGAGACGAGACGATTCTCGTGTTCGACTTGGGTGGCGGCACCTTCGACGTCAGCGTGCTTGAAATCGGCGACGGCGTGTTCGAAGTCAAGAGCACCCATGGCGACACCAATTTGGGTGGCGACGACTGGGACCAACGGGTGATCGATTGGCTGGTCAAAGAGTTCAAGTCGGCGCACGGCATCGATCTCGGCACAGACCGCATGGCGTTGCAACGCCTCAAAGAAGCGGCCGAGAAGGCCAAGATCGAGTTGTCGCAGGTCCAACAGACGCAGATCAACCTGCCGTTCATCACCGCGACCCCGAACGGTCCGTTGCATCTCGACGTCTCGTTGAGCCGATCGAAATTTCAAGAGATGACCAACGATCTGCTCGAGAAATGTCGCAAACCGTTCGAACAGGCGATCACCGACGCGGGCATCAGCAAGAGTCAGATCAAGCACGTCATTTTGGTGGGCGGTTCGACCCGCATGCCGGCCGTACTCGAATTGGTCCAGTCGTTGACGGGCAAAGAGCCGAACCGATCGGTGAACCCCGATGAGGTTGTCGCCGCCGGCGCCGCGATTCAAGCGGGCGTTTTGCGTGGCGATGTCAAAGACGTGTTGTTGCTCGACGTGACACCACTGTCTTTGGGCATCGAAACAAAGGGCGGCGTGATGACGAAATTGATCGAGCGCAACACGACCATTCCGACGAAGCGCACCGAGGTTTTCTCGACGGCCGAAGACATGCAACCGTCGGTCGAGATTCATGTGCTGCAGGGCGAGCGGGAGATGGCCAGTTACAACAAGACACTCGGCAAGTTTCAACTCGTAGACCTGCCCCCGGCCCCGCGAGGTGTGCCACAGATCGAAGTCACCTTTGACATCGACGCCAACGGCATCGTGCATGTCTCGGCCAAAGACCGCGGCACGAACAAAGAACAGTCGATGACGATCACCGGCCAGTCTTCGTTGTCGAAAGAGGACATCAACAAGATGGTCAAAGACGCCGAGGCTCACGCCGAAGAAGACAAGAAGCGTCGCGAAGAAGCCGAGGTTCGCAACAACGCCGATTCGCTGGTCTACCAGACCGAAAAAGTGTTGCGCGAGCAGGGCGAAAAACTCACGGCCGAAGACAAGTCGGCCGTCGAGGGCCCGCTCGCCGATCTGCGATCGGCGCTCAACGGCAGCGACACCGACACGATCAAGAACGCGACCGAAAAGTTGACGACCGCGAGCCAGGCTTTCAGTCAAAAACTTTACGAAGCTGCATCCCGTGACACGAACGCGGCCGGCACTTCGGCTTCGGGCCAGCAAGGTGGCGGAAACGACTCAGACATCGTGGATGCCGAAATCGTCGACGAGAAATAGTCTCGGGTCGCAAGATTTTATGACCGATGAAAAGGCCGAGTCGACGAGCGAAGAACTGAGCATCGAGGCGCTCGTCGAGCAACTGACCAAAGAACGCGACGAATTCAAAGACATCGCCCTGCGCGTGCAAGCCGAGTTCGAGAACTATCGAAAGCGTTCGGCGGCCCAGTTGGTCGACGAGTCAGATCGCAACGTAGGTCGCATCGTCGAGAGTTTGCTCGACACGCTCGACGCGTGCGAGGCGGCGATGGCCCATGGCATCGAGGGTGTCGAGGAGATTTTCGGCTTGATGCTCGGCGCGTTGCAAAAGCAGGGTCTCGAAGTTCTCGACTTGGTCGACACGGTGTTTGACCCGGGTGTCGCCGACGCCGTCGTGCATGAGCCCGCCGACGCCGACGCCGATTCGTCGAACCCAGAATCGCGTGTCGTTGAGGTGCTTCGCACGGGTTATCGCTGGAAGGGTCGAGTTCTTCGCGCCGCAATGGTCAAAGTCAAGGGCTGACCAAGGCGTCGTGCGATGAGTGCACAACGTGAGTGGTTCGAGAAGGATTATTACGCGGTGCTCGGCGTGGCCAAGACGGCGACCGACAAAGAAATAACCAAGACATACCGAAAACTGGCGCGCAAATATCACCCCGACGCCAACCCGAACAACGCCGCCGCCGAAGAAAAATTCAAAGAAATTTCCGCGGCCTACGACGTTCTCGGCGACGAAAAGCGTCGCAAAGAATACGACGAAGTTCGCCGCGCGGGCCCGTCGGCTTTCGGCATGCACGGCGGCCCTGGTGCGCAGGGAGGTTTCAGCGGCGGTCAACCCTTCGATATGGGTGGCGCCGATATTTCAGATCTGATCAGTCAAATGTTCGGCGGGCGCGGTGGCCGTTCGCGCAACGGCGTAGATCCGCGACGCGGGTCAGACCTCGAGGCGAGTCTCGAGATCAGTTTTATCGACGCGATCAACGGCCTGACCACATCGTTGCGCTTGTCGACCGAGGGCGAAAAAACCCCGCGCGAAGTCAAGGTGCGCATTCCGGCGGGGGTCGACAACGGTCAACGAATTCGAATCAAGGGTCGCGGAGAAAAGGGTCGCAGCGGCGGCCCTTCGGGCGACTTGTTGATCACCTGCAATGTCGCGCCGCACGGCGTTTTTGGTCGCGAGGGCAAGAACCTGACCGTGACGATGCCGATCACCTTCACCGAGGCGGCACTCGGCGCAAACATCGAAGTGCCGACGGTCGACGGGTCGACCGTCACTTTGCGTCTCAAACCCGGCACGCAGGCGGGCTCGAGACATCGGGTCAAGAGCAAGGGGATCAACGCCGGTGGCTCGGCCGGCGACCTGATCGTCACGGTAGACGTCGTCGTGCCGCGCGACCTCACCGACAAACAACGAAGGCTCGTCGAACAACTCGCCGAAATCTCGCACGACTCGCCCCGCAAGAACTTTTTTTCGAACGCCAAGCATTAACCAGTCAGGAGAAATTATGCAATACGAAACACAAGCCGTATACGTGATCTCGGTGGCCGCCGAACTCGCGGGCATGCATCCGCAAACTTTGCGAATCTACGAGCGTCGTGGTCTCGTGCAGCCGGCGCGCACCGCGGGCGGCAAACAGCGTCGCTACAGCAACGCCGACATCGCGCAGTTGTTGCGCATCGCCGAGTTGGCCGAACTCGGCATGAACCTCGAGGGTATTCGTCAGGTGATGGCGCTCGAGAATCAGGTCGCCCAACTCAAACAAGCGGTCGCGCAATTGCAGAGTCAACTCGAGCGCGCCACCGCCAACGTCAAAAAGAGTTATGGCCTCGTGCCATTGAATCAAATCACGAATCAAACCACGATGATTTTTTCTCGCAACCCGCACCCACTCGACGAGGAGCGTTGAGTTTCGGCGAGTAGACTTTAGCCACGTACCTGCAAATTATCCGCAAATAGTAGGAGCGTTTGATGCCCGTGTCAGTCGTCGTCGGAACCCAATGGGGCGACGAGGGCAAGGCAAAGATAATCGACCTTCTGGCTGAGAGCCACCAGGTCGTGGCGCGTTATCAGGGCGGACACAATGCGGGCCATACGGTGGTCGTCGGCGACCAAAAATATGCGTTGCAACTCGTGCCGAGCGGCGTTTTTTACCCGCATGTCACGCCCGTGATCGGAAACGGTGTGGTCGTCGACCTGCCGACCCTGTTCAACGAGATCGACACGCTCGAGTCGCGCGGCGTTTCGTGTTCGCGGCTGAAGGTTTCAAGTCTTGCGCACCTGATATTTCCGTGGCATCAGGCCCACGATGCGTTGAGCGAGTCGGCGCTCGGCGACCAAAAGATCGGCACGACATTGAAGGGCATCGGACCCGCCTACGCCGACAAGTCGCGGCGGGTCGGCATTCGTGCCGGAGACGTTCGCGATTCGGGTCGATTCAAAAAACTCGTCCATGCCCGGGCCACGGATGAACAAAAAATTTTCGTTGCGCTCGGTGGTCAGCGGCTGAATGTCGAAGAAATCGTCGAAAAGTTCGTCGGCTTGGGCAAACGCCTCGAGCCGTATGTCGCCGACACCGTGAACTTGTTGCATGACGCGCTCCGACGAAATGAGAATCTGTTGCTCGAAGGCGCGCAGGCCACATTTTTGGATATCGATCACGGCACATACCCGTTCGTCACAGCGTCGAACCCGACCGCGGGCGGGGCGTGCGTGGGCTCGGGTCTCGGTCCGCGCGACATCACGCGAATAATCGGCATCGCCAAGGCCTATACGACGCGCGTCGGTAGCGGACCATTTCCTTCCGAGTTGCTGGGCGACCTCGGCGAAAAAATTGTCGATATCGGCCGCGAGTTCGGCACCGTCACGGGGCGTCGTCGTCGACCGGGTTGGCTCGATCTCGTGATGTTGCGACACGCCGCGCGCTTGAATTCTCTCACCGAGATCGCCTTGACGAAACTCGACGTGCTCGACACGTTTTCGACCGTGCGAGTTTGCGTCGGCTATGAAGTCGACGGCACCGAACTTCTCGGGTATCCCGACGACGCCCAGGTTCTGGCCAAAGTGGTGCCGCAATATGTCGATCTCGACGGATGGAACGCTTCGATCAAGCATGTGCGTAGTTACGCCGACCTGCCGCAACAGGCCAAGGCCTTGATTCAACTCGTCGAGCAACATGTCGGCGTGCCCGTCTCGATGATCGGTGTCGGCCCCGAGCGCAACGAATGCGTGGTTCGCCGATGATCGAGCGATACAGCCTGCCCGAGATGGCGGAAATCTTTTCTGACGAGTCGAAGTTTCGTCGTTATCTCGAAATCGAATTGTTGGCCACCGCCGCGCAGAGCGAAGTGGGTGTCGTGCCGCGCGATCAAGCCAAGATGTGTCGCGATCTCGCGCCCGTGGTCGACGCCGCTTTCGTCGACGAGGTCGCCGCGAGAGAACGCGTCACCGAGCACGATGTCGCCGCGTTTGTCGATGTGGTGCAAAAGAAAATCGGGATGCCGGCGGGTTCGTGGATTCATCACGGTTTGACCAGTTCAGATGTCGTCGACACCGCCTGGTGCTGGATGTTGCGCGATGCGGCGAGCCTGATCGATCGCGCGCTCGTCGACTTCTACGAATCGTTGGTCGATCTGGCCAACAAACACCGCGACACCGTGATGATCGGCAGAACGCACGGGGTGCACGCCGAACCCACCACCTTCGGCGCCAAGGTCGCGCTATGGGCGTTGCAGGTTCGTCGTGATCGCGATCGTCTCCTCGGCGCGACCAAACGCATCGCGGTGTGCAAACTTTCCGGCGCGGTCGGCACCTATTCGAGCATCGACCCGCGAGTCGAGAAAAGCGTGGCCGCGGCCCTGGGGTTGACGCCCGTGCCCGCGACGCAGATCATCGCGCGCGATCGTCACGCCGAATATCTGTGGGCGTGCGCCAGTATCGGCACCACGATCGAGATGATCGCCGTCGAGTTGCGTCACCTGCAGCGCACCGAGGTCGACGAGGTGCGCGAAGGTTTCGCCTCGGGACAAAAGGGCAGTTCGGCGATGCCCCACAAGCGCAACCCGATTTCCTCCGAGACGCTCAGTGGTCTTTCGCGGGTGTTGCGGGCCAATTTGCAGGTGGGTCTTCAAGATGTGCCGTTGTGGCACGAGCGCGACATCTCGCATTCGTCGGCCGAGAGAATCGTGCTTCCCGATTCTTCGATGCTCGCCTATTACGTCTTGCGCCGAGCGACGCGAATCGTCACGAATCTCGAGGTTGATGCGACGCAGATGTCGAAGAACCTCGAGTTGCTGCACGGCGTCGTCTATTCGCAGGCGGTTTTGCTGGCGATGGTCGGCTCTGGTTCGGGGCGCGACGATGCCTATCGATTGGTGCAAGAACTCGCGGCCAAAGCGATCGCCGCAAAGACGAGTTTCAAACAAGTTCTGCGCGATGATGCGAGGGTTGAATTGTCGCCCAAACAATTGGACGAAATATTTTCTGTTTCGGCGTCGGTGGCGCGAGCCAATCTTGTGTTCGACGCGCTGAACTCGGCAGATTAGCAGCACTGGCGTGGCAGATTTACCAAAACTCGACGCCCCACGCGAGGCCCTGCGTCGGCACATCTTGCAGCACTCGCTCAAGACCGGCGAGTTCACTCTCAAATCGGGTCGCACCAGCAACTGGTTTTTGGATTCGAAACAGACCGCATGTCGCAGCGACGGCAT
>VFZD01000046.1 GCA_016871295.1 Actinomycetota bacterium | reverse complement strand
CTATTTGTTGCGGCGGGCCAGCGGGTTGGCCGTCAAGATTTCAGGTCGAATCGGAGCGCCAGTCACTTCGTCTTTGAAGTAGTTGCCGTTGGCCAATCGATCAAGCGCCTGTTCGACATCGTTCAAATCGCGTTCAATCGCTTCGATCAGCGAATCGTTCGAACCGCGCGCCGTCGTATCTGCCATGCCAAAAGTGTAGGGTTCAGGGCTATGCCAAATGAACAATCCTCGAAGTTTCCGGCCCTCGACGGTTCGGCACCAGTCACGAAAAGATTCGCCAGCATGCCCCCGATGGGCATCGACCCGAGCAAGCGCTACAGCGCATGCATGGAGACCTCGCTCGGCACTCTCGTCATCTCGCTTGATGCGGCGGCGGCTCCGCTCACCGTCAACAACTTCGTGTTTCTCGCCGCGCACCATTATTACGACGGGGTCGTCTTTCATCGGATCATCAAAGGTTTCATGTGCCAAGGTGGCGATCCCGAAGGTTCTGGTCGGGGCGGGCCCGGTTACAGATTCGGTGACGAGTTACCCAAGCCGGGTCGTTATCAGATCGGCAGCGTGGCGATGGCCAATGCCGGGCCGAACACGAATGGTTCGCAATTTTTCATCGTCAGTGGCCCGAGCGGCGTGGGTCTGCCGCCGCTCTATTCGTTGTTCGGCCAAGTCGTCAAGGGCCTCGACGTCGTCGACAAAATGCAGCGTGTCGCCACACGCCCCGGCGACAGACCAGTGGATGACGTAGTCATCAAATCGGTGACGATCGCGGTCGCAGACTGACCCGAGAGGTTTCGCGATGTCGGCGCGAATCGAACAACTAACGATCCACGACGCCAGGGCGCTGGCGCTCGCCGGGCAAGGTTTTGATGTCGCTCGAGAAACCGACAAATCGTCGCTCACCGAAGTGGTCGCATTGATTCGCAGGTTGGGTGTCGTGCAAATCGACTCGGTCAATGTGCTCGTGCGCAGTCAAGAGTTGCCGATTTTTGCGCGATTGGGCGATCACGACCGCAATGCAATCCCCAAAGCCACGGCGCAAGGAAAGATCTTCGAATATTGGGGTCACGAAGCGGCACACCTGCCCGTCGAGATTCAACCCCTGTTTCGTTGGAAGATGCTCGCGGCACGCAGCGGAAAGATCAAGCACTGGGGATTGACGAGTTTCTACGCCGAAAACAAGGCGTTCGTCAATCGAACGCTGAAGCACATCGAGGATCACGGACCGACCACCGCGCGCGAACTGTCGACTCGCACGGCGAAGAAGTCTTCGTGGTGGGACTGGGACGAGGCGAAAACCGCGCTCGAGTATCTGTTTTTGACGGGGCAGTTGATGGCGCGCGGTCGGGGCACCGACTTTGCGCGCGTCTACGACACGCCCGCCCGTGTTTTGCCCAAAAGAATTCTGCAACTTCCGACCCCGGACGAAACCGATGCACGAAAGGAATTGCTCGTGCGTGCGGCGCGCGCTCAAGGCGTGGCGACCCTGAACGATTTGGCCGACTACTATCGCCAAAAACCGGCTGTCGTAAAGCCGTTGGCTGGTGAACTCGTCGAGCAAGGCGTGTTGCACGAAGTCAAAGTTGAGGGTTGGCAAGACAAGGCTTTCGTCCACCGCTCGGCAAAACTGCCACAGCGATTGTTTGCCACCGCGCTACTTTCGCCGTTCGACTCTTTGGTCTGGTGTCGCCCACGCAACGAGCGATTGTTCGACTTCCACTATCGCATCGAGATCTACACGCCGCAGGCGAAACGAAAATTCGGCTATTACGTTTTGCCGTTTCTGCTCGATGGTCGGTTCGTAGCCAGGGTCGACCTGAAGGCCGATCGAACCAATTCGAAATTGTCGGTGCAAAGCGTTCACACCGAACGCGGTGTGAAACGGTCGGCGATTGACGATGCGCTCAAACTCGAACTGCGAACGATGGCGACGTGGCTGGGGTTGAGCGACGTGACGGATGTCGGACGACGCGGTGCTCGGTAGAATTTTTCAGATGTCGCCCTTGATCGCCTTGGCCGGTCGAAACGGGGCGCCGAGTCGCGTGTCGCGCGACGCCGTGGCGTTCGCCGGTCGGCGATATCTCGACGCGATCTTGCGGGCTGGTGGCGAACCCGTCGTAATTTCCCCGCAGCCGTTGACCAGCCAAGATGCCGAGGCGATGATGAAAAGGTTCAACGGCCTCGTGTTGATGGGTGGCGCCGACGTCAATCCCGCGCTTTACGGCCAGGTCGCCGGCCCGCATGTCTACGGCGTGCAAACCGAGCAAGACACTTTCGAAACGGCCCTGTTGAACGCGTCGCTGCAACTTGATTTGCCGGTTTTGGCCGTGTGCCGTGGCATCCAGTTGGCCAACGTCGTACTCGGAGGTTCGTTGGTTCAGCACCTCGGAGAACTCGCCAACGCAAGCGAATTGCTCGTGCACGCGCCGCGGCAGTTTCCCGTCGGCGAAGAATTCGTCCTGCACCAGATAAACATCGAACCCGGCTCGAAGATGGCTTTGGCGATTGGTGCGACACAGGTCAACGGCGCATCCTTTCATCACCAGGGCATTGCCGAACTCGCCGGCGACCTGGTCGCCGTGGGTTACGCGCCAGACGGCATACTCGAAGCGGTCGAGCATCGCACGAAATGGTTGCTTGGCATGCAGTGGCACCCCGAAGACACGGCGGCGCACGACGGCGCACAACAAAACATCTACAATGCGTTTGTCAAACGGGCCCGTGAATCTTTAGCCGCCGAAGTTTCTATATAACCGCTCGGCGGGGCCGCGACCATACTTCGGTTGCCACCAGTTGGCCCAAACAATCGCCGCGAGGTAGACCGCAATGCTCATGATCATCGCCACGTCGAGTCCGCTTGGTTTGACCAACCCGAGTTGGTTGACGATCAGGTTGTAGACAAAAATGTGCGCCAGATAGACGGTCAGGGTCATTTGACCCGTGGTTTGGGCAAGGCGAACAACCAGCGAATTTTCGAACTTCTCGCAGAAACGCCAGACAATCACGAAAGCTGCCCCGACTACGCCGAGCGCCGCGCCGACATAGAGCAGACCGCGATCAAACGGCTGGGTCGACGCCAAACGGCGCCAACGCAAAGCATCGGCGAGACCGTTTCGCGCGTCGCCGTCGGTTTGCGAAGCGACAATCGAGTTGAGCGCATAGCTGAAGCCGACCAGACCGATGCAGCTCGCCAAAAGTTTCGTGGCAAATGCCGAGATTCGATCGTACGAACGCCCGAGCAAGACGCCGAATACAAAAAAACTGAGCCAAGGAAAAATCGGGTGGGTGTAGTCGACGAACAGGCGAATCAGCAGATTGCGTGGCGAATCGGGCGCACTGGGCGACAACCAGACGGTCAAATTGCCGCGAAAAGATTGCTCGAGGCGCCACCAAGAAATACCTGCGGCAACGAGCGATGCGACTATCGCCAAGGCGATCAGCCTCGGTCGCGACCAGTTGGCGATCAGACCGGCGATGACGAAAAGCGCCCCGAAATACGGCAGGATCGTGCCCGGCCAAATCCACTCGATGATGTAACCCAGCGTGAACAAAAAGATTCCACGGCGAGCGAGTCGCCATCGAACTTCGCGCAGTTTTCGGGCATCACCGTTGGCTTCTGCGACCAAAATCGCCACGCCGATGCCGGCAACCATCACGAAGCCGACAGGAAACGGGTTCGCCAGCACGCCCTCGAACGGATGCCACCAGCGTTCAAAAACCGACGGCGATGTCGGCACGTTGGCCGAATGAAAATTGAGGTAACCGTGATAATTGAGCACGATTATGCCGAACAGCGCGATCGTTCGCGCGACATCGAGCGGGGCATGGCGAAACTTCATCGGGCGATCACTTTCGTGATTCGGCACTGCTACTTCCAAGAAACGATGTCTGGATAGACGCGGGTCAATGGTTGTTGAACTTCGACCAGATCACCGACCTTGGGCGACTGTTTGTCTGGTCGTACGAAGAGCATCGAGGTGTGCATGTGCGAGGGTTCGAGCAGGTCGAGTCGTTGTTGCTGAAAGTGAAAGGGGCTCAACTCGGCACCGACAGGAAGCACGCCGTGCGCCGTGCCCGCGCCGACCACGACGAGCGTTCCATCGTGGTCGATCTTCGTGTTGCGATAGCCGGCTCGAGACCCAGCTCGGACTTCGCGTGTTTCGAGCACATCGGCGGTGAGTTGCAGGTTCGACTTGTCGCCCAGCCAAAGATTCGTGCCGCTACGAACCCGAATCGCGTGCTTGGTGAATCTTTTTCGCAGCGCGGCTAGTTGCGACGCGTCAACATGGCTGATCAACCACGGCAGGCTAGTCGAGGCCGGAATCGCCGATTCTGTGGCGGCGATGATCTCGGCGACTTCTTCGGCGTGGTCTTGCGAACTGCCGTCTAGTGGCGGGTGGATCGACCAACCGAATTGCACGAGCCGATCTTTCTTGAGTTGGGCCAGTAATTCATTCAGGTTCTCGACGTTGGCGCCGTAGCGATTCATGCTCGACCTGACTTTCACCAAAACTTCGCCCGTCCAGTTCGCGTCGGCCAGATCTTTCGCATCATGCATCGAGCCGACGGTCAAGATGATCTGCTTGTTCGACGAAAAGTTTTGCGGCAGTATTCTGCCCGCCGGTGTGAGCACGACCGCCCGACATTCTTGCGGCACATCTGCGACCTCGAAAACGGTGCCAACAGCGATGAGGTCGGCGAATTTTTTGGCGTGTTCGACAAGAGTCTTGCGGCCGAATCCGTATCCGTTGCCTTTTACGACCGGTATCAGGTCGCCGAATTCGTCGGCAGTCTTGGTGACGTGTCGATTCCAGGCCGCGGATTCAACGTGAAGTTGCAAAGTCACTGCTTCAACTTTACTGCCGATTTTTTGGCTATTTGTTTTTCGGTTTCACCCTGTGCAGAATCGTACGAATCACTTCGATCAAAACCGTGATCGAGAACGCGGTGGTGAACGCGATCAAGAATGCCTTTGTGTGATTGTCGGCGAAAGATTTTCCGCCGATGAAGCCGAGCAGTGACGCATAGAGCGACCAGATGCTCGCCGCGACGATGTCCCAACCAACGAACCATCGACGCGGTTGTCGGGTCACGCCGCAGGCCAACGTGAGAAGCGTCCGTCCGCCGGGGATGAAACGGGCGGTGATCAACAGCAGACCACCGCGTTCGTGGATTTGTTCGACGATGTTGGCGAGTTGTTTCGCGCCTTTCTCGGTGCGGGTGCGACGTTTGACGACCCAGTCGCTGGCCTCGCGTCCGAGAAAATAGCTGAGGTTGTCGCCGACAAACGCGCCCCCGCCCGCGCAAGCGATGACCAAAGCGATCGACAAGTCGCCCGTGCCCGCGGTGACGCCGCCGATGATCACCAGTGTTTCGCTCGGCACAATCGGCAGCACCGAGTCGAGCACGGCGATGGTGAAGATCACGAGATAAAACCACGGAGACGATGAGGACTCCTTCAGCCACTCGAAAAACGCGTCCAAAATCGCGAACATTCAACGAATCAAATGAGGTCGGGTTCTTCGTGTTTTTTGAGGCGGCGGAGATTCGGCAAGTGTTTGATGATGATGAAAAGGACCAATGCGAGCGTCGCGATGATCTCCCATGTTTCGGCGCCCTCGCGATAGATGCCGAACGGCAGCGCGATCGAAATCGTCAGCGAGGCGATCGAGGCTTTATGCGTGATCTTCGTCAGCACGAACCAAGAGGCGAACAAAACCAAACTCGTCAGCGGAAACAGCACGAACATGCCCCCACCTCCGCTGGCTACGCCTTTGCCGCCCTTGAACTTGCGGGTGATCGGATATGAGTGCCCGAGAATCGCGGCGAACAGACATATATATGACAGCGGGTCGCGGCGGTCTTTGGTTACCAGCCATACCAAACCAATGGCGACCGCCGCTTTGGCCATATCCAGCAAGAACACCCCAAGTCCGATTTTCCAGCCCAGATTGCGGATGACGTTCGAGGCACCCGGGTTGCCCGAGCCCACTTTGGTGATGTCCAAATTCTTCTTGCCGGCGATCAACGCGGCACTGGGGAATGTGCCCAACAAATATCCAATGATGACGAGAAGAGTTGCAACAAAGATTTCCATTTACGACCCCTGATCGATGTTAGTCAGGCGCTGGTCAGCGGCATTCCGGGTCGTTGGGCGGCACGACACCGTTTGATTTTTGCGAAAGTTGTTCGGCGCCGGCAAGCGCGACGCGAAACACTGTCAACGCGAAACTGCTGGTTGGTCGCGACTTGAGTTCGGTGTTCTCGACGACCAACGGTGCTCGACCTTGAAATATCGCGAGCACCTGTTTCATCTCGTCGGTCTTTAGCGCGGGGATCAGCACCGACATCTCGCCGATTCGTTTCGGATACGAGTCGATCGTGTAGGTGGCGATGGTTTGCGTGTTCAGATCGCGCATCGCCTGGGCGAGGGTCAGGATGCCCCGAGGAGTGAGTTTGTCGTCGGTGATGACGTTCTTTATCGCCGCGTTCAGCAGGTCGTTGGCCACCGAAAGACTTTTCGACCCTTTGTCGAGCGCCCGTTGCATCGAGCGCCTGAGAAAGTCTTGCTGTCGTTTGATTCGACCTAGGTCACCCGTCGGGTCCTCGAGCCATTTTTGGGTCGTTGGATTGAAGTAGCGATAACCCGAACGCGAGCGCACATAGGCGAGCGCCGTGTCGCCGTCGAAGTTGATGCAACCCGGCGCGGCGACGTTGAACCCTGTCTTTCGATCACGAGTCGGATACGCGAAAGGCACCTTCACCCCGTCTACGGCGGTGACGATTTCTTTGAAGGCGCAAAAATTGATGTTGACGTAGTGATCTACGGGAATGTCGAAGTTCTCACGAATCGTGGCTACAAGTCGATTTGGGTCGGTGCTTTGGAAAGCCGAGTTGATTCGATTTTGTCCGGTCGTTCCGGCGATATCGACCCAGAGATCGCGGGGAAACGAAAGTATCGCCGCGCGCTTCGAACTCGGATCGATGCGGATGAGCATTATCGTGTCGCTGCGCTCGCCGAAACTCGTGCGATCGCCGATGCCGCCAGAGGTGACACTGTCGGGGTCGGTGCACGCACCATTGTCTGAACCCGTCAACAAAAAGTTCTCGGCGTCGAGATTTTCCGTGCTCAAATCCCAATCCGAACCGAGGGGGGTTGTTTGATCATCCGAAACGGGGTTGCCCGGTTGGTTGAGGGTGACCACGAGGCGCTGATTGATGCGGCCGTTGATCCACAGCAGACCGAGCGCACTCGTGACGAGCGTGCAGACCACGAAGATGTTGAACACGAGCACGAAGTAGTGCAGTTTTGGTCTCGGGCGAACGCCAGCCTTCATGTTTTTCGTCCGCGGCATGCGAACTTCAGTTTAGTTGTGAAGCCAGAGTGACCTCGGCCGATACTTGTGGGGTATCGGCGCGAGAAGATGTGGCGACGAATTCGATTTTTTTGAGCGCACCGGCGTTGCGAAGATCGTCGAGATTGTTTTTCACCAACTCGATCGATGTCTCGTCGCCTCTCACAACCAGTCGCTCAACCTGGGTGCGTTGGGAAACTTTCGCCTCGGTTTTTGCCCGACGCACCGAAGCCAGAATCGTGCATGTCGCCTCCAGACATTGTTCGGCGTCCGAGCGCGGGGAGAGACCGTCCAAAGTTTCGGCGACCGTCGGCCAGTTTGAGCGATGAATCGAACCCGTTTGCCACCACGACCAAACCTCTTCGCAGGCGAACGGCAACATCGGCGCGAGCAGTCGTTGAACGGCGCTCAGGGCACGTTGCAACGAGACCCGCGCCGACGAGGAGTCTTGGTTCTCGCCATAGGCGCGGGTTTTGACGAGTTCGACATAGTCGTCACAGAACCACCAGAAGAACGCCTCGGTGCGCTCGAGCGCTCGCGCGTAGTCGAATTGTTCGAGCGACCTAGTCGCCTCTTCGACGACATTTGCAAGTCTGGCCAACATCGCCTGATCGACGAGGTCGACCGGCGCGGATTTGGTCGGGTCGACATCGCCCGCCCCCAAAACAAACTTCGTCAGATTCAAAAGTTTGGTCGCAAGTTTTCGGCCGACCTTCATTTGTTCTTCGCTGAAAGCCGTGTCGACACCGGGTCGGGCGCTGGCCGCCCAATAGCGAACTGCGTCGCTGCCGTATTGATCGAAAAGATCGGCCGGCGTGACGACATTGCCCTTGGACTTCGACATCTTCTTGCGATCCGGGTCGAGAATCCAACCCGAAAGACAGGCGTTCTTCCATGGCGAAAGTCCGTGTTCAAAGTTTGACCGCACCATCGTCGCGAAAAGCCAGGTGCGAATGATGTCGTGTCCCTGCGGGCGAACATCCATGGGAAAAATGTTCTCGTAAAGTTTTGGTTCGTCCACCCAGCGACCGGCGATCTGCGGGGTGAGCGAAGATGTCGCCCAAGTGTCCATGATGTCGGGGTCGCCGACGAAACCGTTGGGCACTCCGCGCTGTGAGCCGACGAAGCCGTCGGGAACATCGGTGCTCGGGTCGACGGGCAGTTGTTGCGCGCTCGGCACCAACGGATTGTCATGGATGATCTGTCCGTCGTCATCGAGTCGATACCAAAGCGGAATCGGAACGCCGAAAAATCTCTGTCGGCTCACGAGCCAGTCGCCGCTCAATCCATCAATCCAATTCGAGTAGCGGTATTGCATGAAGTCGGGATGCCAGGTCAATTCGTCGCCCCTGTGCAACAGAGTTTCACGAAGTTTTTGATCCCGACCACCGTTGCGGATATACCATTGCCGACTCGTCACAATCTCGAGCGGTCGGTCACCTCTTTCATAGAACTTCACGGGGTGCATGATCGCCCGCGGTTCTTCGGCGAGTTCGTTGTTTTCGCGCAACATTTCGACGGTGATCTTCTGGGCTTGTTTCACCGATTTTCCGGCGAGTCGTGCATATTGTTTTTTGCCCCGGTCGGACATGACTTCGGGGGCCTCGGCGACGAATCGACCGTCGCGACCGATCGTCGGGCGGGTTTCGAGGTTCAGTTCGCGCCACCACACCACATCGTTCAAGTCGCCGAAGGTGCAGACCATCGCGATGCCCGAACCCTTGTCGGGCTGGGCGAGCGGGTGCGGGTGCACGGGCACGGCGACATCGAAGATCGGCGATCGCACGTGCTTGCCGAAAAGATGCGCGTATCTTGCGTCGTCGGGGTGGGCGACGAGACCGACGCAAGCGGCGATCAGTTCGGGTCGCGTGCTCTCAACTATCAGGTCGGTGCGCGCGTCGTCGGTCTGGTGAAAAACGAGTTTATGAAAGGCACCGGGGTGCTCGCGATCTTCGAGTTCGGCCTGGGCGACGGCGGTGCGGAAATCGACATCCCACAGAGTCGGCGCCTCTTGCGTATATGCCTCGCCGCGTTCGAGATTGTGCAAGAAAGCCGTTTGTGCGGTGCGACGGGCATGTTCGCTGATGGTCGTGTAGAGCAGGCTCCAGTCGACCGACAGGCCGAGTCTTCTGAACAGATCTTCGAACACCTTTTCGTCTTGCGCGGTGAGTTCGTCGCACAACTCGATGAAGTTTGGCCTTGAAATCGGCACCGGTTTGTGGTTCTTGGGCGGATCACCGCGGAACGGTGGTTTGAAGTCGGCGACGTATTTCAACGACGGGTCGCACAAAACGCCGAAATAGTTTTGCACGCGCCGTTCGGTTGGCAGACCGTTGTCATCCCAGCCCATCGGGTAGAAAACTGTTTTTCCGCGCATGCGCCAAAAACGCGCGAGCGTGTCGGTGTGGGTGTATGAAAAAACGTGGCCCATGTGCAGCGAACCGCTCACGGTCGGGGGCGGAGTATCTATCGAAAAAATATTCGCGCGTTGCGCGGCGCGATCAAATCGATATGTGCCGTCGCGTTCCCACTCTGCGACGAGACGAGCCTCGACACCATCCATCGTCGGCTTTTTTGGTACGCGTGGCATGACGAAATAACGGTACTCGCCTATCCTTAATCAACGTGCTTAATTTGTATGACACCGCGAGTTCGCAAGTAAGACCGCTCAAACAGCGCGTGCCGGGGCGGTTGAGCATTTACCTCTGTGGTCCGACGGTTTATGGCCCGCCGCATATCGGTCATGGACGGGCGACATTGGTTTACGACATCCTGCGCCGTTATCTCGAGTGGAGCGGAATCAAGGTTCGTCTGGTTTCGAACGTCACGGACATCGACGATCAAATCATCAATCGGGCGAATCGCGAACAACGACCGTGGCAAGAGATCACCCATAAATGCGAGAGCGTGTGGTTCGACGCGATGGGTCGCCTCGGCGTGCAGCGACCGACAGACGTGCCGCACGCGACCGAGTATGTCGAGCAGATGGTCGAGATGATCGGCGCTTTGACGGCCAACGGTTCGGCATATGCGACATCAGACGGCGTTTACCTCTCGGTGCAGAGCGTGCCCGACTATGGCGCGCTCGCGCATCAGTCGTTGGACGAAATGCTGGCCGGCGGCGGAGATCGGGCGGTGTTGGGCGCGGAGGAGAAGCGACATCCCGCCGACTTTGCGCTGTGGAAGTTCTCCAAACCGGGCGAGCCTTCATGGCCGTCGCCGTGGGGCGAGGGTCGGCCGGGTTGGCACAGCGAATGCGTCGTGATGAGCCTCGAATTATTGGGAGAAGGTTTCGACTTGCACTGCGGCGGCGCCGATCTTCGGTTTCCGCATCATGAGAATGAACGCGCCCAAGCCGTCGCGCTCGGCAAAACCTTCGCCCAGCATTGGATGCACAACGGTTTCGTCGTCGATGCAGAGGGTGAAAAAATGGCGAGGAGCCTCGGCAACGTAACGAATCTTCTCGACCTGCTCGACCGTTACGATGCGCGCGCCTATCGAATGTTGCTTCTGCAGACCCACTATCGATCACCGGTGCGCGTCGGCAAAGACAATCTCGACGCGTCGGTCAACGCGCTCGCGGGCATCGACGCGTTCGCCTCGCGCACGAGTGGTCTCGTCGCCGATGCCGACGCGGCGACGCTCGACGAGTTTCGGGCGGCGATGAACGACGATTTGAACACTCCCGTGGCGATGGGGGTGTTGTTCGACGCCGTGCGTCGCGCCAACATCGCCGTCGATGCGGGCGATGTTGCGGTTGCCGCCGGTGTCGCGTCGGCCGTGCGCGAGATGTGCGTTGCGGTTGGTCTGCAGATTCGTGTCAACGACGAAATTGCCCCCGAAGCCAGGGCCAAGGCTGCGGCCCTCGACGCGGCGCGCGCTGTGAAAGATTTCGCCAAAGCCGACGCATTGCGTCTCGAGTTGCAGGCGCTCGGCTATCTCGTCGAGACCACCAAGTCGGGCACGAC
>VFZD01000045.1 GCA_016871295.1 Actinomycetota bacterium | reverse complement strand
AGGTCGCACGCCCTTGAGTGCGAGAACGCAGGTCTGTACTGTATCCGAACATTTCCGAAAGCGGAACCTGCGAACGCACGATTTGGGCGTTTCCATTGGCTTCCATGCCCTCGATACGGCCTCGGCGACTGGAAAGGTCGCCGATTACGTCGCCCATGTAGTCCTCGGGGGTCACGACTTCTACGGCCATGATCGGCTCGAGAAGGATCGGTCGGGCCAACTGGGCCGCCTTGCGGAACACCATTTGACCGGCGATCTTGAACGCCATTTCACTCGAGTCAACGTCGTGATACTGGCCGTCGACGAGCGACACTTTCACGTCGACCGTCGGGTATCCCGCCAGCACGCCCGTATCGAGCGCCGACTGAATGCCATGGTTGACGGGCTGAATGTATTCGCGCGGAATGCGACCGCCAGTGATTTCGTCTTCGAACTGATAACCACCACCAGGTCCGCTCGGCTCGATCGTGACCTTGACGACCGCGAATTGACCCGAACCACCCGTCTGCTTGATGTGTCGATACTCGACGTTCTCGATTTTCTTGGTGACGGTTTCGCGATACGCGACTTGCGGTTTGCCGACGGTGGCGTCGACGGCGAACTCGCGTTGCATTCGGTCGACGAGGATTTCAAGATGCAATTCACCCATGCCCGAGATGACCGTCTGGCCGGTCTCTTCGTCGGTTCGAACCTTGAACGTCGGGTCCTCGTCCGACAATGACTTCAACGCCTTGCCAAGTTTGTCCTGGTCGTTCTTCGTCTTGGGCTCGATTGCGACGTGAATGACCGGCTCAGGGAAAACCATTCGCTCGAGCACGATCGGGTTGCTTCGATCACAGAGCGTGTCGCCGGTCGTCACGTCTTTGAAACCGAGGCCCGCCACGATGTCGCCCGCCATGGCGAACTCGATGTCTTCGCGTTGGTTCGCGTGCATCAACAGAAGTCGGCCGACCCGCTCGCGCTTTTCTTTGACCGAGTTGTAAACCTCGTCGCCCTTGGTGATCGTGCCCGAATAAACGCGGAAATATGTCAGACGACCGAAAGGATCGGCGACGATCTTGAAAGCGAGAGCCGAGAACGGTGCCTTCTCGTTGGCCTCGCGACTGAGGTTTTCCTTGCCGTTCGTGCTCGTGCCCGCCGCCGGCGGAATGTCGAGCGGACACGGCAGGTAATCGACGACCGCGTCGAGCATCTGTTGCACACCCTTGTTCTTGAACGCCGAACCGCACAAAATCGGCACGAAACTGAAAGCCAAGGTGCCTTTGCGAATACCAGCGCGCAGGTCTTCTTCGCTGAGGTCGTCATTGGCGAGAAACTTCTCCATCAGTTGTTCGTCTTCTGAGGCGACGAGGTCGAGCAACTCGGCGCGATACGTTTTCGCCTTGTCGAGATAGTCGGCGGGAATTTCTTCCTCGTGATAGGGCGAATCTTTCTCGTCGCCCTCCCAAACGATCGACTTCATCTTGACGATGTCGATCAAGCCCTTGAAATTCGCTTCGGCACCGAAAGGAAGTTGCAAAACAGCGGGCACCGACTGCAGGCGATCTTTGATCATCTCGAGTGTTCGATAGAAGTTGGCACCCGTGCGGTCCATTTTGTTGATGAAACACATGCGCGGCACCCTGTATTTGTTGGCCTGGCGCCAAACAGTTTCGGTTTGCGGCTCGACACCCGCGACCGAGTCGAAAACCGCGACTGCACCGTCGAGCACGCGCAGCGAGCGCTCTACTTCGATCGTGAAGTCGACGTGACCCGGGGTATCGATGATGTTGATCCGATGGTCACGCCACATCGCGGTGGTGGCGGCCGAAGTAATGGTGATACCGCGCTCTTGTTCTTGCACCATGAAGTCCATGACGGCGGCACCCTCGTGCACCTCGCCAATTTTGTAGGTCTTGCCCGTGTAATAGAGCACGCGCTCGGTCGTGGTGGTTTTGCCGGCGTCGATGTGGGCCATGATGCCGATGTTTCGATATTTCTCAAGTGGATACTCGCGTGATGGCATGGGGGTGTACCTATTTGCTCGGGCTGCTGTTTACCAGCGGTAGTGGGCGAAGGCCTTGTTCGACTCGGCCATCTTCTGAATGTCTTCGCGTTTCTTCATCGATGCACCAAGCCCGTTCGACGCGTCCATAAGTTCGCTGGCCAAACAATCGGCCATCGTCTTCTCGCGACGATCGCGGGCGTTTTCGACGATCCAGCGAATCGCCAAAGTCGTGGCTCGACGAGGACGGACTTCGACAGGAACCTGATACGTCGCACCTCCCACGCGTCGACTGCGCACTTCGAGCGGTGGCTTGACGTTGTCGATCGCACGCTTCACCGCGGTCAACGGCTCGGAGCCGAGTTTCTTTTCCATTACTTTCATCGCGTCGTAGACGATCGACTCGGCGATGCTCTTCTTGCCGTGCAGCATGACTTTGTTGACGATCTGGGTTACGAGCGCAGACCTGTAAACGGGATCAGCGGCGAATTCGCGACGGGCGACGGGACCTTTGCGTGGCATGACTCCCTACTTCTTCTTCGCGCCGTAACGGCTGCGAGCCTGTTTGCGATCTTTCACACCGGCGGCATCAAGCGCGCCACGAATAACTTTGTAGCGCACACCCGGCAGGTCGCGAACACGACCTCCGCGCACGAGAACGATCGAGTGCTCTTGCAAATTGTGACCCTCGCCCGGAATATAGGCGGTAATTTCGACGCCACTTGTCAGACGCACACGGGCGACCTTGCGCAACGCCGAGTTCGGTTTCTTTGGTGTGGTGGTGAAAACACGCGTGCAGACCCCGCGACGTTGGGGTGAACCCTTGAGCGCGGGGGTCTTGGTTTTCGAAAACTTCGAACTCCGACCCTGGCGGATCAACTGCTGAATTGTGGGCACGCGAACTACCTTTTCTCAAATTGCTTGGATAACGGTTAACTACCTGACTCCGCCCGAAAACGGGACGATAAATACTACGGTTCAACGCCTCGGCTCGGCAACCTGTCCGGCCTCGACGACGAACTGTTATTGGGCGATACCCGTATCGGATGAATCGTCGGAGTCGGTCGCAACCGCCTCGTCTTGGGTGGACGCCGAATCAACGGATGCTTCGCCCGGGTACTCGTCGGTCTGCTCGTCGGCAACATAGTTGCCCTGCAAACCGGCCAAATACGCCGCCGGGTCTGATTCGTCGTCACTCGAGTAATAGGGCATCGGCACATAGTCGGGTGCGCTGACATCAAACAGGTTGTAGCGATCCATGCCGGTGCCGCCAGGAATCAACTTTCCGATGATGATGTTTTCTTTCAAACCGACCAGGTGATCTGACTTGCCGTCGATCGCCGCTTCGGTGAGCACGCGGGTCGTCTCTTGGAAAGACGCCGCCGACAACCACGACTCGGTCGCCAAAGAAGCCTTGGTGATGCCCATCAACTCGGGGCGACCCTCGGCCGGTTTCTTTCCTTGTTCGACGATCGCGCGGTTCACATCGCGGAACTCTTTCGAGTCGGCGCGATGACCGGGCAAGAAATGTGTGTCGCCAGGTTCTTGCACGCTCACGCGGCGCGTCATCTGACGAATGATCAGCTCGATGTGCTTGTCGTGAATCGACACGCCTTGATCGCGATACACCTTCTGCACTTCCTCGACGAGGTATTGCTGTGTTTCACGAATGCCCTTGATCTGCATCAGTTCCTTCGGATCCAATGGGCCGTCGGTGATATGGTCGCCCGCCTCGACGTTTTGTCCGTCTTTGATCTGCGGCCGGCTACCCGTCGGCAGGACGATTTCGGTCTCCTGACCCTGATCATCGATGAACTTGATCGGAATACCCTTGCCCTCGTCTTCGAGAATTCGCACGACCCCGGTGACTGGCGCGAGACGTGCCGAGCCCTTCGGATTGCGCGCCTCGAACAGTTCAACGACGCGTGGCAAACCACCGGCGATGTCTTTGCCCGCCACACCTCCGGTGTGGAAGGTGCGCATCGTCAGCTGGGTGCCCGGCTCACCGATCGACTGGGCGGCAATTACTCCGACCGCCTCGCCAAGTTCGATGTCCTTGCCGGTGGCCAGTGATCGCCCATAGCACTTGGCGCACACGCCAACTTCGGCATCGCAAGTCATTACCGAGCGCACCCGCACACGGGTGACTTTCGAGTCGTCGCGCAACTTGACAAGTTCTTCGTCGCCGACGATCGTGTTGCGCGGCATTACCGAACCATCGGAGAGTTCAACATCGTTGAGCAATGCTCGACCAAACAATTTCGTCTCCAAAAAAGCGCGAGCGTTGGCGGTGTCAGCACCGACGTTTTCAACCCAGACACCCAAAGTGGTGCCGCAGTCATCTTCGCGAACGATTAGTTCTTGTGCTACGTCGTGCAGACGACGTGTCAAATAACCCGAGTCGGCGGTGCGCAACGCGGTGTCGACGAGACCCTTTCTCGCACCTGGCGTGGAGATGAAATATTCGAGGGTCTGCAAACCTTCGCGAAAATTGCTCTTGATCGGACGCGGAATCATGTCACCACGAGGGTTGGCGACCAAACCACGCATACCGGCGATCTGACGCATCTGCGTCATGTTTCCACGAGCACCAGAACTGATCATCATGTCGACCGGGTTGAAGCGGAGTTCTTCGAACTCTTTTTCCATGGCTTTTTGCACATCCGAGGTCGCCTGCGTCCAAATGCGAACTTCCTGGCTTCGACGCTCACCATCGGTGATGATGCCGCGACGAAACTGGGTCTCGACTTTTTCGGCCTGTTTCTCATAGCCGTCCAAGATCGTTCGCTTGTTCGACGGTGTTTTCACGTCATCAACCGAAACGGTCAAGCCCGACTGCGAGGCGTAGCGATAACAAAGGTTCTTGATCGCGTCGAGAGACGAGGCGATCTCGGCCTTCGGATAATTGTCGCTGAGTCGTTCGACGATCACGCCAAATTCTTTTTTCTTTATTGGCGAAGTGATGTGACCGAATCGTTGGGTGAAGTCTTCCGGCAAAGCCTCTTCGAACAGCAATCGACCCGCCGTCGTTTCGAATCGCGACGACGGACCATCGACCGACTCAATCATTTTGATCTTGGCGTGCAGGTCCAGACTTCCCTCGTCGAGGGCGCGGGTGACTTCCCACATCGACTTGAACACGCGACCTTCGCCCGCCAAACCTGCGTCGTCGCGGGTCAAATAGAAACCGCCGATTACGAGGTCTTGCTGCGGAGTAACGATCGGTCGACCCGACGCCGGCGACAAAATGTTGTTCGCCGAAAGCATCAAGACGCGGGCTTCTGCCTGGGCTTCGACCGACAACGGCAGGTGAACCGCCATTTGGTCGCCGTCGAAGTCGGCGTTGAACGCGGTGCAGACCAGCGGGTGCAGGTGAATCGCCTTGCCCTCTACCAGCACGGGCTCGAAAGCCTGGATGCCGAGTCGGTGCAGCGTCGGGGCGCGGTTCAAGAGCACTGGGTGCTCTTTGATCACTTCTTCGAGCACGTCCCAAACTTGTGGGCGACGACGCTCGACCATGCGCTTTGCCGACTTGATGTTTTGCGCGAGTTGTTGGTCGGCCAGACGCTTCATTACGAACGGCTTGAACAATTCGAGAGCCATCAACTTCGGCAGACCGCACTGTTGCAGTCGCAAAGTCGGGCCGGCGACGATCACCGAACGACCCGAATAGTCCACGCGCTTGCCGAGCAAGTTCTGTCGGAAGCGACCTTGCTTACCCTTGAGCCCGTCTGAAAGCGACTTGAGCGGGCGATTGCCCGGGCCGCTGACCGGACGACCCCGACGACCGTTGTCGAACAAAGCATCGGCCGCCTCTTGCAACATTCGCTTCTCGTTGTTGACGATGATTTCGGGCGCGCCCAACTCGAGCAAACGGCTCAAACGGTTGTTGCGGTTGATCACTCGACGATAAAGATCGTTCAAGTCGGATGTCGCAAAACGACCACCGTCGAGTTGAACCATCGGACGCAACTCCGGCGGAATCACGGGGATCACGTCGAGAATCATCGCCTTAGGGTTGTTCACCAGACGATCGTCGCTGTCGCGACGGTTGAACGAAGCGACGATTTTCAGTCGCTTGATCGCCTTTTGCTTGCGCTGCGTCGACAACGCCTTTCCGTTGAGACCGTTCATGATCGCATCGCGAAGCACGGCTTCTTCTTGGGTGAAATCGATCGAGTCGATCAACGCCTTGATCGCCTCGGCGCCGGTGCCGCCCTTGAAGTAGTCCTCGTATCGGTCTTTGATCTCGCGCCAAAGTTCTTCGTCGTCGATGATCATGCGCGGATGCATCTTCTGGAATGTCTCGAAGGCGCGTTCGACGCGGTCCAGATCTTTTGTGTGGCGATCGTTGATCATCTGGATGTCTTTGTCGATCAACTTCTGTCGCGCGCGAATGTCGCTATCTTTCGCCCCGTCCTTTTCGAGTTGCTTGAGCTCGACTTCGGCGTCTTTCTGGCGCTGTTTGATTTCCTTTTCGCGCTGCTTGGCCATCAATTCGCGATCTTCGCTGTACTGGTTCTCGAGATCGGACATTTCGACATGGCGTTTGTCTTCGTCGACCTCGCTCACCAACCAGGCGGCAAAGTAGATGACCTTTTCCAGCTGTTTGGCTTTGATTTCGTCGCGCGACTCGAGACCGCCGAGAAGGTAGGCCAACCAACTGCGTGTTCCGCGCAGATACCAAATATGCACGACCGGCGCGGCGAGTTCGATGTGACCCATGCGCTCACGGCGAACCTTCGAACGGGTTACCTCAACACCGCACTTCTCGCAGATGATGCCCTTGAAGCGGACGCGCTTGTATTTGCCGCAATAGCACTCCCAATCGCGGGTTGGTCCGAAGATTTTTTCGCAAAACAGACCGTCGCGCTCGGGACGCAGGGTTCGATAGTTGATGGTCTCGGGCTTCTTGACCTCGCCGCGCGACCAGTTGCGGATGTCGTCGGCGTTGGCCAAACCGATTCGAAGCTGCTGGAAACTGTTGATGTCCAGCTTTTGCTTGTTCTCGTCGATTCCTACATCTGACATGGTGTTCCTTTTGTTGTGCTGCGACTAATGCTCAGTTGAAATTCTCTCGGCGACGCTCGCGTTCTCGGTCGTCGGCATCCGAACCGCGTTCGTTGCGGCTGATGTCGATGCCCAGTTCGCGCACCGCCGTATAGACCTCTTCGTCGAGGTCGGTGAGCTCGACCTGCTTGCCCTCGTCCGAGATGACCTCGACATCCAGACAAAGCGCCTGCATCTCTTTCATCAGCACTTTGAAACTCTCGGGGATGCCCGGCTCGGGGATGTTGTCGCCTTTGACGATCGCTTCGTAGACGCGCACTCGCCCGAGCACATCGTCGCTCTTGAGCGTCAACAATTCTTGCAAGCAATACGCCGCCCCGTAGGCCTCGAGTGCCCACACTTCCATTTCGCCGAACCTTTGACCGCCGAACTGGGCCTTGCCACCCAGGGGTTGTTGCGTGATCATCGAGTATGGGCCGGTCGAACGGGCGTGGATCTTGTCGTCGACCAGGTGATTGAGTTTCAAGATGTACATGTAGCCGACCGTGATCGGGTTGTCGTATGGCAAACCCGTGCGACCATTGCGCAACACGGCCTTGCCGTCATGGCCGATCAGACGCTTGCCGTCGACCGACTCTGGCGTCAGGTTTTTGAGAATCGTCCGAATAGTCGGGTGCGCACCCGATTGATCTTCTTCGTCCCAGTGGGCGCCGTCGAAAACGGGGGTCGAAATGAAAGTTGCCGGCGGTGTCGACGGGCGAGTCTTCGACTCGGTGCCGCGAACGACGTTCTCGCCGATCGTCTTGCCGCTCTTCTCGTCTTGCCAACCCCATCGCGCGCAATAGCCGAGGTGGGCCTCGAGCACCTGGCCGATGTTCATTCGGCTCGGCACACCGAGCGGGTTCAAGATGATGTCGACCGGGGTGCCGTCTTCGAGGTACGGCATGTCTTCGACGGGCAGGATCTTCGAGATCACGCCCTTGTTGCCGTGCCGACCGGCGAGTTTGTCACCGACGCTGATCTTGCGCTTTTGCGCGACGTGGATCTTCACGATCTGGTTGACACCCGGCGGCAATTCGTCGCCCGGCTCCTCGTCTGCTTCGGCGGCGCGCTTGAGAACCTTGACGTCGATTACTTTTCCGCCTTCGCCGTGCGGCACCTTGAGCGAGGTGTCGCGAACTTCCTTCGACTTTTCGCCGAAGATCGCGCGCAACAAACGCTCTTCTGGTGTCAGTTCGGTTTCACCTTTCGGGGTCACCTTGCCGACGAGCACGTCACCGGGGCCCACTTCGGCGCCGACCCGAATGATTCCGCGATCGTCGAGGTCGGCCAGAATATCTTCCGACAAGTTCGGGATGTCGCGGCTGATTTCTTCGGCACCCAGTTTCGTGTCGCGCGCGTCGACCTCGTATTCATGAATATGAATCGAGGTCAGCACGTCCTCTTTGACCAATCGCTCAGACAAGATGATCGCGTCCTCGAAGTTGTAGCCCTCCCACGGCATCAACGCCACGAGCAGGTTCTTGCCGAGAGCGAGTTCGCCCTGATCGGTGCTCGGACCGTCGGCGAGCAGGTCTCCCTTCTTGACTTTCTGCCCCTCTTTGACCCGGGCAATCTGATTGATGCAGGTGTCTTGGTTCGAGCGCAGGAACTTGTACAACTTGTGTTCGTGCTCGCGCTTGGGCAAGTTCTCGTATTTGACGACGATCGTCGAACCCGTGACCGCCTCGACGACACCGTCGTCTTTGGCCAGCAGCAGATCTGCGCCGTCACGGGCCGCGCGCACTTCGACGCCGGTGCCGATGTACGGCGCCTCGGCTCGAATCAGCGGCACCGCTTGACGCTGCATGTTCGCGCCCATCAACGCGCGGTTGGCGTCGTCGTGCTCAAGGAACGGGATCAGCGCGGTCGCGATCGAAACGATCTGCTTGGGCGAAACGTCGATGAAGTCGACTTCCGCCGCCTCGACATAACCGATGTCTGTAGTCGCGCCGAAGAAACTTTCGGCTTCGAGCATTTTCTTCAGATCCTCGAGGCTCGCCGCCTGCGGTGAACGACGCACCAAAACTCGATCGTCGCGCAAACGACCGTCGGGCAAAATCGGCGTGTTGGCCTGCGCCACGACATAATTTTCTTCCTCGTCGGCGGCCATGTATTTGATTTCGTCGGTGACGATGCCGCCACTGACGCGTCGATACGGCGTCTCGATGAACCCGAAAGGATTCACTCGCGCGTAGGTCGAAAGCGCACCGATCAAGCCGATGTTCGGACCTTCCGGCGTCTCGATCGGACACATGCGGCCGTAGTGCGAGAAGTGGACGTCGCGCACCTCGAAACCGGCGCGCTCGCGGCTCAGACCGCCGGGGCCGAGGGCCGACAGTCGACGACGATGGGTCAGACCCGACAGCGGGTTGACCTGGTCCATGAACTGCGAGAGCTGCGAGGTGCCGAAGAACTCTTTGATCGCGGCCACCACGGGTCGCACGTTGATCAGCGTCTGGGGCGAGATCGCCTCCGAGTCTTGGGTCGACATGCGCTCGCGGACAACGCGCTCCATACGCGAGAGACCGATGCGAACCTGGTTCTGAATCAACTCGCCCACCGCGCGAATTCGTCGGTTGGCGAAGTGGTCTTGGTCGTCGAGTCGGTAACCCGGTTCTTGCTTGACGAGGTGCAGCATGTAGCTGATCGTGGCCAACACCTCGCAACGGCTCAACACGTCTTGGTCGTCGGTCGGAAGGTCGAGTTTGCCCAATTCGGTGCCGACCTTGAGACCGAACATTTCTTGGATCTTCTTCAACTCGCCGCCGAGTTTTCGATTCAACTTGTAGCGCCCCACCCGCGAAAGGTTGTAGCGCACGCCGAAGAACGCCTGCTCGAAATAGACGCGGGCCGCCTCGACGTTTTGTGGCTCGCTCGGTCGGGCGCGCTTGTAAATCTCGAGCAACGCCTCTTCGCGCGTCGGGGCGATCACCTTTTCACGGCGCCACTGATCTTCGAGGAAGTCGAAATGATCGACGAATCGGTCGATGAAACCCGGCGCGTTGATCTCGTCGTAACCCAGCGCGCGAATGATCGTGAATACACCCATGCGTCGTTTGCGGGCGACGCGGCTGCCGGCGGTCACTTCTTTGCCCGGCTTTTGTTCGACGTCGAACTCGAGCCATTCTCCGCGCGACGGATGGATCGTGCCTTTGACGAGCTGATACTTCGACAAGTTGCGCAAACGGAAACGCTCGCCCGGTTCGAAGATCACGCCCGGTGATCGAACCAACTGGCTCACGACGACGCGCTCGGTGCCGTTGATGATGAACGTGCCCTTGTCGGTCATCTTCGGGAAATCACCGATGAACACGGTTTGTTCCTTGATTTCGCCGGTTGGACGGTTGAGGAATTTGGCCTTGACAAACTTCGGCACCGAATAGGTCATGTCGCGATCGCGACACTCGGACTCGGTGAACTTCGGTTTCGGGTTCAGATCCGGATCATCGGGATCGAAAGTCAACTCGAGTTGCAGGTCGTCGCTTACACCCTTGACCGGAGAAATGTCTTCGAAGACCTCGCGCAAACCATCTGTCAGAAACCACTCGAAACTCTCGCGCTGAACGCCGATCAAATTTGGAATTTCAATTGCATCGGTAAGCGTTGCGAACGAATACCGTTCGCGTGCATCAGCACGAAAGGGCACGAGTTTACTCCTAATGTTCTAGATTGGCAAGCAGAAAAATGGGATGAAATACCCACTAAATAATTCGTTTGAAGTACTCAGGGGGCATTTCACGGCGACGTTCAAGCCTATCGGTGAATCAATGCAACTCACCAACCCGAAGGTCGAAACACCCGGCCGGCACCCGAAAGTTCGGGTGCCAGACCCGAGTTATCAGGCGAGTTCGACGGTTGCGCCAGCCTCTTCGAGCTTGGCTTTCGCCTTGGCGGCGTCGTCTTTGCTGGCCTTTTCCAATACGGGCTTCGGTGCACCATCCACCAGGTCTTTGGCCTCTTTTAGACCCAATTGGGTGAGCTCGCGCACGACTTTGATGACGGCGATCTTCTGGGCGCCGCCCTGTTTCAAGATGACCGTGAACTCGTCCTTTTCCGCACCCGCTTCCGCCACCGGAGCCGCACCACCAGCGGCCGCAACGGCCACCGGGGCCGCCGCAGTTACACCGAACTTCTCTTCGAATGCCGAGAGCAGTTCTTTGAGTTCGAGAACCGTGAGTTCCGAGATTCCGTCAAGAATCTGTTCTTTTGTAAGTGCCATTTCTGTTTCTCCTTTTATTGTCTGTTTCTTTAACCGTTGGATCTTGTCTTAGTTATGCGGCTTCACGCTGCTCGACCAATGCCTTGAGGGCATAGGCCGTCTTGCGCGGCAGGGCGGCGAACATGTTCGCCGTCTTGGTCAGTGGGGCCTGCAACATGCCGGCAAGTTGGGCGAGCATGACCTCGCGCGGGGGAAGGTCGGCGAGCGCCTTGAGTTCCTTGGCGCTGACCGTCTTCCCTGCGACCATGCCGCCGATCAAAACCAGCAATGGATCTTGTTTTGCGTAGGTCTTCAATACTTTCGCCACCGCCGAAGCGTCGCCGTTGACAAAAGTGATCGCCGCCGGGCCCTTCAAGAACTGTTCAAGTTCGGCCCAACCAGACTCTCGAACGGCGAAGCGGGCCAAAGTGTTCTTGTAAATCTTGTACTCGGCGCCATGCGGACGCAACGCCCGACGCAATCTTGCCAACGAGTCCACCCTCATGCCGCGATATTCGGTGATGATGGCGGCGTTCGACTTGGCGAACTTTTCGCTCACCTCTTTGACCACCGCAACCTTTTCTGCGCTTGCATTTGCCATGTTTCTTTCGCCTTGTGAATAGACGATGCTTGGGTGCTCGACGCAGAGCGGAACTACCCGACGCGATACTCGCGTGCAGAATCATTCACCTCGTTTGGCGAACCGGTGCCGGCTCATTATCTGCGATTCGAACCG
>VFZD01000044.1 GCA_016871295.1 Actinomycetota bacterium | reverse complement strand
GACCGCGGCGACACGACGAAGTTTCTTTGGCAACTCGTGAACGGCGGACACAAGATCGAATCTGTGCTGATGCACTACGCCGAGCGCGCCACCGTTTGCGTCAGCACCCAGGCGGGCTGCGCGATGGCCTGCGGGTTTTGTGCGACGGGCCAGGCCGGATTCAATCGTCAACTCACCGCGGGCGAAATTGTCGAACAGGTCGTGCACGCCGCGCGCACGAGCGCCGAGCGCAACCAGCGTCTTGCCAATGTCGTGTTCATGGGCATGGGTGAACCGTTGGCCAACGAAGAGGCCGTGTGGCAGGCCATAACCCGCATTCACGACGCGATCGGCATCTCGGCCCGACACCTGACGATTTCGACCGTCGGCATCATTCCTGGCATCAACACCTTGAGCGATCGCCCGCTGCCGGTCAACCTCGCCGTGTCTTTGCACGCCGCACGCAACGACTTGCGCGACTCTTTGGTGCCGATCAACAAGCGTTACCCGATCGAAGACCTGATGCAGGCGTGTCGAATATATCTGCAAAAGAAGAACCGGCGCATAACTTTCGAATGGGCGCTGATCAGCGGCGTCAACGACACTCCGCGCGACGCACGAGAACTCGCCAAACTTTGTCAGGGTCTCAAGCCGCGCGCACATGTCAACCTGATTCCGCTGAATCCGACACCCGGTTATCCGACCAAGGGCACGACACCAGCGGGTGTCCGTAAATTTGCCGACCAACTGATCGATCTTGGCGTGAACGCGACCGTGCGTCGCAACCGCGGCACCGACATCGATGCCGCCTGCGGTCAACTCGCCGCCGGTCAGCCGGTGACGATCAGTTCGCGCTGAGCGAACTGATCAATTTTTCTCGCGCCGCGGCGATTTGCTCGGCGAGGGCTCGCTCCAACACACCACCCGTAAACAAACTGCCCGAGTAGTGCAGGTTCGCCTCGAGCATCGAGCCGTTCGGCGTCGAGGTGACCACGGCCTTCAAAACCCACGCCGAATGTCTTCGGCCGTCTTTTTCGTCGCGCTCGAAAACCACCACCCGCGGCCGATCGAAAACTGTTCTCGACATTCGCAGCCGCTTCGACCGCGCAAAAATGCCGAGCCGGGCGCGCAACTCGACCAACCAAACCGGGTTCTGGTCGGCGTCGCCGTTCGACGACGAGGCCTCGTGCACCAACTCGAGCCACTGCGGGTAATTGCCCAGATCGGCGACAAAATCAAAAAGCTTTTCGGCTGAAACCGGCGCTTCGACCGATGCGACTACATCCATTGATTCGGCTAATACTCGGGATGCTGCTGATCGTGATCCAAGTCGACATCGTCGAAACCGAACGCTCGCGAAAGCAGGCGCCCTTTGGCCCTCAGGGTTCCGTCGAGATCCCCGGTTCGATCGAATTGCGGCATCCACGGCATCGCTTGGGTTTCTTGCAGATCGCCGTGGTCGATCTCTTCGGGGGCGACCTCGACCACGAGTTCGGGCGGTGGCGCCGTCACTCGTGTCGCGAATTCGAACAAATCTTGGATCACGGCCGTCGCCTTTTTCTTTGCGCGCCTCGGTTTCCTCACTTTTTGGGCCCGTGGCGCGGCCGGCGAACTGAACAAACGCTGTTTTTTCGTCCGATTGTCGAAAATAATCCAGTCGCGCGGCACGACCAGCGCATCGGCGTGGCGACGACACAAAACATTCACCCGAGATGAGTCGCGCGGAATCGGCGCATCGATGCTGACGACCAGGTTCGCCGTGTCGATCACATAGGCCACTTCTCCGCGTTCATTGCACGAAGGGCGTTCACACTTTCGGGCCATCTCAAAAGATTAGATCAATGTGCCGGCGACGATGCGCGCAGGCACCTGCAGATCACGCACCGGTGATGGTCGCGGCGATGTTGCCCGCCGATGCCCCGCCGCGACGCAAGATCACAACGAGGAACCACAGCGACGCCATCGTCACGAAGAAGAGACTCACCGCACCCACGCCCCAGAACGGCTTGATCGTGCTGCGCGTGGCGCCGAGGAGCGCGACGGGGAACGTGGTCGAACCGGCTTCGCTGATCAGCGATGACACGACCGCATTGTCGAGACACAACGCGAAGGAAAGCAACCCGCCCGCGATCATCGCCGACGCGATGAGCGGAAGCGTGATCTGCCTGAACGCGCGTGCGGGTGGCGCGCCAAGATCTCCCGCCGCCTCTTCGAGCGATTCGTCCAAACCGGACAATCGTGCGCGCACGATCAGCGTCACCACTGCGGATGCGTACATCGACTGACCAACCCACAACTTGTTCATCCCGCCGTTGAACGGCCCCCAGCCTTCGGTGAAGACGTATCCCACCGCTGCCACGTTCTGGATTCGCGGAAACCAAGTAGCAAGTGCAATGGCTTCCATGATCTCGGGCGTCACAAGTATGAGGAACACCACCACCATGAACGCATTCGACCAGGCGCCCGGTCTTCGCGCGAGGGCGACACCTGCCGTGCCGCCGAGCACCACCGCGACCACCGTGGCGCCGAATGCCGCCACAAACGAGTTGCGAATCGCGTCGCCAATGCCGGAGAAATCAAAGAGGTTCGCATACCAACTGGTGAGCACACCGTTCACCACCAGCGCGAGCACGAGACCAGTCGGCACCAACCACGCCGTGTAGCCGCCGCCGAACTGGACGCGCTGCTTGAACAATCGTCGCGCAACGACGGCGAGCACGACGATCGCAGCGAACAAAAGCGCGGTTTGCACGAAGACTGCGCCGTCGAACAGTTCACCCCACCACTTCGTGCTGACCGCATACGACCAGATCGTGAACGAGTTACCGCGATTGAACGAGTGCAAGAAAACCAGCCCGACCGGAATGAAGAGGAAGGTCAGCACGAGCATGGTCCAGACCCCGAGGGATCGATGCAACACAGCGTCGGCGAGAGCGGGTCGACGCGATGGCGCCACGCGAGCCTGGCGCGGCTTCCCCGCCTGTGCCCGGCGCCACGCCTGAATCACCGGTTCCGCCAATGCGAGCACACGCGGCACCAGCCACACGATTGCGGCCCCGACCACCAGAGTGAGCAATACGGCCGCGATCATCAACACCGCCATCGCCGAACCAAGCGGCCAGTTCTGCGCCTGATTGAACTGCGACGCGATCATCGCGCCGATCATGTTGCCCTTTGCGCCACCCAGCACGGTCGCCGTCACGTAGTCGCCACACATCGGGATGAATGTAAGAAGCACGCCAGCCGCAATACCTGGCCCGGCAAGCGGCAGAGTCACCGAGAAGAAAGTTGAGAAGCGACCAGCGCCGAGATCTTTGCTCGCTTCACGCAACCGAATATCGATGCGATCGAACGCCACGTACAGCGGCAGGATCATGAACCCGAGGTAGTTGTAGACGATCGCCAACTGCACGGCGCCGGCGGTCTCCAGAATCTGAATGCCTTTGTCACCCACGAGTCCGATGTCTTGCAGCCACTTGGAGAACATGCCGTTCGGCGCGAGCGGAATTCGCCAGGCGACGGTGCGAATCAAGAAACTCGTGAAGCTCGGCACCACCACGGCGGCGAGCACGATGGCGCGCCACTTCTCGCTCACCTTGAACGCCGCAAAATACGCGACAGGCAAGCCGATCAGCAGGCACAACAGCGTCGCCGTGATGGCGATGCGCACAGTGCTGCGGAACACCTGGAAAAACGTTTCGTCGAATACCTCGCCGTAACTCGAAGTGGACGGGTTCGAGAAATCGACCGGCACCAGTTTGCTCGAGTCTTTGGCGCCGAACGAATACACCACCACAAGTGCAATCGGCACGATGAAGAACGCCGTGTACCAGACGATCGACGGCAACGCGAGGGCAAACTTAGGCGCACGTGGTCGCCGTCGCGCCATTGCAATTTCGGCGGTCATGACGAGTCAGGCTCCTACTGCCGCCTGGCCGTATTGATCAGGCTCCGGCTTTTGCCTTGACCTTGTTCATGATGTCCACCATGCGATCGAGCGACGGTGTGATCTCCTGCGTCTGGAACGTAGCCACCTGATCGGACGAGAAGAAAATCATTTCGCCCAACTCGAGGTCTGGTGCGAGCTCCGCAACGAGCGAGTCCATGTTCTTCAAGCCGGTGTTGTAGCCGTGGTACTGCAGGTCTTTGATCGAGATCTCGGGGACGAACTCCCAGTTGATCCACGCGTGCGCGGCATCGGCGTTCGGTGCGCCGGTTGCCACGCAGTAGGTGTCCATCCACAACTCGGTGGCCGGAGCACCAAGCACCCACACCCACTCGTCGGGGTTTCCGCCGGCATCGGCGATGCGTGAGTAGGCCTGTCGCAAGTCGCCGTTCCAACCCATGGCCAACGAGTATGCGCCTTCGGCGAGCTTCGTGCTCGGGTAAGAGTCGAACGCCTTGATGTGCTGCGCGAACTCGTCGACGAGGAACTTCTCGCACGCATCGAGCTTGGCCGGGTCTTGGTCGTTCCAGTTGTAGCCGTTCGCCCAATACCACATGCCGCACAGGTTTGGTGCGGTGTCGACCATCGCGCAGTCACCACTGCCTTCGTTCATGCAGGCGTCGATGAAGTCCTGCCAAGTCTCCATCTTGCGAGTGACCTTCGTCTTGTTGTAGAAGTAGCCCGTGCTGCCCCAGTTCTTGCAGACGGAGTACTCGTTGTTCGGATCCCAGTCGCGAGAGGTGTAGGCCGAATCAAGATTGACGAAGTTTGGGATCTTCGACATGTCGAGTTTCTGGATCAGACCCTTCTCGATCATCTGCGGAATGTACGGTCCGGTCGGCACGACGATGTCGAAGCCGCTGTTGCCCGCACCCGCCGCCAGTTTGATGATGAGGTCTTCGTTGCTCGGGTAGTAGTCGACCTTCATCTTCACCCCGAGTTCGCTTTCGGCGAGCGGGCCGATGATGTCGGGATCGTTGTAATCGCCCCAGGTATACATCGCCAGGGTTCCACTTGACTTATTGATTACGCGACTCCAATCACCCGAAGCAAGACCCTCGCCACCCGAACCCGCATCACCCGAGTCACCGTCGCCACCACAGGCGTTGGCCAACAGTGCAAAACCGGCGACCGCCGTGCCGCCTTGAAGAAATGCTCGACGCGACAAGCTTCGACGGAAACCTTCTGGCGCCAACATTCTCAGTTGTCTTTTTTCGTTCTTCATTTCTCCCCCTGTCTCAGTTGCCTTTTCGATTACTTTTTGGACACCTCTAATTAATTGAATACTAGTCAGGTTTCTAAACCGACCCTGTTCCCGCCAGCACCAGCGACGCCTGGCGGGCCGAGAACAAGAACACGTCGTCGGCCGACCAACTGCACCACACCTCGTCGCCGACCCCGAATCGGGCCGGGTCGGTGCGGCTCACCTGCACCAGCAGATCGCGCGAGCCCGTGCTCACGACATATTGCAGCACGTCACCAAAGTGCGAAACCCCCGCGACTTTCGCACCCACGACATTGCTGCTTGCGCCCGGTTTTGTCGCCGAAAGACTTATGCACTCGGGTCTCACCGCAGCCAACGCCTCTTGGCCCGTGGGCACGTTCTCTTTGGGTCGAGACGCGACAAACACCGTTTGGTCGTCGGCATTTGCGCCGTTCTCCGTCGCCACTCCGCGCCAAAAGTTGTTGCGTCCGATGAACCCGGCGACAAAGGCCGATGTTGGTCGCTCGTAGACAGTCTCGGGGTCGCCCAACTGCTCGACATGCCCGTTCAACATGATCGCGATTCGGTCCGACATCGACATCGCCTCTTCCTGGTCGTGCGTCACGAAAACAAAAGTGATTCCGAGTCGATTCTGCAACAGTTTCAGTTCGATCTGCATTTCTTCGCGCAGTTTTCGATCCAATGCGCCGAGCGGCTCGTCTAGCAACAAGATGCTCGGGCGATTCACCAACGCGCGCGCCACGGCCACGCGCTGTTGCTGGCCACCCGACAATTGTCGAGGTCTGCGGGTCGCCATCTTCGACATTTGCACCATGTCGAGCGCCTCCACGACCTTTGTTCCGATCTCGTCTTTGGAGACACCCTTTTGTCGCAAACCATACGCGACATTTTCGGCGACGCTCATGTGGGGAAACAATGCATAGTGCTGAAAGACGGTGTTGACATCGCGCTTGTACGGCGGCACTCCCTGCACATATTCACCGCTGATTCGCACGAAACCCTCGTCGGGTTGTTCGAAGCCCGCCAACATTCGCAGGGTCGTCGTCTTTCCGCAACCGCTCGGACCCAACAACGAAAGAAACTCGCCCGAGTTGATTTCGAGATTAAGAGTGTCGACCGCGACGACATCACCGTAACGCTTGGTGACATTCACGAGTTCTACCGAACCGCGTTCACTTCCCATCAACAAGACCCACTAGCCAGAACCCCCGAACGCATATCCACGAGACTCAATAAGCATTACATATTCGTACTAGATTTGACCACATGACGACTTCGGCGATCAAAACGCTCGGAGTACCGAAAGAAACCAAGACATCAGAGGGTCGAGTCGCACTCACCCCCGACGGCGTGCGCGAACTTGAACGGGCTGGTGTCGAAGTGTTCGTCGAGACCCAAGCGGGCGTCGGCGCGTCGATCGAAGATCACCAATATGTCGCCGCCGGGGCGACGATCGTCGCCACCGCGGCCGAAGCGTGGTCGCATCAAATGGTCGCCAAGGTAAAAGAGCCGACCGCCAAAGAGTTCGAATTCTTGCGCCCCGACCTCACCCTCTTCACGTATCTGCATCTGGCGGCGTACCCAAAAGTCGCCGATGCGCTGCTCAAAAACAAGACCACCTCGCTCGCCTACGAAACCGTGCAAGAAGCCGACGGATCATTGCCCTTGCTCGCCCCGATGAGCGAAATCGCGGGTCGCATCGCCACGCAAGTCGGGGCTTTTTACCTGCAGAGCCCGAACGGTGGTCGCGGCGTGCTGATGGGTGGTGCGCCGGGCGTGCATCCGGCGAAGGTTCTCGTCATCGGTGCGGGCAATGTCGGCTGGAACTCGGCATGGATCGCCGGTGGCATGGAAGCCGAAGTGGTTCTGCTCGACAAAAATCTCGATCGACTCCGATTTCTAGATCAAATAATCCGCTCGCGAATCACGACCATCGCCTCGAATCGTGGCGCGATCGAGCGCTACATCACCCAGGCCGACCTGGTTATCGGCGCGGTTCTTGTCGCGGGTGCGCGGGCACCGGTCGTCGTTTCCGAAGAGATGGTCAAGACGATGAAGCGCGGTGCCGTGATCGTCGATGTCGCGGTCGACCAAGGTGGTTGCATCGAAACAATTCACGAGACCACCCACAAAGAGCCCGTCTACGAGAAACACGGGGTCTTGCACTACGCCGTCGGCAACATGCCGGGCGCCGTACCGCACACCAGCACCTACGCGTTGACAAACGCGACACTGCCGTATTTGCTCTCCGTCGCCAAGTTCGGCACGAAACTGGCCGCACAAAACGACCCGGCATTGCGACTCGGCGTGAACACGGTCGGTGGCGAAATCACCAACGGCCCCGCCGCCGACGCGCTCGGCAAGACGGCCGTTGACTGTCTAAAGGTTTTGTAATCTCAGTCGCAGCAACTGTCGCGCCAACCACAGCCCGAGCATTTGAAGTGGGCGTGCTCGGCGTGCAACGCAGACCCGCAGTGCGGACACTCAGAAAAAATCGCGTGCCTCGTGGTGCAAGATTGCGTCGTCGACGAAACCGACGCGGCGAAACGCTGTTCGTTTTGGGCAACTTTCGAATCCATTGCACAAGTATTGCACTGGCGTTGCATCGGTTCGAGCATGACCGACGCGGCTGATGCGTCTTGGCCGGTCAAGGGCACGCGTCATGGTCGAGCGAATCGAACGCCAAGCGGAAACTGTTTTATAACCCTTCGCACAGTCGGCTGAGTCCCGCCACCTTCGAACCCTTCACCAGCGCGGCGACCCCGGCTTCGAGGTCGCCGAGCATCGCCTTGGCCGCTTCGAAACCAACGGGCTCGACGCCATAAAGATTCGTCTCCACCGCGACAAGTTCGATGCCCAACTGCCCGGCAATTTTGCGAATCGCCCGATGTTCTCTTTCTGGGTCGGCCAATTCGGCCATCAAACCGCAGAACGCCACCCGGCGTTTGGCCGGCAAGATCTCCAGGGTTTCCAGGGCCGCACGCATCGACGCCGGGTTGGCGTTGTATGAGTCGTCGATCAATAGCGCACCCGTCGTGAGATCTCGCATCTGCATTCGCGACCCCGAAATCTTCGCGCTGGAAATCGCCGTCGAGGCAATTCTCAAATCGACCCCGAGAACTCCGGCGACGCACAGCGCGGCGAGGGCATTGTGCGCCATGTGGCGTCCCGAAACTTGCATTCGCAACCCAACGGCACCCCACGGTGTGTCGACCTCGGCGACCGCTCGGGCGCGATCATCGAACTCGCACGAAACCATCCGCACATCGGCGTCGACCGACTGACCGTAGGTCAGCACCTTCGCCGGTGTCGCATCAGCCATCGCCACGACCCGTTCGTCGTCGGCATTCAGAATCGCCGTGCCCGAAACAGGCAGTGCCTCGACCAACTCTCGCTTTGCCCGGGCGACACCTTCGATCGACCCGACGCGCTCGGTGTGCGCACTTGCCACCGCGGTCACCACGCCAACCGTCGGGTTCGCGACCCGACACAACTTGGCGATCTCGCCGAAACCACGCATTCCCATTTCCAACACCAGCGCCTCGCTCGCGTCGGGCGCGTTCAAAATCGTGGTCGGAAGTCCGAAATCATTGTTCAACGATCGAACATTTGCATGCACCCGAAAGCCTGCACCGACGGCGCCCACGATGAAATCTTTCGTCGAAGTTTTGCCGACCGAGCCGGTCACGCCCACCACTCGATTCTGCAACCGATCGTCGAGTTTGCCCCTCGCCCATTTGCCCAATTCGAGCAAGGCCGCCGCGGTGTCAGACACCCTGATCGAAGTTCGACCCTGGGGTTCGCGCGAAGTCAAATATGCACCCGCGCCCCGATTGATCGCGTCGCCGATGAAATCGTGACCATCTCTTTGGTCGATGATCGGCACGAACAATTGTCCCGGTGTCAAAGTTCTCGAATCAAACGAGACTCCCGACAGGTGAGCGTTCGGGCCGACCAGTTCTCCGCCAACAGCGCGAGCAACATCTGCTGCCATGAAGCGCATACTGTCCCAAGCCTAACTGTGTCGATGCGAAGCGGCTGTTTGACTCGAAGTTGCGAGTACCGTAAATACGAGTGTCGCAACCGAATCGAAATCTGAAAACTCGGGTCATCGTTCTCTTTGGTGGTGAGTCTGCCGAGCATGATGTCAGTTGCGTCACGGCCGCACATGTTCTGCGCGCATTGGATGCCGAAAAGTATTCGGTCACGACGATCGGCATCACCCGCCGAGGTGAATGGATTCATGCCGAGTTGCCCACGTCGCCGGACATCAAATCTCTTCAGATCAAGGGAACTTCGACCAATTCTGATCTTGTCCTGAAAAACCTCGACGACGAAACTCAACTCGTCGTCTTCCCTTTGTTGCACGGCCCGATGGGCGAGGACGGCACCGTGCAGGGAATGCTCGAACTCGCACATGTCGCATATGTCGGCTCGGGCGTGTTGAGCAGCGCCGTCGCCATGGACAAGAGCGTCGCCAAACAGGTCTTGGCGGCGAACGGAATCGATCAGCAGAAATTTCTCGTCGTTCGGGCCAACGATGATCATTCGCAATTCGCCGATCAAGCAATCAGAGAGTTCGGCTTGCCGTTGTTCGTCAAGCCGGCGAACATGGGCTCGTCGATCGGCGTGCAAAAAGCAAAGAGCCGCGAAGGGGTTCTCTCGGCGTTGCAGATTGCTTTTGAATTCGACGAGTGGGCGCTGATCGAAGAGGCGATCGTCGGTCGCGAGATCGAGGTCGCGCTGTTGGGCAACGAAGACCCGCGTGCTTCTTTGCCGGGTGAGATAATCCCCAGCCGCGAGTTCTACGACTATGAGGACAAGTACCTCGTCGACGGCGCGAAGTTGCTCGTGCCCGCACCGTTGTCGGCGAAAGAAACCGAGCAAGTGCGACAACTTGCGTTGCGAATCTACAAAACCCTCAGGGCCGAGGGCATGGCTCGGGTCGATTTTTTCTACGAAGAAAAACGGCGCGACGGTGGTGCAGGGCGCGGGTTTTTGTGCAATGAAATCAACACGATCCCCGGCTTCACGCCGATCTCGATGTATCCGAAACTTTGGCAGGCCTCAGGCCTCAGTTACCCGCAATTGCTCGACGAACTGATTTCGCTGGCGATCGCCCGTCAGGCCAAACGGCGCAACAAAACTTCGCGCTGATTTCAGGTCACGAACCAGCCGGCGGGATGTTGATTTTCATCCCGGCATAGAGGAACACGTCGATGCTCGACCACCTATTCGCGGCCAATAGCGAGGGCATCGAAACGCAGAACTTTTTCATGATCGCATAAAGTGAATCGCCTTGGGCGACCTCGTATGTTCCTGCAGGCCGATTGCCGCAACCGGGTTTGCCTACCGGGTTGGGGGTCGTCGTCTGCTGAACATTGGTCGAAACCACCTGTGCCGACGGCGGGATTCTCAGTTTGCGTCCCGGATACGGAAACTGTGACGGCGCGACGAGGCCATTCCATGCCAGCAACTCGGTGACGGTGATGCCGAATATCGAGGCGACCTTGATCGGAGAATCGCCCGCTTGAACGACATATTCTTGCTCGATCCCGATCGCTCCCGGCGGAAGCGTTGTCGTCGTGTTTGGCAGGGTGGTTTGCACGGGCGGGATCGTCGCAAAGTCGGTTGGTCCGATTGGCACGACCGTCGTCGCGGTTCCTGAGACGTCGACTCCGCACGACCCCATCACGAACGACGAAACGAGCACGGCGATGCAGATTGACTGGAACTTCCGCGACAACATTGCTCCCTATCGTAAGCGATTCATACAGCCCGAATTGATCACGCCGATCTGAACCGATTAGTTGAGCACCTTTTCCGATGTCAGCGGCGACAAACACGTCCCGATGCTCGATCCGTTGGCCGGTTTAACGAGACGCCTTGGCTCGAGAACTAGAGCCTAAATACTCGACGACCCGAATTTTGCGGGCCGTTTTTCAAAGTTGGCCATCACCGCCTCGACCTGATTCGGCTTGCCGATCAACTTGTAGATGATCTCACGCTCCGCGGCAAAATGTTCGGCCGCGCCAGCGTTCGACAACCTGTTGATCAACGCTTTCGCCCCGCGCACGGCATCGGGGCTGCGTTCGGCGATTTCTCCGGCAATTTGCAGGGCGGTTTCTAGAGGGTTCTCGGCGAGCCTGGTGACCACGCCGATCTGATGCGCCTCTTGCCCCGAGATGATGCGCGCCGTAAACACCAAATCTTTTGCCACATCGTCGCGCACCAATCGCGACAACATCAACGTGCCCGTCATGTCTGGTATCAAACCCCAATGCGCCTCGCGCATCGCGAACTGTGTCTGCGGATGAGCCACCCGCAGATCGGCGCCCAGCGCGAGTTGCATTCCTCCTCCGAGAGCGTGACCATGAATCGCCGCCACGACCGGCACCGGAACCTCTTGCCACACCCAACAAATCTGCTGCGCCAAGTGGGTGATCGCACCCGGTTTCATCGACCCGGCGTTCTCCCCAGAATTTTTGCCTCCCGCCATCGATTGGAAACTCGAAAAGTCAAGTCCGGCGCAGAATGAACTGCCGTTCCCCGACAAAACCACCGCTCGAATCTCGCGGTTCGCGACCAGGTCTTCGCCCGCTTTGGCAATCGCCTCGAACATCGCCGGGTCGAGGGCGTTTCGCTTTTCCGCGCGATCAAGTCTCACTTCGGCGACAAAGTTTTTGATCGTCACCGAAACACGGTCTTTATAACTCGTCACCCCGTTGCCCGTCGTCATCTCGACTCCAATCGTTCACCTGCAAATGGGGCTTTGAACACCTTCCAAGTCTCTCATTTTCCTCTCGGCGTGGCACACTTGAAGCCATGAAACTCAACCTGACCAACGACGAACTTCTTTCAACCACCCGCAGCGTGCGCAAACGCCTCGACTTCGATCGACCCGT